>NZ_JAKKRW010000009.1:0-194973 GCF_025653905.1 Shewanella sp. SM71
ACTTGCTGCGAGTCGACGAGCGAATGCCATGGCAAGCCTGTGCGAGTGGATACCCGTAAACGCTAAACTTCTAACAACTGAAATTACTGCTCCCCAAACATTTCTGTCCAAAAGCGTGCGGCGTATCGCTTTAAATATACAAGTTATGCTAGTGCGCAAAAAGGCGTGCCATGGTGACTCGCGTGACGACTATCCGCCCTACGGAAGGGCATTCTAGGATGGACTGGAACAACATCCATGCTTAACTGCCAGTTCGCCCTCCATGGCTCTCGTTCATAAACTTAGAATCCCTAGGCTTCTATTCACCCTGTCGACGAGCAAATACGATGGCAAGCTTATATGAGTAGGTCAAACCAATAAGCGCTCCACGGTTTAAAATGGATGGCCTAATTTATTGCCCATCATTTTATCTGTCATTTTAATTAGTTTTTATTGGCAATATATATCTATTAAAGCTATATCATTTAGTTTTTCACTTAGTCGCTTGAGACACTAAAAAATGAATTCTGAAGTTTTGAAGTATGTAAACGAGCATCAGCTTTCGTCTGTAATGAATAAAACAAAGTGGTGCGAGCTTGAAAAGGCTTTGAATGAGTCTGAAGACTTTATTCCCTATGTGCGATACAAATTGATTTATGATGAAAACCCTAATGCAGGTTTTACTGCCGTGTGGTGGCACGAGTTACTTGAAATAGCAGAAACCATTGAGTGGTTAGAAGTTGATCCATTCAAAAGAGAATGGCTAGGCAGATTAGTGGCGGATCGAGTGACGGACTTTTCTGATGTTGTAAGCGCACAATTAGCCCAATATTCAATTCCTTATTCGATAGAAAATGGCATGTTTCGAATTTGGGGTTATCTGAGGAGGGATGAATCTCCAGAATTTATCTAACTGAAGAGTTTTATCTCTGTAAGTTACTTATTTTAAAGCTAAAACCACTCAAAACTGAGACGTCAATACTGATTGTTGGGATTGAGCATAGAGACAAAAGACATTAAAAAAGTGCTTTATTTTTCAATAAAGCACTCATTTTAAAGCGACTCAAGCACTCGTTAACCTACTGAGCACAGTACTGATTAAAGGACCGATCAAAGTACTATGTAGAGTGGCCAGCCGAGGAGGCCGACGAGACCTTCTTTATGTTCGAATCTTTCTAAGCGCTCGGGTGAAGCGTCGCTGAGTAAGAGTTCGCGATAGCTTTTCGCAAAGTGCAGGGTACGCAGTAGGGCGGGGACAAAGTTTTTACCGAGATCTTTACTGATGGTTTCAGCGAGTTCTGCGGGTAATTCTGCTAACGCTTTCTGAGTTTCCAATTCAATATGCTCACGGGTAAACCACTCCTCTTTTAAGGTGATTTTGCCGATACGCTTTTTCAAATCTTGTCTGACTTTGGCGCCATCAAACAACAATCGATACAGTACCGCTTCGGCTAATACACTCTCTAGATTGAGAAAATCTAGCGGATCATAGCTCGATTGCGCGTAAAACTGTGCCAATAAGGCCGCAATTGACTGTTGGCGTTGGTGTTCAAGCAGGGCATCTTGATAGGCTTCATAGCCTAACCACTCTTCCGCATCTGGCGGGCTAGACACTTGTTCTAGCAAGAACTTGTCGACATCGCCGTACAGTGACTTGCCGTTGACGAGTTTATGCTTGCTGACAGTGCTGAGCATGCTCCAGCCTTTTTGGAAGCATTTGACTACGCCATCGGCGGTGATCAACAGGCGTATCGCCTGCTGCAGGTTTTGGTTTGATAATTCCATCAAACCAAGGCTGACCACACCAATGACATCGTGCGCTGCTTGTTCGAGCAGGTGCATTTTGTACTTGTTGTAAAACTTATCGGCCAGTTTGAGGCTCATCAAAATGGCTTTGGATTTGATTTGTGACAGCTGTTCACCGCTCAGCGTTTCGTCTGCTTGGCCTTGGATCAATACCTTGCTCAGGTAGGGTCCTTGATCTACATCACGCAGTACCAGTTGCATCAAATAATTCCTTAATCCAAAAAGCTAAACATATCATCGACTTCAGCGTATTCATCCGTCACTTGGTTTTTCTCTTTGGCTTGAATAACCAGCTCGTTGACAAACTTGCTGATGATCATTTCCCAACCTGAGCTTTCGTTTCGTAGCAGACTCTTAATGGCTTTTTCAACATCGGGCGCGAGCTCGTGGATCAAGGCCATTAGGCTGCGTGGGTCGTCTATGCTAAGGCTGTGTGCATCTTCACTGGCGACGCGGCTGTCGTAGCCGATGGTTTCAGTGTCTTCTTCATCATCGTAGAGATCTGTGTAGCCGTCTTCATCTTCATGTTTTTCGCCTAACATCATTTCGATGAAAGGGATCGACAGGTAGAAGAGGCCCGCAGGATCTTCGGCGATACATTCTAAAATCGCAGTTTGCTTTTCTTCGCTATCTTGAATGCGAATTAAATAGGTCAAAAAATCAAAGGTATGCTGAATAAGTTCTTCGGCATTGTTTTTGATTTTTTCTTCCCAGTACAAAGGTTGCTGACAGACGATGTCGCGAATTTGTTCCGGGGTCATGAGTTCAGACATGATCGAAGGGCAAGAGATATCATGGTGACTGTTGATTTGGGTCAGCGTGACGATATCCATGTGTTCGATGACTTCGACTAATTGCTCGTCGCTCATGGTATTTGCAATGATTTCAAAGCGTTTGCTCGCTTGTTTTGGCTCTACGTCCGCCAACTCTTTAATTTCGGCGACGGTAATCTCAATGAGACTAGTGTTCATTAGCGGTCCTCATCATCGTAGTGATCGTAGTAGCCATCTTCCTCTTCGCCTTCATCATCATCGTCGTTATCTGAGGTGCCAACATAATCGTTGTCATCATCTTCATCGTCGTGATGTTTTGCTGCTGGCGTTGCTTTACCTTGAGTTTCAAGTAAATACAGCACGGCGCAGCTTTCAATCAGTAAGGTTTCCGAGTAACCACGCACGGCTAACACTAAAGGTAAATCAGCATTGTTAAAGCCAATCGTGACTTTAAACTCATCCCACTCGGGTTGAGTTGCCGTGTTTATCCAATGTGCCCACTTGAGTTTGGCTTCGGCGGGAAACTTAATTCGACCGTAAAGCGCGACAGGCAGGTACTCAGGCACAGTATCGAGCATCTTAGGATCGGCTTCTAACACCTTTTTGATTTGGCTAGTAAATTGCTCTAGCGCTTTAGGTGTATCGGGATCGTCGTAGGACTCGATATTGTCGTAGGCATTATTTTTTAGCTCATTAATGCGTGAGATATTCAGTTTTTTGACCATTTGGCACTTACTCTAGAAAACGCTCAAGGATAAAATTGATCCCACAGCTCGCGCATGGCACTAGCGGGATCGGTCACTATGACGTTATTGAAATCTTTGATAAACGCATTTCGTCGCTTAGGATCGGACAACACATCATAAGCATTTTTAACGCGTTCAAGTTGTACGGCGGCTTGCTGCTTTTCCTCTTCCGAGGCGCCTAACAACTTGTCGGGATGATATTTGTTTGACAGCCGTCGATAGGCTTTTTTAATGTCGTCTTCTTTGGCACTGGGTTTTATACCAAGCACACTAAAGTGGTTAATCATACTTGTACCTGCAGGCGATGGGGCTGATATCGCGAGATAAAAAGGGTTTGACTCTGATTATCTTTAAATTCGTGGAATTATGATTAGTCAGCCGTGGATGATAGCAGAAATTCCCACTCAGCGGCAAACGCGCGAGCAGGAATTTGTGCTTTAGTGAAGGGTTAAAAATCCTTTAAACTTTAATCTGTTGTGGCGCATAGATTAAGTCTACCGCTATGCTGTTGAAATCCGGTTACCTAGCCAGATTGACAGCTAACTTAACCTTGTTTTAGGCGAGATAATGGCCCTCGATTAAGGGCAATATTTTAGCGCCGAACAGTGCCGAATCCTCGCTAAACGCATTCACACAGAGCTAACCCACACTCGCCTCGGCCACGTTAGGCTGAGCTAACGCCGTAACCGCTAAGTCAGACTAGACACTAAACGCAGGTTCATTCCAAGGGTGAGCATTTGTTTTTGTTCTCGCTGTAAATCTTTCATAAACAAGCTGATTTTCCGCTTATGGCTCGGTAGTACTAGCATGAGTCCATCGGGGATCACTTTAATATGATCTAAGGTCAGCGTCTTAGCGATACGGCCAAGATTGAGCAAGACAGCGAGCCTAAGCAAGCAGAGCAGGCGATTGAGTGTGAGCTTATGGTTGGGATCGAGCTCAGCCAGCATTAATTCGTTAGGCTTTTTTCTGTGATTGGTGATAAGCCGCGCTAAATCCAGCTGTAATGCTTCGCTAAACCCAGGTAAGTCACTGTTACTGATAATGTAACCGCCGTGTTTGTGCAGGGATTTTGAATTAATGTGTAATCCGATCTCATGTAAAGTCGCGCTATAGGCGAGCAAGCGCGCATGGGGCCTTAATTGCCATTCGTCGGCGACCTGTTCAAACAAGGCCATGGCAGTGTCGCGTACCTTAGCGGCGTGGGCCATATCGATATGATAAAGCTGGGCAATACTGTCGACGGTGCGGTGGCGAATATCCTGATATTGACCAATCTTTGCCAGTTCATAGAGTACGCCTTCACGCAGTGCGCCTGGGCTAAACTCAAGTTTTTGAATCGGTAAGCGCCTAAAAAAGCTGATTAAAATGGCAAGTCCGGCGGGCACTAAGGGAATGCGTTTATCATCGACGTTGGCAAATTGGATTTGGCTAATATGGCCACATTTGATCAACTTGATTTTGAGCTGTTTGAGTCGTGGTAGCGTGATGGTTTCATCGCCGTGCTCTTCTTGAATTGCTTCGCAGATGGCTTTCACTGTGCCTGAGCTACCCAAGGTGAGTTCCCAGCCGCCCGCGAAATATTCCTTTGAGAGCGACGCGAACTGCTTATCGGCCGCACTTTGGGCATCGCGAAATGAGGCCGGGGTGATGAGCCCATCAATAAAGAAACGCTCATTAAAACTCACACAACCGCAGCGCAGGCTAGATAACTGAGTTGGGGTATTTTTCTGGCCGATCACCACTTCGGTAGAACCGCCACCGATGTCGATGACTAAATTACTTTTTCCTAGCACTTGGCTTTGGGCAATACCGTTATAAATCAAACGCGCTTCTTCATGGCCCGAAATGACCTCCACCGGATAGGGCATGATGGCGAGCGCAGCCTCGATAAACTGATCGCGGTTTTTGGCAATTCTCAGAGTGTGGGTGGCCACTAATCGCACTTGCGCTTGGTCGAGATTGGAAAATCTTTGGTTAAAATCCCGCAAACAATTGAGGCCACGTTCTATGGCGTCATTGTCGAGAATATTTTGCGCATTGAGCCCAGTGGCGAGCTGAACCTGTTGTTTTTCTTTATGTAAAATCTGCAAACTGCCATCTTGCTCGCGGGCAATGACCAGATGAAAACTGTTCGACCCCATATCGATGGCGACAAAGTGGCGCGATTTAGAGTTTGCGAGTACATTGCTGGGCGTAGCGTGTGACTGTGTGTGCGAATATGTGGTTACCAATCGGATTATCCTTAGGCAATCAAAGCGATATAAAGCCAGTGATTAGCTGGCTTTGGCCCGTAACTCAGGTGTTATGTCAGGCTGAGTTTTCACTTCTCGCTCAGCGTCACCCTCATGGGTGGACATACGTAAGGCATTAAATTCTTGCAGTTGGCGCTTCTCATAATTAATCAGATATTGATAAATGGCAATTTGAGAACGCACTTTTCGTTTGTTACCGCGATTCCGATAAGGATTACTTTGTTCCTTGTTAATGACACGTGCTTTAGTGTTGTCATTGAACTGTAAGGATAAAATATCCATTATCATCTGTTTTAGGCGCAGATCATAAATCGGCACACTCACTTCAACGCGATTATCTATGTTGCGGCTCATCCAGTCGGCGGAGCAGATAAAGAGTTTGTTCTCTCCACCCGCGTGGAACAGCATCACCCGTGAGTGTTCGAGGAATCGGTCGACGATACTATAGACTTCGATGTTGTCGCTGATCCCCGGAATTTGCGGGATAAGCGAACACATGCCGCGAATAAGTAACTTGATTTTGACCCCAGCGGCTGAAGCCTCATAGAGTTTTTGGACCAAGGATTCATCGAGTAAGTTATTTAATTTTAAGGTAATCGCCGCCTTCATATGGCTCTGGGCATTAACGATTTCATTATCAATTAAATGGCTCAGTTTTTGTCTGGCATCGTAGGGCGACACAATTAAATGCTGGAAATTATCGCGGCGATACGGATGTTCAATCAAGTCAAATACTTGCTCTACTTCACGGGCAATTTCTTGATTAGCGGTGAATAGCGACAAGTCGGTGTAGACCCGCGCCGTGCCTTCGTTAAAGTTGCCTGAGCCGACGTGACAATAGAGTTTGATTTCCCCTTGTTCCTCACGGCCAATTAAACACAACTTGGAATGCACTTTTAAGCTGGTGATACCGTGGTGAACTTTGACGCCCGCTTCGGCCAAGATGCGGGTCCATTCGATGTTGGATTGCTCATCGAATCTGGCCCTGAGTTCAATTACGGCGGTGACTTGTTTGCCGTTTTTCACTGCATCGATAAGTGATTGCATCACATGGGATTTTTTCGCCACTCGATATAAATTAATTCGAATAAAGCGCACCGCCGGATCGTAGGCCGCTTGGCGCACCATTTCGGTAAAGTGGGAAAACTTATGGTACGGATAATTGAGCATTATATCGCCCATCCGAATCGCATCGAAACTGTTGGCACTGCGGCCAAAACCTGCACTATTGAGCGCCGGTAGTTTTTCGTTTTCGAGGTAGTCGCGGCTCGGGTTGGGAAAGGCGATAAAGTCTTTAAAGCTGTGGTAACGCCCGCCTGGGATCAAACATTCAGTCGAGCTGATGTTCAGGTTTTCTTTGAGCATCACCAACATGTGTTCAGGCATTTCTTTGTCATACACTAAGCGCACAGGCTCGGCGGTAAGACGTTTTTTCAATCCCTTGGTCATTTTCTCAAGCTGGGTTTGTTCAAGCTCGTCAGTGATATCAAAATCGGCATCGCGGGTTAACTTCATCGAATACACTTCGATAGCATCGTACTCGAAGAAGGGACCAAAGAGTTCATCTACGCAGTGGCGAATAATGTTATCTAATAAAATCAGATATTTTTTCGCTTTACTCTTTTCGGCTGGGAGTTCGATAAACCGCGGCACATTTTTAGTCGGTACTTCGACTAAGGCGTATTGGCGGCGAGCTTTAGTGAACAAACACACACACAAATAGGTGGCATCGTCGTTGATTTGCTTGATCAGATCGCGATTATTATTGACCATAAGCGGCGCGATATGGCGTTTGAAATGATCTCTAAAATGCTTTTTCAGCCAGTCGCTGTGGAACTCGCTTAATTGTTTCTCATTGATTAACAAAATATTACGACGTACAAGTTCGCGCATTAAATCCGTGTATATGCCATCGAACCTTTCTTGCAATGCCATCACTTTCGATTGGATCTTGGCCATTAAATGGCGGCTATTACTGCGACCTTCCTGCAGGGATGACAGCAAAATGGAGCGTCTGACCGCAGCCACACGCACCCTAAAAAACTCATCCATGTTATTGGAAAATATCCCTAAAAAGCGCACTCGCTCCACTAAGGGAACATTGTGATCGCAGGCTTCTTGCAATACCCGCTCATTAAAAGACAACCAAGAGAGTTCTTTATCAATCGAAAGTTTATCGGTATTCGGGGACACTGCACAGCTCCTTTAAGCAAGCGTCATGGCGCAATATACAATAGCATTCATCCGCCGTTGTGCAATCAGATTTACTGCCGACAAGTGAAGGAATTTCAATGATAAATATTGCGTACACGCCAAAATCAGTCTGGGATTTATCTGGGATAAAGATACGAGGGAAATATGTCAACTTGATGACGAGTGTGACAGAAATATGACCTTATGATGATCATCTTGGATTGAGCTTAAACTCAGTTCGCGTCACTGCGATTTAAGCCTTGAGAAACTGTGCAAGCGCGGTTTCCTTGAGAATAAATCCGTCAGTGTTAACTCCTTGGGCATTATCGCAAACTATGTTATCTTGCTCGGCTTTTTTATCGCGGGAGTAAAAGGTATGTTTGTTGGATTTGATTATGGTAGTGCTAACTGCGCCGTAGGGATCATGCTGGATGATGGTGTGCAGTTATTGGCGTTATCAGAGCAATCAGCTTATTTGCCTTCGACCTTATACGCGATGGACAGGGAACTGATCGCCGAGGCGGTTTATCGTGGTCTTCCCACTGAATTGAAAGCCGATTACGCCAAAAAGCGCGCCGCGCAATTGAGTCGTGCCCGTATGGTGCGTCATGAGTTAGATCTCGATGCCGATGTTCAGGCTGTATTTGTTGGCGAGCAGGCGGTAAGCGCGTATTTAGAGATGCCGGAGGAGGGATTCTATGTCCGTTCGCCAAAATCCTTTTTAGGCGCGACAGGACTTAGACCCGAACAAGTGGCCCTGTTTGAAGATATTGTTACCTTGATGATGCAGCACATTAAAGTGCGCGCCGAATCTGTGTTAGTTGAAAAGGACCTTATTAAACAGGGTAGCACTGCGATGATCACCCATGCGATTATTGGTCGTCCGGTGAACTTTCAAGGCATAGGCGGAGAAGAGAGTAACCGTCAGGCCGAAGCCATTTTGACCTTAGCGGCAAAACGCGCGGGTTTCATCGACGTTGATTTTCTGTTCGAGCCGTTAGCGGCGGGGATGGATTATGAAGCGACCTTGACCGACAACAAAACGGTATTGGTCGTCGACGTCGGCGGCGGTACAACGGACTGCTCTGTGGTCAAAATGGGACCCGCCCATAAACAAAAAGCGGATCGCAGTGAAGATTTCCTCGGTCACAGCGGCCAGCGGATCGGCGGTAACGATCTCGATATCGCCCTTGCAATGAATGCCTTTATGCCGCACTTTGGTTTAGGTTCCTTGATGATTAATGGCAAACCTATGCCCAGTAAAACATTTTGGAATGCGGTCGCAGTGAATGATATTAGCGCCCAGCGAGAATTCAGTACCTTAAGTAGCCGTAAATTGATTGATGAATTGGTTAAAGAAGCCGAGCAGCCACAGTTACTTAAGCGATTGTTAAAGGTGCAACAGCAGCAGTTAAGCTATCAACTGGTTCGCCAAGCCGAGCGTGCGAAAATTGCGCTATCAGATACCGATAATACAGATGTTAATCTGGATTTTATCGAAGCGGCGCTGCACGCGGGTGTGAGTCGTGAATTGTTTGAAAATGCCATTGAGCCGTCACTGACGAAAGTGGAAGCCCTGATGCACCAAGCGCTCACGCAAGCTGCAAAAACTTTGGCTGCAACAAATGTCGCGGTAAACCGCTCAGCAACAGAGGATTTATCCGCTGAAGCAGAGTGCAAACCCGATGTGATTTACGTGACGGGGGGTACGGCACGAAGCCCTGCGATTTATGCGAAAATCGCTGGTATTTATCCCGATATTCCGGTCGTGGTCGGCGATCACTTTGGTTCTGTGACAGCAGGATTAACCCGCTGGGCACAAAAGCTATTCGCTACGCATTAATATATAAGCGCTAACATATAGGCACTAATGTAAAAGGATGTATGAATGAAAACTCTGTTGAAGTGTGTGTTTGCGGCCTCTGTAGGTTTATTGCTTGCGGGTTGTGGTGACGATGTGGGTAAGGTGAGCTTAGGGCTTTTTACCACTAAAGATGTGATTATTGATGCTAAAAACGATCCTAAAATACCTGGGGTGACTTGCCATATCAGTCGTATCGAAGCCAATTTAGACTTTGCCGATCCGTCCGATATGGGGATCAGTTGCCGTCAAACTGGGCCAATTACTGCGGCCGATCTGGCGAAGATAGACATGGGAAAACACGGCGAAGTGATTTTCACCGAATCCCTGAGTATTTTATTTAAGTCATTAAAAGTGCGCCGAATTTATGATGCGCAAAATCAGACTCTGTTGTATTTGTCCTATTCGACGAAAGAGACCAATGGTAGCCATAAACATGCGCTCTCAACAGTGCCGCTTTATGGCTCTGCGGCTTGGGTCGATCCTGCATTAAGTATTGGAACGAAAGCGAATTAATCACCGTAGAGTTTATGGTTTAGCGGTTTATTTGCGATAAGCATAATGATATTGCAATAAACATTCGTATTTGTGTCAGTATCGATAAGAGAAGGGGCAGAATATTTATTCCGCCCCTTTTTTATATTCAGCTAGCACTTACTTAGCTTTGGCCGCCAATACTGCGTTAAAGCGTTCAAACCCAGCACTGAGATCGGCGATTAAATCAGCGGGATCTTCTAAACCAATATGTAAACGGATCAAAGGTTTGCTCGCATCCCATTGCGTCGCTGATCGGATTTTTTCAATACCGAAAATGCCGAGGATTAAGCTCTCGTAGCCGCCCCAAGAAAAGCCCATCTTAAAGTGACTCATATTTTCAACCAGTGCGGTGACCGCATCGCCATCGCCCTGTTTTAAGATAAAGGAGAACAAGCCGTTGGAGGCATTAAAGTCGCGTTTAAAGAATTCGTGCCCGGGGCATGTATCGAACGCGGGGTGACGTAGATGATCGACTTCTGGCCGGGTTTTCAACCAGTTGGCCACTTGCAGTGCATTTTTTTCATGTTGCGCCATACGCACGCCTAAGGTACGTAGGCCGCGGGCAGCAAGGTACACATCGTCTGGTGATGTGGTTTGTCCCATCAAATAACTGTGTTCACGTAATTGTGGCCAGTATTTTTCGTTGGCCGTGGCCGTGCCTATCATCACATCCGAGTGACCGACGATATATTTGGTCGCCGCTTGAATTGAGATATCTACACCCATTTCAAAGGGTTTGCTATTGATGGGCGAGGCCCAAGTATTGTCCAGCATAGTGATCAGCCCATGTTCGTGGGCGATGCGGCACAAGGTCGGTACATCTTGCACTTCCATGGTGATGGAGCCCGGAGACTCTAAAAACAGTACCTTAGTATTGGGGCGAATAAGGTCGCGAATGCCTGCGCCAATCAGCGGATCGTAGTAAGTGGTTTCGATACCAAAACCGCCGAGAATATGGGTGCACAGATCCCGCGTTGGCTCATACACGCTATCAACCATTAACAGGTGATCGCCCGTTTTTAAAAATGACAGTAGCGCCGCACTGATCGCCGCAGCGCCAGAAGGATACAGCGCCGTACCGACGCCGCCTTCTAGTTCGGCAATCGCGGCCTGAAAGGCAAAATGGGTTGGGGTGCCACGGCGGCCATAAAACATCTCGCCATTGGTTTTATTTTTCGCGGCGTGGCGCATTTCATCCATGGTTTCGAAGACGATAGTCGAAGCGCGAAAGACGGGCGGATTGATCACGCCTTTGGTCCATTTTTTGTCTCGACCTAAGCTGACGATTTGAGTGGCTTGATGATGTTTATCTGTCATTGGATCATTACCTTGGCATTTAGGTTGAACGAAGAGGTTGAACAATTTAGGAGAATAATTGGCGTTTCTAATCGATTGTTATGGCGGTCATCTTAGCATCTGCCCGCATAAATGACAGGAGGCGCGTGATGAGTTTGGCTCATGTTATTGGCCTCCTGTATTTTAGCTATTGAGATTATGACGCAGGGCTTAAAAGCTGTAACACGCTCAACTTAAAGCCAGTATGTTCTTAATTTAAAGGTAAGGTAACAAGGATATCCACACCATTATGCTCGCTGCGATTGCGGGCGAGGATTTGTCCTTGGTGAAACTCGGCGACCAATCGTGCGATATACAAACCTAATCCAAGATGGGGTTTGTCTTGGACTTGATTTATCCGTACCGACACCATGGAATCAAAAATCTGCTCTGACATATCAACGGGTAATTCTGGTCCTAAGTTACTGATAAGCAATGTCGCTTGCTTACCCACTTGGGTGAGCGTGACTTCGATAGCACTGTCTTTATCACAAAACTCAATGGCGTTGGCGATAAGTTTGTCCATCAACTGGGCGATATATTCCGGCACTCCTTGCATCATCAGTGGTTGCTCGGGCACTTTTACGCTAAAGCCTTGTTCTGGATAGGTCATTTGATAACCTTGCATACAGCCACTGACCACTTGGGAGAGTGGGAACTTAGTGATATCGGCCTGCGTTAAACTCTGCTCTAGGCGTGTTGCCTCGCTCATGTTGTTTAAAATCATACTTAAGCGGCTGACACCTTCTTGGGCGCGGTCGACATATTTTTGCGTGTCTTTATCTAAGGTCTGCAGGTTTAAATGCTCAAGGGATGAACGCACCACAGCCACGGGCGTACGTAACTCATGGGACAGGCGCGACGACATGTTTTCTAGATAGTGAGTGTACTGACCCAGTCGCCCCACAATGCTAGAGAAGCTACGGGACAGATCGCCAATTTCATCCCGAGCTTTCGACGGTTTGAGGTGATTACGCACACGGCCTTGGCTGTCGATGGCATTTTCGGCTTCATCGCGCAATTTACGAATGCGGTTAGAAATACTCGAGGCGAAGAAGAACAGCGCCAAGGTGCCCATACTCATTATGGTCAAAATCACGTTAAAGAGTTTTTCCAGCGCTCGGTTGCGTAGGGTTCGAATTCCGTGGGTGGTTTCTTCGGCGACGACGGCACCCATCACATTGTTATCAATCCAAATGGGGCTCGCGGCGGCGAGTACCACAGCTTTGTTGTCTGGGGTTAACCGCCAAGTCGAACTTTGCTGACCCGCGAGGGCTTTTTGGATATGACTGCCGTCAAGCTCAGTGGAATCTTGTAAGGAATCAATAAAGTCTTTGGGCGGTTTAGTGAGAATTTTATAGTACAGCGGATGCAGATAATCACGCTTGAAGGTATCCCACAGCGCGGTGCTCTTTTCATCTTCTAAGGTGCGGGTCCATACACTGTCATTCGCGCGAATGTCGCCGGATTTTGCCAGTACGCGACCGTGTTTATCGACCACCCAAATACGTGAGCTATAGTGGCTCATGCCTTTGATAATACTTTCAATTTCCGGTGATGGTACCAGCACTGTGCCGAGATTGTCGACCGTATCTAAGGCCGAGGTGCCGACAACTGCAGCCACATCACGGTATTTGCTGTCGTTGACATCGGCAATGGCAAATCCGAGTTTGCTGCCGACCATGTCTAAGGGAATACGCAGCTCGACATTGTAGCCCACATCTGTCGTCGCCCATTGTCCTTGGATGCGCACCTCAGGTGTGACGGGTACAGTTTGCTTAGGATTAGCGGGTAATTCGAAGGCGCTGATCCAGCCGGGTTGAGTCGTGGCAACGATATAGCGTTTGAATTTATTGTCGGGCGCGAGTGTTGCAATCGAGAGATGATCGTTTCTATCGACACTTAGGGCATTTTTACCCCGCAGTACCACTGTTGGATCAATGACTTGAAAAAAAGCATACAGATAACCATCGTATTGTCCGACCATGTGGGTAAAGCTTAAGGTCAGAGGGGCGTTCGGATCGGCACGCATAATTTGGTGCGCCTCACCGTATTGGATAAATCTGTGCTGATATTCCTGCCATTCGTTGAGTTTGCCGTCGAGTAGAATCGCCCCCGCCAGTGGATAGGCGTATAGATCGCGGCTTTTTTCCACTTGCTTTAAAAAACTCGCTTGCCCATCGAACAATTTTGGCCGCTCGTGCAGCGCTGTGGCCAGTGCTTGAGTGGTGCCTTCTAAGGTGCGTTCTTGGCCGTGGCGAAGATACTTTTCCATTTCCCACACATATTGATACCCCAGCCAAGGTAGGCAGAGCAAGAACAGGCTAAGGCCGATGACTTTAGTGCGTAGACCAAAGGGGAAACGTGTCATAAGTTAGGGATCAGCATTAATGGGTTTAAAAGTTCATTTATCCAAGGTTATCTGGTTCAACGCCGCGCGCTTAAAGGTTGGTTAAGCCATAGATCAGGCTAAGCTGTCCCAGCGATAACCCATACCATAGACAGTATCAATACAATCAAACTCTGGCGCGGTAGCGATAAACTTTTTTCGAATGCGTTTCACATGGGAGGTGATCGTGCTGTCATCGACAAAGATTTTAGCCTCTTGCATTAATTCATGGCGACTGCGTACATGGCCTGGATGTTTGGCTAACGCATGCACCATCCAAAATTCGGTCACAGTAAGTTCGATTGGTAACTGGTTCCAATAGACTTGCATGCGGTTGGCATCAATGGTCAGTGGGCCACGTTCGAGCAGGTTTTCCTGCGCCGTTTGGCCGGCCGCAAGTTCAGAGCGTCGAAATAATGCGGCTAAGCGTGCGGTTAAATGCGGAAAACTCACTTCTTTACTCAAGTAATCATCGGCGCCTAAACGCAGACCACACACAGTATCAAAGTCACTGTCACGGGCGGTTAAAAAGATGATCGGCAGCGTGCTCGACATGGCGCGCAATGACTGACATAGCATAAAGCCGCCGTCAATTTCATTACCTAAGCCGATGTCGATAATGGCTAAATCCGGTAAACGGGTATTAAAGGCTAGCATGGCCGATGGTCTGTCGGCGTAGGTTTGCACGCTGTAACCGTGTTGTTGCAGCACGTCCTTGTAATTCTCGCGAATGGCCGCTTCATCTTCCACTATGGCGATACGCTTCATAGAGCCGTATTCCTATTGACTTGGGGGAGTAAGTTTTCGTGACTATACAGGATTTTACCCGAGAAAAAAGGCCACAAATGCAATTGCCATTTTGTTGCCACAATTGATAGTTGTATTGCCATTTTCCATCCCTGCTCATGCCATTCCACTTGTGTTTAATAGTCCCATTCAGTTTTGTACCCGTTTGACCTGATGTGGTGTTGAGTGGATTGCTTCAGGTACGAGTCCAAGCTCAGCTAATAATCAAAAAGGAATGAGATGATGAAAAAGACACTAATTAATCTATTGGTTTTGAGTTTATTAAGCGCACCTATAGCCAGTGTGTCCGCGCGGGTTTCACTGCAAAACCAAGTGATAGGACAAGACCTCACCCTAGAAAATGATGTCTATGCTAGCGGTATAGCGATGGATGACGAATACGCAAGCGAGGACGAACAACCGGAAGCCCTCATTGGCCTCGGTGGTGGAGCCTTAGTGGGGGCGTTAGTCGGTGGTCCAGTGGGGGCTATTATTGGTGCGTTCACTGGCACCTTAATTGGCAAATCAGTCAGCGATACAGACACTCTGCACGTTCAGCAAAGACAGATCCATTTGCAAGAGTCCCAGTTATCCGAGTGGAGTGTAAAACAGCAAGCCGCCGAAAAACGAGCGAGCGAATATACCAAGGCGCAGCAAGAGCTTGATGAGTTGCTGTCAGCGCAACGTCAATTGCTCAGTGAACTTGCTTTGGGGCTTAGCGTACAGTTTCGTACCGGTTCCTCTGAGGTTGAATCGCATTTTTTACCTCAATTAGATGATGTGGCTGAGGTGATGAATTTGTCACCAGAACTCAATCTTGAGCTGAAGGGCTATGCAGACCGCCGTGGTGATGAGAGTTACAACCAAGCCCTTTCTGAGCAGCGTCTACTGGAGGTGCGTGGCTACCTGATTAAGCAAGGCGTCACTGCCGAGCGTATGACCACTCAAGCCTTTGGCGCTTTAGCGCCTTTGCAAGCCGACCAAGACAGAGAATCGGATGTGTTCGACCGCCGCGTGACATTAACACTACAGCCTCATTTGGCCTTGACGGCGAGGCATGCTGCTGACTAGCGGTCAATTTAAGCAGTCCATTTTACGTCGTTCATATTAACGACAACTAACATCAGTTCATATTTGTTAATAGAGGAAGCCTTTGTGATGATCACAGGGAAAAGGGTAAAAGAAGTGAGTGAAGCGGTAGCGGTATTGCTGATCAGTGCCGCCGTGTGTTGGGGTTTGCCCTTTGTGGCATTAGCTTCGCCGAATAGTACCGGCACATTGTCTGCGCCACAGAATATGGCTTCGGCAATGGTCGGGCAAAATAGTGCTGAGTCACACATCATTAATTACGATGATATTACGCAGGGGCTGTTGCTTTATCGCCAGCCGAGCGGTGCTTGGGTGCCATCTTTGCCGCTCGATACACAAGTGTCGATGCAAGTCTCTGGCTTAAGTAATCGCGTGAGCTTGAAACAGGTTTTTCGCAACAACACTGAATTTGTGTTGAATGGGCAATATTTGTTCCCGCTGCCCAATGAGGCTGCGGTGGATTCGTTGCGATTACATATAGGCCAGAGAGTGATCGAAGGGCAAATTCATCCTAAGGCCGATGCCAAGCAGATTTTTGAGCAAGCGAAAGCTGAAGGCAAACGTGCCAGCTTAGTGAGCCAAGAGCGGCCTAATATGTTCACGACCGAAGTCGCAAACCTAGCACCTCAAGAGGAGCTGATTGTAGAAATCAGCTATCAGGAGACCATTAAATATGAAGATGGTTTGTTTAGTTTACGTTTTCCGCTGGTGGTCGCGCCCCGTTATATTCCGGGATTAACATCGGATTCAAGTGCTAGCGACTCACATGATCCTATGGCACTGGTTCGCCAATCAAGCCGAGTGACAAGTTCGCAGGTGTTTGATGCTGACCGGATTGTGGCACCAGTGCGGGACGGCGCCAGTGGATGCGATCCTGTGCTGAAGGCAGACATTCAAGTTTTACTCTCAAAGGGGGTTGATAAAGCGTCCATTGAGAGTCCTTACCATGACATCAAACTCAAGCAAGACAACAGCGGCGCGGTCGATGTATCGCTGGCGCAACGTGTGCCCGCTAATCGGGATTTTGTGCTGCAATGGCGAGTACAGCAGGGCACTAGCCCAATGGCTTGGGTGTTTAATCAGCAAGGTAAAACCCATAAGCTCGATGGCGAAAATCTGTCTCAGGATACACTTGAGACAAGTAAAACCAGCGGCGTAAATGATGATAATTACAGTCTCGTCATGGTGTTGCCTCCTAAGGTTGAAAATAGTACTCAGCCGAGTTTGCCCCGTGAATTAATTTTAGTGATTGATACTTCGGGCTCTATGGCGGGGGATTCTATCGTTCAAGCTAAAAATGCACTGTTATACGCGTTAAAAGGACTGAAGCCGGAGGACAGTTTTAACATTATCGAATTTAACTCCAGTTTGTCTCAGTTCTCAGCAGTGCCATTACCGGCGACCTCGTCGAATTTGTCACGGGCCCGTCAATTTGTGAGCCGTTTACAGGCCGATGGTGGCACTGAAATGGCGTTAGCACTGGACGCTGCCTTGCCAAAATCCTTGGGCAGTGTATCGCTTGATGCAACGCAGCCTTTGCGCCAAGTGATCTTTATGACCGACGGCTCTGTGGGCAATGAACAAGCGTTATTTGATTTGATCCGCTATCAAATTGGCGAGAGTCGCCTATTTACTGTCGGCATAGGTTCGGCGCCTAATTCTCACTTTATGCAAAGGGCGGCTGAACTCGGTCGTGGCACTTTTACCTATATTGGCAAAGTGGATGAAGTCGATGAGAAGATCAGCGCCTTACTGAGCAAAATTCAATATCCGGTGTTAACCGATATTCAAGTGCGTTTTGATGATGGCAGTGTGCCCGATTACTGGCCATCACCGATTGCTGATCTGTACCGCGGTGAGCCAGTGCTCGTGAGTTTAAAGCGCAGCGCCCGTGAGCCACAGGAGTTAGTGATTTCAGGACGCCAAGGGCATCAAAACTGGCAACAGTCGCTCTCGCTGCAGGACAACTCCGCAGGATTGATGACCCATCAAGGTGCAGGTTTAGACTTACTGTGGGCGCGTAAACAGATTGGTGCATTGGAGTTGAGTAAAAATGGCGCGAATGATGACAAGGTCAAACAGCAAGTGACGGCCTTATCAATGAATTATCACTTAGTCAGCGCCTATACCAGCTTAGTGGCGGTGGACTTAACCCCAATTGATTCAACTGCAATGAGCCGTGATGCCGTGGTTCGTCAGCACTTGCCCTTAGGTTGGCAACCTTTTGGAGCCTTGCCGCAAACCGCGACGTCAAGCCGTTTGGATATGTTATTAGGTGCGCTGACCTTGCTACTCGCCTTGATTCTTACTGGATCGATTGTTCGACAAAGACGGGAAGAGAAGGCGGCCTTGGTGGCACTTACCAGTGAACGATGAGTTAAGCGCGATGAGCAAAAGCAGAACACAGCGATTCTTAGTGGTGGGATTATTTTTAATTGGCGCAACATTGTTAGGAAAGGGACTCTATATGCAAGCTAAAGCACACTTTGCCCAGTATTTGATTGAACAGGCGTGGACTAAAACCTTGGCTGATGGCCAATCCCATAAGCCTTGGTCATGGGCGGATACCTATCCCGTGGCAAAGCTGTCTATTCATCGTGAGCAAGTGGCGGCGAACAACAATATTGAAGCAGAGCTTAATGACAGTTTATACGTTCTTGCGGGGGCTTCTGGGCGAAATTTGGCCTTTGGTCCGAGTCTGGTGTTGTCCAGTGCGCCAGCGGGGCAAAAAGGCAATACTGTGATTGCTGGCCACAGGGATACGCATTTTGCGATACTCAATGGCATGGCGGTGGGGCGTCGATTATCGTTACAAACGCTTAAAGGCAATCACATTATTTATGAAGTGGTGGCGACTCAGGTAGTACATGAAACAGAAACTCAATTTATGGCGCCATCCGATGATAATCGCTTAACGTTAATTACGTGTTATCCCTTCGATTCACTTCAAGGTAGTGCTGAACTGCGGTTTGTGGTTCAGGCGATTCCCGTCGAAAATGAGTCGATGGAAACACACGGTACGAATGTATCCGTTTCAATAGGGAGTGGCGTGCAAGGGAATATTGGAACTGTTTCTCGCCGTTTCAAACATTAATCTGAAATCTCATTTAAATCCTTCATGTAGCTTTCAAAAAAATGCTCTTTTGTTAATCATCTTAGCCTGAAGCTGAATTATCGGCTTCAGGCTAAGTTATAACCATCAGTTACTGATAGGCAGCACACGATTTCGTCCTAAGCGTTTGGCTTCATAAAGTAATTTGTCTGCCGCTTCAATCAATTGCATACCCGTTTGTTTTTCTTGCCATTGGGCGACGCCAAAGGAAGCACTGATATTATTAATGCGTTCGTCTTTGCGTCTGTCTTTTAAACTGAGTTTTTCGAGTCCACGGCGCATAGCTTCGGCCAGTTGCCTTGCGATACGTAGCTGACTTTTAGGGACAATAATCGCAAATTCTTCACCGCCAAACCGATACAGTTTCGTGCCATCGCGGCAGGATTCCTGTAGTCGTTTCGCCACGGCGCGTAACACTTGGTCGCCGAGCTGGTGGCCATAGGTGTCGTTAAACACTTTAAAATGGTCGATATCGGCCAAGATCACACAAGTGCCTAAGGGGGCTTGGGCTATCATTCCTGCAAAATCAGTGTCAAAGGCGCGGCGATTAAAGCAGCCCGTCAGTGCATCGTAGAGAACGTCTTTTTCTGTTTGTTCAAGTTTTTTCTTTAGTGCGTCTATTTCGGTTTGAGCCTTCTGCAGCTGACCGGTAAAGAACTCTGTGCTCGAGCGAATATTGTCCGACTCTTTCACTAAGCTGCGGACCAGATCGAGTACTTGTTCGACGCTAAAGCCTTCGTCTTCGATGCGGTTGAGCTTTTCAAAATTACTTTCGATACGCGACTGGAAGTCATTGGCATCTAGATTGGTATCTTTGAGTGATTGGGAAAGCTCAGTCACCATAGCATCCAGATTTTGGCGCATTTCTCTGACATCGAGTTCAACTGGGTCGGCAACATATTGGCGATACAAGATTTCGCTACTAACTGGAGGGCAAGTGTTGTATTGGGCAATAACAGTATCGAGTTGTTGATTTAATTCGGGATTTTGTTCACCAACATAAGTGTACCAAAGCGCATAGTTGACGGGTGTGGTCGGAATTTTATGTTTGAGCATCAGAGGCACTGCTTTTTTGAGGTTCAGTGCAGCAGCTTGTAATAACTCTAGCGACATATTGTTACCTTACTCAATGAAAATACACGGATATTTTAAAATTTTCGCTATTTTTTATTCTGTTGCAGTCAGATTTAGGTCAACGACAAGAATATCGGTCAGATGGAGACATGATTACCGTTTACTCTTGGATGCAGCGACTCCGTTTGCGCTAAGACTTCCATCATAAATTAAAGATGATATGGTAAAGTCTATCCTTAAAACCAAATAATGATAATAACTTGGGAGAAAGTTGTGAAAAATTTAATCATAACCACAAGTCTGTTGGCCACTATCTCATTACCTGTCTTTGCTGAAACGGCATTTGTGAAAAGTCTCGATCTCGTGCAATACCGAACCGATGTGAAAACCTTAGCGAGTGATGCTTTTGGGGGACGCGCGCCCTTGTCTGAAGGTGAGACCTTAACTTTAGACTATTTAGTGACAGCATTTAAAGATATGGGTCTCAAACCCGGATTTGGCGATAGCTATTTACAGGCGGTTCCTTTGGCGCAAATTAGTGCCGATCAAAACATGCAGCTTGATATCGGCGGGCTGAAGTTTGCTAATGGTAGTGAGTTTACTGCGAGAACCCAAAGAATCGCCGACACCGTGAGCCTGAATAAAAGCGATGTGGTATTTGTTGGCTATGGTATCAATGCACCCGAATATGGCTGGAATGATTATCAAGGGTTAGATGTAAAAGGCAAAACGGTCATCGTACTCGTGAATGACCCCGGCTTTGCGACCCAAGATCCAACAATATTTAAAGGCAATGCTATGACCTATTATGGTCGCTGGACTTATAAATATGAGGAAGCGGCGCGTCAAGGCGCTGAGGCCGTGTTTATTGTTCACGAAACAGCGCCTGCCGCCTATGGCTGGGGTGTGGTGCAAAACTCCAACACAGGGACTAAGTTTACTCTGGTCGATGCCAATAATAACCAAGGTCAAGTGGGCGTGATGGGCTGGGTTCAGCACGAAACCGCACAAAAAATCTTTGCCAAAGCGGGATTGGATTTTGATACCTTAAAACAGCAAGCAGCCAAGCCAAACTTTAAGGCTATCCCACTTAAGCTGAGCGCGCAGCTCACGTTAAACAATAAAATTGAACGCGCCGAGTCCCATAACGTCGCGGCTTTACTGCCCGGTAAAACGCGCCCCGAGGAAGTGGTGATGATGCATGCCCATTGGGATCACCTTGGCACTGTGATTGAAGACGGTAAGTCAGAGATTTTAAACGGTGCGGTCGATAATGCCAGCGGTGTGGCGGGGGTTTTAGCGTTAGCGCGTTACTTCAAACAGCAAGCTAGCACGGCGCCACTGGATCGCTCGGTGCTCTTCAGTGCCTTTACTGCAGAAGAAACGGGTCTGATTGGTGCACAGCATTTTGCTCAGCATCCCAGTGTGCCAACCAAAAATATCGTCGCCTTTTTAAATATCGATGGCATGAATGTAAATAAAGGCGTGGATTACATTTTGCGCTATGGGGAAGGGGTATCTGAGTTGGAGCAATACTTAGATAAAGCCGCCAAAGCCCAAGACCGTTCGGTAAAAGCGGATCCAAGACCACAGAATGGATTGATGTTTAGATCAGACCATTTTGCGCTGGCCCAGCAAGGTGTACCAGGATTGTTATTTATGAGTCTTGGGGATACAGATCCTGACTATATTGCGCATAAATATCACCAAGGAGCCGATGATTATGATCCAAATTGGACGTTGGAGGGGGTGAGTCAAGACTTAGACTTGATCGCCAGTATGATAACCACCTTAGCGAATGGTTCAGATTGGCCCCATTGGCTTGAATCATCAGACTTTAAAGCCAAACGTGAGCAGGATGGTCGTAAATAGGGTTAATGGGTTGAATCATGAGGGCGTCCAGTAGGCGCCCTTATTTTTTAGCACTAATTTGGGCTAGGGTTCGGGCAACTGTTTGAGCGAGAAGGGGTGTTTAATACAATATGGGAAGAGATTTTTTATAGCATTAAAATTAAAAGGAATAGCTGATAGAAAGCATAGGACCAATAAAATTGTAATAGATGTTGTAATCGGCGATTTGAGTATCTTTATTCGGCGAATTTTGGGCGATATCAACGTCAACTTTATAGTAGTTATAGGCCACGCTCATTCGCCAGTTTGGGGTGATTTGTGCATTAACCCCCACTTTAATATCAACCAGTTCGCCTTTGACATCATTGAGTTTGATATAGAAATACTGTGCATGGCTGGTGATTTGCCAACCGGGAACAAATTCATACTGACCATATATGCCAATGTCGGGCAGTGGCGCAGTGACATTTTCGTCAACAATGCGCGGAATTGCTTGGCTACCGCAGACATTATTGAGTAATTCCGATGAAGCGCAAACACCAATCACCCCTTCAAAACCTGTCTTGATAAACATAGTATGTAAACCAAGTGATAAACCGACATCATAGTTACTGCCTTGAAATACATCATAGCCATAGCCGAAGCGCAGTACATCAATGTTTAAGGTTGAATTTAGATTACCGCCTGCTTTGATATCGTAAATGGTGTCGTTAATCTCGAGCTGGAAGGGTTTGGTTAAGGCTTGGGTTTCGGCGTTACGATGAAGCTGTTTCCAGTCTAGGTAGATATTGTGCCGTTCGTTAAAGTGATAATTTAACTCGATAAAGGGTAAAAATTCGTTTTCTGCAAGTTGTAGATCGGACTCATAATCTAAGGTGAAATTATTACCCGAAATAGGGTTAGTGACTTCCATATTGGTGTCTGATTGCGAATAAAAGCCGCCCAACTGAATAGTAAAATCATCGGCTTGCACTTGAGTGCTGAGCAGTGACGCTATGATTAGGGGTAATAGGCGTATCGACATGTTAAGGAGTGACTCCTGCATTATTCTTATTATGTTTAGCGATAAGGTCAGAATTTAGTGCCATAAAAAAGCAACATTTGGAGTTTAACAGCAAATTTTTTAATGTGAACAAAATGTTTTAAAAAATGCAAAAAATTGTGATTAAAAACAAAGGTAGGGCTGATTCTCGTGAGGTTGAATGAAATTTGAGCGAGCGATCACATCAATTGTGGATTGAAAGACTCAGGGCAAGTGTTTCCTTCCTGAACGGCTTTAGGATTGTTGTGTTGTTGATGGGGCGAGATACAAATGGATATAGACACAAACATGGTGGAGAATCATCGATATTGAGAATATCTAGCGGTACGATCCCGCTAGATATTGATATGTCCTAGTGCTTCTATTTCGTCTCGATAGAGGACACAGACGATAGAAGTGACGGAGTAGAAGTCTCAGCCTCTACGCTATCAGCTACGATTTTTGGGCTACTTGGTTCATCTTTATTAAACATGCCTAAACGGATACGAATAAAATGCAAAATTTGCGCGGCAATATCCACATTCAAACAGGACTCTAAGCCCTCAAACCCAGGAGATGAGTTAGCCTCACAAATTTTGTAATGGCCGTTATCAAACAATAAATCGATACCTGCAACATCAAGATCGAGAATATTGGCTGTTTGGGTGGCAAGCCATTCAATTTCAGGAGTGATCTGAAATGGACGCGCTGAACCACCGGCACTGACATTGGCTTTGAAGCTGTCTTCTTGACCACGCCTTTCATAGCAACCCGCCACACGACCACCAATAGTGAATACGCGTAGATCGCGCCCATGACTGTTAGCGATAAACTCTTGCAGAATGATGTTAGCGTTTTTATTGGTC
Organism: Shewanella sp. SM71; assembly: GCF_025653905.1. Taxonomy (NCBI): domain Bacteria; kingdom Pseudomonadati; phylum Pseudomonadota; class Gammaproteobacteria; order Alteromonadales; family Shewanellaceae; genus Shewanella; species Shewanella sp. SM71. The sequence goes on from NZ_JAKKRW010000009.1 coordinate 23,674, forward strand.
GCTTCAATCAACTGCATTAAATCGTCAAATTCACGCGCCTTATGGGATAAAAACACACCACTGCCCTGTGAGCCTGAAAGTGTTTTAATCACCACAGGAAAGCCGAGATGGCGTTCTACAAGGGCGATATCGACTGGGAATTTAACCAACATGGTTTTAGGCGTAGGCAGATTTTTCTCGGCCAACAATTGTTGGGAGAATAACTTGTCTTTAACGATTTCAATGGCTTTAGATGGATTGAGGCAATATACCCCTAATCTTTCTAAGTGACGAATAATGGCTAAAGCAAAGTAGGTCGTGCCTGAGCCCATTCGCGGAATGATAAAATCGGGCAGCTCGACGGCTTGCCCATTCAATAAAATACTCTTGTTATCTTCTCTGGTGACAGTCAGATCAAATTCATCAGGTGCGTAAACTTCCAACTCTATGTTATCGGCTTTTGCTGCCGCCAGTAGACGCTCAATTTCATACCATTCAGGTTTTAGCTGAGTCGCGGTTTCTTTATATAAAATCCAACCACGCATTTAGTAGCAAACCTTAATCTTCATTCTTTATCCTCGGGTTCAGGTTCATCCTGAACATCATCTTCAATATCAAATACAGCCTCAGCCTCTATTTCTATCTCGGGCTTGGTTGCAGGCAAATGCACTGTACCAACCACGGCATAAAAGGGTTTCCCCATGGCGAGCCTGCGATACTTTACCCAGATCTGCTCTAACAAGCTACTGGGGGCGATATTTCCTTTGGCGACTTCCACAAATTGGGCTTCATCAGAGGTGCAAGGCAGCGTTTTCCCTTCCGCTAAATTCTTCATCGCATGACCATGCAATTCAAGGAGTTCAGCTTCTTTATTGGTAAAATCGCCGCTTCGTTTAAAGCCTTTGGGGAAATTAGCGTCGTCGTAGAAACGTTTTTGAGAGACAAAACTGGCAGCAACTGAGCCGTTAAACGTCTCAGAACCCTTGTTAGCGTTAAAAAAAGACTGTTCAGACATGGCAGATACCCTCTAGTTTTTGATATACAAAGATTTGCAACTGGAGTATTGGCTAGTATTATTGATTTATAAATCAAAAAAATTTGCCTATGTTGGTCAAGAATTTTTATGGATACCGATTTACTAAAAACCTTTCTCGAAGTCTCCCGTACTCGCCATTTTGGTAAAGCGGCTGAGAATCTTTATCTCACCCGAAGCGCTGTGAGCTTTAGGGTGAAACAGCTTGAGAGCATTTTGGGTGTCGCCTTATTTGAACGGCAACGTAATAATATTCAGCCCACGCCAGCAGGCGAACGTATGCTTGGTCATGCCGAAGCGGTGTTAACAGCATGGGAGCGGGCTAAGCAAGATGTTTCCCTCAGCCAGTTACAGACAACGCAGCTTGCCATTGGTGCAGGGCCGAATATTTGGGACGCTTATTTGCAAGGTTATTTACAGGGATTGCATGTCGGTTTACCTGGCGTGGCGTTGCGCACCGAAGTGCTACCCGCGAATGCAATGACGCGTCAGCTAATGGACCGCACCTTAGATATTGCGATTTCATTCGATCCGCCAAAGCTTGATCAATTTGAGATAGTACAACTGGGGCAAATTAATTTGTTGTTGGTGTCGAGCTTAAAAGGTCAAACGGTAAAAGCGGTTGTGCCGGGGCAATATGTAAAAGTCGATTGGGGTACGGCGTTCAATATTGTTCACGCGCAGGAATATGCCTCGCTGCCAGTGCCAACGCTGCACACGAGTTCAGCACGTATTGCGTTAGATTTCATCTTGAATAATGGCGGCTGCGCATTTTTACCTGAGCATCTAGTGCAACATGCATTGCGCGGCGGCGAATTGCATCTTGTCAGCGGCGCGAATGCCATTTCACGAAATGTGTATCTTGCGTATTGGGCTGAGAATGACCGCTTAGCCCAGATCAAACAAGCCATCGACTTTTTAAGGGACGATGGCTCAATGATTGCTCATGCGACGGTTTAGAAACTAAGAATTAAAGCACTAGCGGCGTTAATACAACCAGCCAAGTTAATCCACAAAGCGCAAGACTCATAAAGACGGCAGCCGAGGCAATGTCCTTGGCTTGGCCACTTAACGGGTGTATTTCACTGCCGACACGGTCAACCACAGCTTCAATTGCCGAGTTTAATAGCTCAACAATCAACACGATAAACAACGTGAAAATCAGCATAAGGCGTTCAATAGTGCTGATATCAACCCATAAGGCTACGGGTAACATGACTATCGTCAAGATTAATTCCTGTCTGAAGGCGGCTTCGTGGATCCAAGCGGCCTTTAGGCCCTTCATCGAAAATCCCGTCGCTCTGAATATGCGCTTAATACCGTGATTATTGGCTGGTTTCATAGTGTTTCCAATTGACGTTAGCGACAAAGCGCTGAGGTTCTGCTCATTCAAAACAGGGGGGAATAAACCCTACTGTTGTCTTTGTTAACATTTGACTGAGTCATAAATTTGGCCGCAGTATAGCCTGAGATGAAAAGTGCATAAACAATTAACTGAGCAAATTTGATCATCAACATTCGTTGTTAACTTAGGGAGTTAGTGACTTTTGCGGTTATTTTAGTGCAACTTTAGCCGTGCGGCCTAAGCTTGATGAAGGATATATTGCAGCGTGGGCAAGGGAATGACTCATACTAACACGTTACGAAATTTAACATTTAATCAGTTCATCCGTTTTAGTATTTTTAAGCTCAGCTTGCTTTTACTTTGCGGTTTAACTCTTTCGGTTAACGCACAAACCTCACCACCTGCCATACAACTTGCTACCGAGTTTGATGCGACTCGAACTTCACAAGATATTAATGTTCAAAATTTTTTGATTAGTGAGAAACTCGACGGGGTTCGAGGTTACTGGAATGGCAAGGAATTATTTACTCGGCAGGGGAATACCATCGCCACACCCATTTGGTTTACTGCGAATTTTCCGAATTATCCCCTCGATGGTGAATTATGGCTTGGGCGAGGTCAGTTTGAAGCAATGTCCAGTCTTGTTCGACAAACCTCAGCTAAGGATGATGATTGGCGCAAAGTGCGATTTATGGTGTTCGATGTCCCCAAGGCGGGTGGCGACTTTCAGCATCGCTATCAATTTGCGCTGACTGAACTGAGTGGCAAATCGAATTATCTTGAAGTCATAGTGCAGTTCCAAGTAGAAAGCCTTGAAGCCCTGTATCAAAAACTCGATGCCTTAGTTGCAAAAGGCGCCGAAGGCTTGATGCTGCATCGCAGTTCTGCGACTTATATTAGTGGCCGCAATCCTCATCTGATGAAGTTAAAACCTTATTATGATGCTGAAGCTACTGTTATCGCTTATATCCCTGGTAAAGGTCAATTTGCAGGGCAGATGGGCGCATTAAAAGTGCAAACCCCAGACGGCCGAATTTTTAGTATTGGCACAGGTTTTAGTCTCGCAGAGCGCCAACATCCCCCCGCTGTGGGCACTATTATCACCTATAAATACCTTGGGCTTACCGTTAACGGTTTACCGCGGTTTGCCAGTTTTTTACGGGTAAGAACCGATGTTGAAACTGAGTAGCCGTTCCTAGTAAATCAAATTGCGCATAAGTCTTTACGCTGAGTAATGCGCAATTGATATTTTGATAGTATTATTCGTAATAGGCGACTGTCGATAATAGTTGTTCACTGAAATTAAAAATATCATCTACAGAGTTAATAGGATGACGAGTTTCATTTTTATTTTCATCCACTAATCCTAGATACTTTTTTTTAGCATTGAAGTGTAAGCGGCATAAGGGTTTTCGGTTATTATCATCCAATAGTATGCCAAAGTAACTTTGGGTATCCCTTGCGATGATTCGATTAACTTCTATTTTTTGCCTCAATATAGCTTTTATCACATTGAAACCGTCAATTTCTTCTTCAGTAGTAACTACTTTAATTTTTTCATCATTGGATGGGATTGGGGTATCGATTAAATTTTTGTTTTCATCAGTTGGTTTATCATTGCCAATAGCGGATTTTAAACGTTCATTAATGCTGTCGTTGAGAAATTGTCTTAGTGCTTTATGAGTAATTTCAGCAAATTGATGTTTTACTTTAGGTGTAAGAACCCCATCATAAGCCCTTGAGGCAAAAAAGCGAATAAACTCTTCTTCAGGTTCTTTAAATTGCTCACTAATAATACGTTTTATCTGACTCAAGTATTTTAGTTCTCCTGCCGCGCTGACTATTGAGTTAACGTCGAACGAGTTTTTAGTCAGCTTTTTAACTTCAGGAATTAAGTGTTCATCAATATTTTCAAGATCTAAGATTAGAAATGGTTTTTCATCCATTTTGTTAGGAGCATCAAGATCGGTATAAAATTGATATTCAGTACCGTTTGTAAGAATAGCTAAGCGTGCATTTGTGACAGAAAAATAACGAAATAGTTGTGACGCATGCTTTATGGACAGCTTTTCATTGTACTTTTTGCATTCAATAAGGATTTGCACTTCACCTTCCTTAATTAATGCGTAGTCAACTTTCTCACCTTTTTTACCTATAGTATCTGCCGTAAATTCTGGGACAACTTCGCTAGGATTAAAAACATCATATCCTAGAACTGTATGCAAAAATGGCATGACTAAGGCATTCTTAGTCGCTTCCTCAGTTTGAAGGCTATTAGCAATTTGAGGGATACGTTTTGATAGAACATCGATTCGTTCAATAAAATCCATTTTACTTTTCCTCTTCTTGTACTTTGTGGTGTATTTTTTATTTGAGCGAGTATGCGGTGAACAGTCAGTTTTATTTTAAACCGTACTCTGACATATAAACCTAGTCGATAAAAAATCCTTAGCAAGGAGGCTAATTTGTTTCTGTGCTGTTTATCGTATATTTTACGGGTTAGGTTAAATTTTGAGCGTGCTTGGTATGTATATGGCTCAAGGGGAATATTTTAGCTGAGGTGACCCCCTTAACTTTCGGATCGTAGCGCGCATTTTATTTTTGATAATGGTTTGGCGTAAGAATATTTTGTATTTCTAGGTTTAACATGTTGTATTTATAGGTAAATAATTAATGTTTTAAGCTGCTTATCATATTAAGTTTACATCTAGGTTTAAGCACATTAGATAACTTATTGATAATACTAAGCTATGAGGTATTCATGTTAAAAGATCAAAGTGTACGGCGAATATTGATGGTTTGTATGGGTAATATTTGTCGCTCACCGACGGCAGAGGCGGTTTGTCGTTTTAAGATTGCTGAGCGCAGGCTTAATATTGAGGTGGATTCGGCGGGTACTATTGGTTATCACCAAGGGGATAAGCCCGATAGCCGCGCTATTGAGGCTGGTAAAAAGCGGGGTTTTAGTTTCGAGGGCATGCGGGCGCGGCAGGTAGTGAATGCTGATTTTGAGCATTTTGATTTAATTCTAGCTGCGGATAATGCCAATTTGGCGGATCTGCTTAGCCGTTGTCCGGTTGAGTATCAACACAAGTTACAGTTAATGTTGTCCTATGCTGATACGCAAATAACGGAAGTACCAGATCCTTACTATGGCGGCGCACAGGGTTTTGAACTAGTGCTCGATCTCCTCGAGCAGAGTATGGAAGCTTTATTAGATCAATTGACCGAAAAGTTCCGTTGAGATGCGTATTTCCATTTACGGTTTGGGTTTTATGATAAGTTCGGGTAAATCCCCTTATGCGAGATGACGATGAAAGTAATGGATTCTGAAAACCGAGTATGGTTCCTTTTGGAGCATGAAGGTCGCTTGTACTTGAATGCAAATTGCAACATGAGTGCATTTGGCTATAGCTATATGATCCAGCTCAATGGTCAGGAACTGCAAAATTATGAAGGTGGTGGCCGCGAGTATCTAAATAATCTTGCTCACGATATTCACTATTCTGTTCCAATCGCAAAAGACACATCGTCAATTTACAGAGGTCGTGAAGTCTCAAAACAGCTAGCTGGTTTAGCAACAGAAGCGATTAAAGCGTGGCGTGCTTAAAATCGGTTAACTCTAAAATGCCCCAAAGCTTGTTTCAAAGTTTAAAATGCAAGTGGGCGAATAAAGTTGTGGCTATAAAAAAGCTAATGTGATGAGGTTACTTTCAACCTAGAAGTCATGCCCGTCCGAACTTTCAATAAAGCTACAGCAAAGTAAACATCATCATAAAGTCATTAATAGATATCAGTATAGTTTGACTACAAACATCAATGGTTGTGGGCTGCTTGCCTTGTCAGGTTTAGTTGGTAAGATGTTGTTCATAAAGAAAATCAAATCGTTGTACATTTAAGGACATATATGGAAATTTCATTACTTGCCGATAATCCCTCTGCGATAGACACGGTAGCTAGATGGTATTTCAATGAATGGTGCCAAGACAATGGTAGTTATACCGAGGAGGAAGTCGTTGAAAAAGTATCTGCATCAATAAATCGAGATACTGCGCCTATTCTGATCGTCGGAAAAGTAAGTGGTGTTCTTGCTGGTTCAGCAGAGCTAAAAATTCGAGAAATGGACATATACCCAGAATTTGAGTTTTGGCTTGGTGGTGTTTACGTCACTCCGCAGGCCAGAGGGCAGGGTGTCGCCTCAAAACTTGTGAAAGAGATAATATCGCTAGCACATAAAATAGGCGTGAAAAAATTATATCTTCAAACAGAAGATTTAACCGGAGGTTTGTACCTACATCATGGATTTAAGCCTATAGAACAGGTGAATTATAAAGGCATAAATGTATTGGTTATGGGCACAAACATCGGTGAATAACAAGTGTGTGAAGGTACATTGTGGCTCAATTGTGGGAAGCAAGTGGAACGATATGATCATATTTCACAGGGCTACCTAAGTAGGTCAAAGCATCCCCAAATGGCATCATTTTTAATCTTAGAGTTTTCGTCAGTACAAGAAAATAGATTTCCTGTTTCAACAGTAAGAACAAGTTGTGTTCTGTTTCAGTCAAAGTGTTTATAAAGTCATTAGCAAGGCCATATAATCAGATGCTGAGTGACTCTTTACAGAATCTAATGATGAAAATGAGTCGAAATCTTCCAAACTTTGACAGTTATTGTTGAATCAATGGCTACCAAATAAGAATTAGGCCACGCGTAGTTGCGACCGATTTTACGATCGCTTAGTTAGTTCCTGTCCACGCTTGGTCCTCGCAGACTTCAGATCAATGTTGAACTCTTGATATCACATTATGCTTTTTACCGCTGTTATCGTCGTGTCGTGCGGCGGGCTTTTTTGCAAAAAAAATAAACCTCCTGCCTCACGCTTGACAATAAGTGAAACGTAAACAATCTTTTAACATGGAATATTTTCAGAAGGTTACTTTTCTTTCTGCAGCATAGAATTGTTTTCATTACGGGAACACAGGAGTGTTTAACCCTTCCACTGAGATAACTAGGTTTCATTTGAGGTGATCCTCAATGGATTATCTAGGCTCAAGGTATCGTGATAAAACGCAATCATGAAAAGGAATTTCAATGAAAGACGTTAATATTTATCCGTATCAATCATTCTGTTCAGACCTGCTCAGTGAGCCAGAGACTACGATCAAAACAGCAAACTTCAATTTTAATATCGAAACCCATTTATTGGGATTTGGTTGAGGTCAAGTTTTGTTCGCTATTTGTATTGTGACATCACGCCTGCAGTGGCGAGTGTTGTGAAAGCCCTGATTTTAAGTCGTTAAAGAAAGTGGAGTTGTAAACGTTTTAAGCATTGAATAAGTCCCAATAACAAGGAGAGTTAATTTCATGTCTATCAAATCTTTTAGCTACAGTACGCTTTTTTTGTGTATGAGTGCTGCTGTACATGCAGAAGCACCAGTAGAGACAAAAACAGCTATAACGCTACCCACGTTAAGCCCTGTTATGCCACTGGAAATCACAGCAAACCCCCCGTTCTCACTCGAAAGCCTGCAACATGATTTTGATGATTTTTCTTGGCAATCGTTTATTGCACTTAACTGGCCAGCAAATGCCGATGGCACACCTAATACCACGTCCACCATTGGGCAAAAAACTAACCAGCCAGTCGTGTGGCTGCATTGGAAGGAAAGCCGGGAGATTTTTTTACCCGATGGCGTAAAACCACCTGGGTGGGATCAGTCCAATAATGTGCCGGATGTTTGCAAAAGTATTGATCCCAAGTCCATTCCTGAAGGGACTATTTATTTAACGCAAGTAGGGAAGACCCCGAATGTGTTGGATGAAAGTGGTGAGCCTTTTACAACGGGTCCATTGATTGATCAAAACGGGCTTTATACCCGTTATGAAATATTAACCAATGAAACCATGTTCAATTTTATTTTGGACAATAACCTCTACAGTAAAAAAGGCCAGAAACAGTTTAATGCCGATGTCGATTTTACCGCGAGCGACAGTAAAACCGGGCAGGTAGGTTCTATCATGCTTAAGGCCTCATGGATAAAAATGGGCGGCAAGTTTGATGCGACGAATTACTATACGACTTATGCGCTAGTTTATAACAATCCCGAAGAGCAACACGGGGTCAAGCCAGCTTGTGCGCTTGAGCAAGTCGGTCTAGTGGGGTTTCACATTGCTCACAAAACCACGGGTGAACCACAATGGATTTGGTCTACCTTTGAGCATGTCGCTAACGCGCCAACCCAAGGTGAGTCAGCATCATTGTCGGCATATAATTTTTACGATGCTAAATGTACTGACTGCAAAGTGAATGAACCCCCAGCACGCCCGTGGGATCCGGCAAACCCGCACACTAAACCAACTCAAGTTGAACGCGTTATTCCTATCACTGCCGATGCTAAAGCCTTAAATGCCAGTTATCACGCTGCACTCGACGCTGTCGTGCCGGGATCGGTATGGAAGAACTACGAATTGATCAGCACGCAATGGCCTACCGATGCCAAAAATCCCACCGATCCAACGGGCGTGCCTGCTCCCTCATTTTTAGCGAACACCACGCTCGAAACTTATATCCAAGGTTCGGTAAAGCAAACATCAAGCAGCTGTATGGCTTGTCACAATAATGCGGCAACCACTAACGGTAATTTTGCAGATTTCACTTACTTGCTGCAACGCGCGCAATAATTTACGAAAGGAACTCATCATGACTGATATTACAGGCGCGACTGCCGACACTATGAATAACTTTATTGGTTTGAGCGCGGTATTCACCGGCTTTGCGACCAGTATTATTGCCCCGACGTTGGATCCCGTGGATATTAAATCCGAATACTTAGCCGTGTTTACGCAAAAAATAACCGAAGAATCGAAGGACCCAACTTTAGTTACAACTATTCTGCAAAAATTTGCGGCGTTAAAAGCGCAGCAATTATCAGATCAACAAATTGGCATGCAAATGCTGGCGCCAGATAACGGGGCTAATTTTGTGTTGGCCTGTCGTAAATTAATTTTTATGTGGTACTCAGGTGCATGGCCAACCATTATTCCCGCGACGGATACAGAGCCGGAAACCACGGTTAGCGATATGATTTCGGCTAAAAGTTATACCACAGGTTTAGTCTGGCAAGTTATGCAGGCGCATCCGATGGGGGATTCAAATTATCGCTATGGCTATTGGGCGAAACCACCCGCTGCACTGTCGGCATATACGGGTCATCAAGGAGGTGCTGTATGAGCACTCAAACCAATTACGATGTCATTATAGTGGGATCAGGTATTGCCGGCTCTATCATGGCTTATCAACTGGGGATGGCGGGGAAAAAAGTATTAATCCTCGAAGCAGGGCAGGAAGTGCCGGTTGACCGCAGTGGTTACATGGAAACCTTTTTTAAAGCCAATGCTAAAACACCTGAGTCACCTTATCCTCCAACCACGCAAAATCCAGCGGCATCGACGGCGGATAATCCACTCGGATTGCCTGATCCCGCGAAGGAGAATGTGCCGCGTTATACCGTGTTGCAAATTGGCGCATGGCGCAATCCAAAGCAATGTTATTTCGATTACACGCCGCAGCCTGAACATTTGAAACCTGACAGCCCTGAAGCAAAGTTTGCTTTTGCTAGTTCCTATGAGCGTATTGGCGGCGGCACAACTTGGCATTGGCTAGGAACCAGTTTGCATTTATTGCCCAATGATTTTGAGTTGCAAACCCAGTATAAGCAGGGCGTGGATTGGCCCGGTGGAAAACAATTTTACCAAGCGCTGGTTCCTTACTATGAACAGGCGACCAATGAGATTGGCGTCGCCGGTGACAAAGAGGCGATGGATCAGCTCTATCGCGGATTTAATGTTTCACCGGATGGCGTTTATGGCGCGAATTACGATTATCCCATGCCTGGCATTGTTTCATCTTTAGTCGATCTACAATATGAACAAGCTGTGAGCGATATGGTGTACGACAATATTCAATTGTCAGTCACGCCAACCCCTCAGGGGCGCAATTCATTACCGGGTGAACGCCGTCAATGTGCGGGGAATACAAATTGTATTCCTATTTGCCCTATCCAAGCCAAATACGATGCCACTGTGACGCTCGGGCGAGCATTGCAAACCGGCAATGTAGATGTGTTTTATCGTCACGTTGCGACAAATGTTCAAGTGGATGAAAATACAAAGGATGTTGTTGGTATTGATTATGTGACCTATCAAACTCACGGGGGGATAGCGACGGGCGGCGGTACCGTTACGGGTAAAAAATATGTGATTGCAGCTCACGCGATTGAGACGCCTAAATTATTGCTCATGTCTAAACGTAATAAAGCCTGTCCGAACGGCGTCGCCAACCATAGCGATCAAGTGGGGCGTAATTTGATGGATCACATTATGTATTTGGCCTGGGGTCTGGCGAAAGATCCTGTCTATGGTTTTCGGGGGCCTTTATCTACTGCGGGTATAGAAAGTTTACGTGATGGCGCCTTTCGTAAAGACCGTGCCGCCTATCGTATTGAAATCGGCAATGAAGGTTGGCAGTGGGCAGCAAATGATCCATTCACGACCTTAGCTGATTTTGTATTTGGGCAAAATAATTCGCAATTAAATGGGGATTCTGTCAATCAGCAGGGGATTCCATTACGGTTTGATCCCGCCATGTCTGCGAATAGCGCCTTATTTGGTGCCTCACTGGTGAATACCTTGAATGGTATTTACACACGGCAAATTCGTATGGGCTATTTAATTGAACAATTACCTGATCCGGAAAACCGTGTCGAGTTGTCGGAGACGCTGAAAGATAACTTAGGTTTGCCGCGCCCCAAATTAACCTATCGTGTACGCGAGGATTATGTGCGCAATGCGTTCGTGTCGGCTAAAGATATTTCGACCAAACTCTTTGACGCCCTTGATGCTCGGGAATATACCAAGGCTCCGCCTGCGCCGGTATTTTATGGTGATAAGAGTCAAGTAACGTCGAATAATTTTGAATATCAGGGCCATAATTTTACGTTTTACGGTGCTGGACACATTGTGGGGACGTATCGAATGGGGGACTGCAGAGATAGGTCGGTGGTGAATCCTCGTCAGCAATCTTGGGACCATAGCAATCTGTTTTTAGTCGGTAGCGGAGTGTTTCCAACAGTTGCAACGGGTAATCCAACCCTCACTTTGGCAGCGTTGGCATTCCAGGCTGCAGATCATGTTTTGGAAGACCTTAAAATAAGTTAAAAAAGTTGTAATTATTCATTAGCTTGCTGTTAATTTCCATTGAAAACCGCGTGCAAATTGGCGCGGTTTTTGGCTAACTGAATATACCTTCATATTACGCTAACTGGTATTTTCCTACTCATAATGCAGTTTATTGTCATCGTATTTAAAATCAAAATATTACAGTTTTTTTATGCTGATAATTAGTTTGAAAACTGTGCATGCGTGTGTTGTCGGATAGTATGTCTGATAGAAAACTGATAAGTTTCACTCAAACCGAGCGTTAATTGGGCGTGCTTTAATAAGCGAACAAAGTTAATTTTTACGAATATTTATCAAAAGGTTAGCTGAATACATGACTACTAAGAAATATATCGTTGTCAATCCACATGAAAGTGAGTTTCCTAACCCCATTACGTTCAAAAAAGGTGATCCTCTTATCGTTGGAGAAAAATATGCAGGTCCTGAAGGCTGGGATCTCTGGTTCCTTTGCACTACGCCAGGGCAAGATGCTGGTTGGGTTCCTGGTCAAGTGATTCAGCGCCTAAAAAATGCCAACGGGCTGGCGCTTGAGGACTATACGGCAAGAGAACTTAATGTGCATGAAGGGGAACAACTCATTGGCACACGAATGTTGAATGGCTGGGTATGGTGTATAAAAACTGTCAGCGAAGAATCAGGGTGGGTACCATTAGAAAACTTGAAAGAAGTGGTAGATCTATCCCGCGACTAAAGCACCTTTGCCGTGCAGTCAAACCCAAGATGGTTCCTTGGTGTATTGTGCTAAGAGGATGATGAATGGCGGATATTAAGAGCTTATATCAGGCACGCAGAAGTCATTGGCGTAAAGTGTTTTTTAACGCGAAAGTTTCGTTTCTGATAATAAAAAAACCAGTATATTCAATATACTGGCTTTAACTTTAAACATTGATGAATGAGCGCCATAAGCTGGAATATAAAAGTCATTAGCGTCTTGTCTTTAATGTCTTTAACAAACTCTGCGCCTTAATATTCCAAATGCAGAGTGTCGGGCTGACTAGTCGTTATGACGTTTGCCTGAACGTTTAAGTCTCTCTGCTGCCAGTTTGGCTTCTTTCTCGGCTTCTTTTTCGGCCATGATACGGGCGACTTCAATCTTTTCAAGCTCTGCCATCGCAGGCGTTTCTAGCGAGAGTAAGCCTATTTTCCCCGAGCGATATTCATGCAGTAATAACTCTGATGCCTTGTGCATATCGATGCGACCACCGGGACGCAGCGCACCACGTTTGCGGCCGATTTCCTCGAGAAGTGCAACATCATCCTTTGGTAATTCACTTAAGTTATAGCGCTCACAAATCTCTTTTGGATAAGCGGTTAAGAAATACTTGGCGGCGAACAGGGCCACATCTTCATATTCCATCGCCGTATCTTTAATCGCGCCAGTGACGGCAAGGCGATAGCTGCTCGCTTCGTTATCCACTTTGGGCCATAAAATACCTGGGGTATCCGACAGCACGATACCGTTACGTAAATTGATCCGTTGCTGGGTTTTGGTTACCGCAGGTTCGTTACCGGTTTTGGCGATAACACGGCCAGCTAAGGTATTGATGATGGTAGATTTCCCAACGTTGGGTATTCCCATGATCATAGTGCGAATGTCTTTTTCGGTTTTATCACGACTTGGCACTAGTTTACGGCAGAGATCAGGGATTTTTTTCACCATTGCCGCTTGCAGTGTCGTGATCGCCGTGGCTTTGACGCCTTGCTCACGCTCTAAGTATTCAATCCATTGTGCGGTGATCTCTGGATCGGCCAGATCAGATTTATTGAGCAGTTTGATACAAGGTTTGTCGCCTCGAAGCTGAGCCACCATGGGGTTTTCGCTACTGTAGGGAATACGCGCGTCCAGCACTTCGATAACAAGATCGACCTGAGGCATTGCCTCTTCAATCTCCTTGCGTGCCTTGTGCATATGCCCCGGATACCACTGAATTGCCATGATAACGCCTTGTCCTAAATAACTTAAAGAACGGCTATTCTACCTTGAAGGTGGCGAATGTCATAAAAAAAGCGCCCTAAGGCGCTTTAATCGCTTAATCCTTGACTGTCTCTTGCGATTGTCACTGAGATTAATAGGCTGAATTAAGGTTTAGATCACCCCAAGTTCGCGCAATCTTTCCATCAGATAACTGTCGGCGGTATAGCGATCCGATAGCACTACAGTAGGGTTTGGATGTAAAAATAACGGCAAAGAGATCCGTGACTTGGTTTTATCCGTACCTTCAGGATTGATGACGCGGTGTGACGTCGATGGGAAATAGCCGCCAGAGGCTTCCTGTAACATGTCACCGATATTGATGATAATGTTGCCAAAATCGCTTGGGACATCTAACCAAGTGCCATCTTTGGCTTTCACTTGCAATCCAGGCTCATTGGCTGCAGGTAACACTGTGATCAGGTTGATATCTTCATGTGCCGCGGCGCGAATGGCGCCCATTTCTTCACTGCCCGTCATCGGCGGGTAATGCAGAATGCGCAGCAAGGTTTTTTGGCTGTTGGCGATCATTTCTGGCAATGGCATCGAAAACTTGGCTTTTACGTCTTCTGGTGAGTATGTTTCGATCCACTCTAATAGTTCTGCAGCCAGTGCGTTGGCTTTATCGTAATAGGCGAGAATATTGGCACGCAGTGAATCGGGAATACGGCCCCAAGGGTACACGTGGTAGTACTCTTTAATGTCTTTGACTGTGTTGCCTTTGGCGGTTTCAGAAATCGATGCAGGGAAGAAACCGTCGTGGGTTTCTTTTTTAAACATATAGTCGTTTTTGGCTTCTGAATTAAAAAAGGCTTGCCACTCGGTGTAGATGTCTTCAACTAAGCGCTTATCAATCGGATGATTAGATAAAACACCAAAGCCAGTTTCCCGAAGTGATTCAACGAATTGCTGGGCACTGTCTTCAGCGCGGTAATCAATGGTTTCTAATTTCATTTTGGTTTCTACTTGTTATATTTAGTTGTAATTTGACCCGCTGCAAGTGTAGCCGTGCGCTGATGTGGGTGCAAATACTCAGCGACTGTGATCTGGATCAACTGCCGTATTTTCCGTCATTTATGCAGTCGCTTATATGAGCACTTAATATGAGCACTTATATTAGTACTTACTTGAGTGGTAAGATTTTAGTCACCAGCCGCATTTTGAAGCCGAGTGCAAGAAATCTTGCTTGGAGTGGGTCTTATGTTGGCTTCCTTATAAATCAGCTTCTTAATCAAAGAATATCGAAATACACAACGACGTGAGTCGAAAGGGCATTAATATGAATAAACTGACCGATTTTGAACGCTATGTTATCGAAGAGAAAGGCACTGAACGCCCCTTTAGTGGTGAGTATTATGAACACGATGCTAAGGGTTTGTATTTATGCAAAAAATGCCATGCCCCCTTGTATCGCTCTGAGCATAAATTTAATGCCCATTGTGGCTGGCCAGCCTTCGATGATGAAATTGCCGGCGCTGTAACCCGCCACATAGACGCCGACGGCCGCAGAACTGAAATTGTTTGTAGCCAGTGCGGCGGTCACTTGGGGCATGTCTTTGAAGGTGAAATGTTAACACCTAACAATATCCGTCACTGTGTTAACTCAGTTTCTATGGTTTTCAAAGGGATGGATGATGCTGTTGAACCAGCACCGAATCACTTTGCGACTTTTGGTGCAGGGTGTTTTTGGTGCGTCGAAGCGATTTTTAAAAGCCTAAAGGGCGTGGTGAATGTCACTTCAGGTTATGTCGGCGGCGAAGCCCATGATGCCGATTATAAATCTGTTTGCTCGGGCCAAACCGGCCATGCTGAGGTTGTGCATATCGAGTTCAACCCAGAGGAAATTGATTTTACGACGCTATTACAGGTCTTTTTTGAGAGCCATGATCCGACCACGCTTAATCGCCAAGGTAATGATAAGGGGCCACAATATCGCTCCGTGGTGTTTACCCATAATGCTGAGCAGATAGAGCAAACTACCGCTATGCTTGCTCAGTTAGCAGTAGCCAAGGTTTTTGATGCGCCGATAGTGACCCAAGTTTCAGCGTTTGATACTTTTTATCCCGCTGAAAATTATCACAACGACTACTTCGCTTTACACGGTGAGCAGCCCTATTGTCAGATGGTCGTGCGTCCTAAAGTGGAAAAAGTGAAAGCCTTGTTTGCAAGATTGCAGAAGGCTTAAGTGAATAGGGTGTTAAATACAAAGACGCCACCGATAAAGGTGGCGTTTTTTATGGGGTTTCTAAAGTGCAAAACCTAGTTGTTCTCTTAACAAGCCGCTTAGCTATCGGTTTAACGATTAGCGTAACTTTTGATTAGCTACCGACGCACTATCGGCTTTCAGTTAACCATTGGGCGTATTGTTTGGTGTAATAGCTGACAATCAAATCTGCACCCGCCCGCTTTAAGCCGATAAACGTTTCAGTCACCACAGCACGCTCATCCAACGCGCCCGCAAGGGCGGCAAATTTAATGCCCGCATATTCACCGCCGACTTGATAGGCGGCGAGTGGCAAGTGGGTTTCTTGTCTTAAACGGCTGAGCACATCTAAGTAGGGGGTGCCGGGTTTAACCATCAGGATATCGGCGCCTTCGGCTTCATCTAATGAGGCTTCTAACAGGGCTTGACGACCATTAGCATAATCCAGTTGATATCCCTTGCGATTTCCACTGAGTTCACAATCGACCGCGGCTCTAAAAGGACCGTAGAAGGAAGAGGCGAATTTTGCCGAGTGGGCCAGAATCGCCACATGTTCAAAACCTGCGGCATCGAGCCCTTGGCGAATGGCTTTCACTTGACCGTCCATCATGGCCGATGGTGCTAACATATCAGCGCCCGCTTTGGCGGCTGTTATCGATTGCTTAACTAAATTTTCGACTGTGAGATCGTTGCAGACTTCATTATTGTGCACCACGCCGCAATGGCCGTGATCTGTGTATTCACAAAAACAAATGTCGGGGATCACCATCATCTCAGGCACGGTAGCTTTAATGGTGCGCACCATACGGGCGAGTAAACCATTGTCGTCCCATGTATCGCTGCCCTTATCATCTTTAGTGTGGGAAATCCCAAAGGGCATCACATAGCGGATCCCGAGGGCGTAAAGCTCGCGAACTTCATCCGCCAGTGCGCTCTCAGGTAAGCGGCTGATGCCTGGTAGCGTGGAGATGGGCACGGCATGGGTGATATGCTCTTCAATGAACAGGGGATGGATAAGATCGCTCAGCGAAATATGGGTTTCGCGCAGCAGATCGCGCATTGCTTCTGAATTACGTAAGCGTCTTAAGCGACGCAATGGAGGCGTGTTTAACATGAAATGTCCTTATCTAAGGCGGGTTAAAGCAATCGTACAATACTAAGGGAATGGCAAGGGATAAATTCGCCCCTTACTTTTCTGCTCTGACAATCAAAGTTGAAAAAGTTTCCCCAAGCGAGCGATATTCATTAATGAGTTTATTGATCATTGACTTAGATCACATAAATTCATCTCGTCCAGATTTGCGACTGAATATCATGCGAGCGCTATTTTAGCTGAGTTGCTTGCTTAGCCCTTTGTTTTCGGGCATTTGATGTTATTATTTGCGCCAGTTTTCTCATGGCATATTCGCGCAATACAGATTATGTAAATTTGATGCGAAATCTTGCCCGCTAATCCGGTTTTGAAATGACAATAACACATGAACACTCTGCTTGTATTCTTGCCTTAGACACTTGTACCGAATCCTGCTCAGCTGCGCTGCAATATCAAGGTCAGATTTATGCTGAACTTGCCGATGCGCCGCGTGAACACAGTCAACGTCTGCTGCCTATGGTCGATTCAGTGCTCAAGCAAGCGGGCATTCGCTTAGATAAAGTGACTGCGATTGCTTACGGACGAGGCCCTGGCAGTTTTACGGGGATCCGTATCTGCACTAGCATGACGCAAGGTCTGGCACTGGGATTAGATTTGCCTGTGATTGGTATTTCAACCTTAGCGGCAATGGCACAAATGGCGATTAGCCAGCATCAAGCCGAGCAAGTTTTGTGCGCCATTGATGCGCGCATGGGCGAAGTGTATTGGGGCCAGTTTGTGGCCGTTGATGGTATTGCAACGCTTGTCGGTAAAGAAGTGGTCAGTTCACCTGCGGACGTACAACTTCAGCTCGATACTCAAGCGCCAATTGTGGGCTGCGGCACAGGTTTTGATGCTTATCCCGATTTGCTGGCACTCGGCAAGGGGATTTTAGCTCTCGAGGCTGTGAAATATCCCGATGCAAAGGCTATGCTGATATTGGCTGAAGCAGGCATAAAAGCTGGACTGATAACCTCGGTCGATGAGCTTGAACCTGTGTACTTACGTGATACAGTGACATGGAAAAAGTTACCCGGCCGTGAATAAGCTGTTCTTTGCCTGAGTATCTGCGATAGAATCTCAGGCGACTGATACTAAGCATTCTTTACGATGAATGGCTTAACGATGGATAGTGCAAACTTAAGGCTTCTTGATGCAAGTTAATGTGAATCAAATGAGTTTGACGAATGCTGTAGCGAGTAATAGACCCGCTATCGCTCAGGGGCTGACTGCGCCTGAATCGTCACGCCCAGTGATTGAGCAAGACGCTGTCGAAGCCCTTAGTTTAGAAATTCAGCCTAAAAGTAAAAACGCAGCGGGAAATTTACAGTCAAGGCTTGGTGCACACCTCGAGTATGAGCAAGATACTCGCGGCCATCAGGGAGCGATTGCCCAATATTTACAAACCCAACATGCCGCCAAACGCGATGAAATTCAGCAAATGGTGGGTGTGGACTTGTATGCTTGAGCATCAAAAAACGTCTTCCCGTTCAACCTCGCGATTTTCCTCTTCTAAACTGACAGGCTTAGCCACAAGTGGTGTGCCAAGCCGTGGTTTGTTTATTATCGAGCTAGTTTTAGCTTTATTGATAACTAGAATTCCCTATTTGAGCGTGCCGTTTAAATGGCTTGAAAGCTATTTTCATGAACTGTCCCATGGCATTGCAACGATTTTAAGCTCGGGCGTGGTCAGCCATATTCAGTTGTTTCCGAATGGAGCAGGATTTTGTTTTAGCCAAGGCGGCTCGCCGATGTTTATTGGCTTTGCTGGGTATTTTGGTGCAGCCTGTTGGGGATATTTAATCTATTTATTAGCGACTTGGCCAAAGGGGATCCGCGTGAGTTTTGCCTTGCTAGGTGCCTTAGTGGTGCTAAGCGGCTTGCTTTGGGGCAGGGATATTCTCACGTTAGCGATTTTAGCTGTGCTGACTATTATTTTGTTGTTACCGCTTAAACTCAGTCAAAACAAAATGTTGACTCAGTTTTTGCGTATTATTGGCTTGATGATCATGCTTAATGCGCTTGCGAGTCCGACAGTGTTGCTCGGGCTTGATGGTCAAGGTGATGCAGTGATGTTGGCTGAGCGTTCTTGGATCCCCGCGTGGATTTGGGTGGGATTATGGTTATTAACCAGTGCCTGCGCTTTGTATTTTGCGTGGCGCCGCGTAGATAATGCCGCAAGTCGTTAGTTCTCAAGCTTGTTTAATGCCTCAGTCGTCTAGTGTTTTCCCCATCGTTTTTCTGCTTTGAACTTTGTTGATTTAGGTAAAGGTGATTTTGCTCATCACTTTGAGCTATAAACACTTATGTCGCTTAAAGCTTAGTTTTCCTACTTCTATTCCTTGGATTTTTGGCCATTGGCTGCTAGGTTAAGCCTTCGGTATCCATGGAGAATTACAATGAAAAAAGTCACCTTAGTTGCCAGTCTGCTGCTTGCTGGTTTATGTTCGAGTGTTACCTATGCCGATGAAAGCTTAGATAAAGTCTTAAAAAGCGATTTTCGTCAGGCTAAAAATGCCAGCCGTGACGTTTATCGTCATCCCGCTGAAACCTTAACTTTTTTTGGCATTACCCCAAAACAGACTGTGATTGAACTCTGGCCGGGTAATGGCTGGTACAGTGAAATATTAGGGCCTTATCTTGCTAAAGAGGGCCAATATATCGCAGCCAGTTTCGAAACGGCTCCTGCGACAGATACTCCCGGAAATCGTTATCGCGCGAACGCGGGTACTAAGTATGCTGCGTGGATGACGGCCAATAAAGACGTCATGGGCAATGCTAAGATTGTTACCTTCGATCCTCCACATAAGATGGATTTAGGTGCTGACGGTAGTGCTGATCTGGTATTAACCTTCCGAAATCTACATAACTGGGCATCGACAGAACAGTTGGAAAACGTGTTTGCCGCGTCTTCTAAAGTGTTGAAGGACGGCGGTATCTTTGGCGTGGTAGAGCATAGAGCCAACGAAGGAATGAACTTCAGCACTGGCTATATGGATCAAGCAGCTATGGTTGCTTTAGCCAAAAAAGCCGGTTTTACCTTAGTTGAAAGTGCAGAAATCAATGCGAACCCCAAAGATACGAAAGATTACGCCAAAGGTGTTTGGACGCTACCGCCCTCTTTTGCCTTGGGTGATACCGATAAAGAAAAATACCAAGCGATCGGTGAAAGTGACCGTATGACACTTAAATTTGTCAAAAAATCATCTTAATTACCTGACATCAGAGGCATTATGTGGCAATCTTTCGCCCCCAAAAATCAAATCGAATTTGTATTACCTCATATTAAGGTCGCGGGCCGATTATGGGGGGCGAAGGATAAACCTTTATTACTTGCCTTACATGGTTGGTTAGATAACGCCAACAGTTTTGAACCCTTAGCAGCGCATTTACTTGATTATCAAGTGCTTGCCATTGATTGGCCAGGACACGGCTTTTCTGCACATAGGCCGGGACACTATCCGCTGCATTGGATTGATTATTTGTATGATTTAGACGCGTTGTTAACGGCATTACCGCAAAAGCCAGCGGCAATGATTGGGCATTCGCTTGGCGGTATAATCGCCTCAGCTTACACGGCGACATTTCCCGAAAAGGTTAACAAGCTGGTATTGATTGAAGCGTTAAGCCCCTTGTCTGAGTTGCCAACGCAAGCTAAGGCGCGATTGAAAAAAAGCTTCTATCAGCATGAGAAGTATTTAACTCAGAAGCATGGGCAGGCAAAGATTTACGACAGTATAGATACTGCGGTGCGGGCGAGGGCACATTTAACAGGACTTGCCGAACCTTGGTGTCGTTTGTTGCTCGATCGTAATATGCAGCCCGAAGGTGATGGCATAGGTTGGCGTAGTGATCCTCGATTAAGATTAGATTCACCCCAACGATTAACCTTCGCCCAAGTTGATGCCTTGATGCAGGACATCAATGTCGAAACCTTATTAATTTGTGGCAAACAGGGATTTAGCCAGTTGCAGAGCGCGATACCTAAGGCCAGAACGTGGTTCAAGCATTTGTCTGAGCACATAATTGAGGGCGATCATCATGTGCATATGGACAATGCCGAAGGCGTTGCACGTTTGATCCGCAAATTCGTTTAATAGGTTGCTTATATGGGTATAAAAAAGACGCTAGGTTTTTTGTTTTTTTTATGTGATGATGATCAAAATTAAAACGCTCGTATGATTTATGACGAGTAAATCAATAACTATAAAATGTAAGCCGGTATTTTAACTCGGTATTTATCGAGTCTTGACGCTTGTATGGATATTGTTTCCGCAGTTGTGGGGATTTAGGAGAGAGTAGTGGATCAGCCTTGGATTAATCATTTGCCAGAAGATGTGCCTGCTGAAATTAATGTGGAACAATACTCATCGCTTGTCGACATGTTCGAGACAGCGGTGTCTAAGTATGAAGATCAACCTGCATTTATCAACATGGGTGCCACGCTAACCTACCGTAAATTGGAAGAACGCAGCCGAGCATTCGCTGCGTATTTACAAAATGAATTAAAGCTTGAAAAGGGCGACCGTGTCGCTTTGATGATGCCAAACCTGTTGCAGTATCCCATTGCATTGTTTGGTGTTTTGCGTGCAGGTATGGTGGTTGTTAACGTTAACCCACTTTATACACCGCGCGAGCTTAAACATCAGTTGATTGACTCTGGCGCCAAAGCCATTGTGGTGGTGTCAAACTTCGCCCGCACTTTAGAAGAAGTGGTCGAGCAAACTCCTGTTGAAAGCGTGATTATCACCAGTTTAGGTGATCAATTAAGTGCACCAAAACGTACCTTAGTGAACTTTGTGGTGAAGTACATCAAGAAGTTAGTGCCAAAATACAATTTACCCCATGCCTTATCAATGCGCGATACCTTATCAACGGGTCGTCGCATGCAATACATCAAACCAGAAGTCACTAACGATGATTTAGCGTTTTTACAATACACAGGAGGCACCACTGGGGTCTCTAAAGGCGCTATGTTGACCCATGGCAATATTGTCGCAAACGTGTTGCAGGCCGATGGTGCATATTCTCCCGCTTTAAACGATGGCAGTGAGTTTGTCGTAACGGCCTTGCCGCTGTATCACATCTTCGCCTTGACCGTGAATTGCCTGCTGTTTTTGCACAAAGGTAGTCAGAATTTACTCATCACCAATCCTCGCGATATCCCAGGATTTGTGGCTGAGTTGAAAAAGTATCCTTTTACCGCATTAACTGGGGTGAATACCTTATTTAACGCTTTAGTGAACAGTGATGATTTTTCCCAGTTGGATTTCTCACGCTTAAAACTCTCTATCGGTGGCGGCATGGCGGTACAAAAAGCCGTGGCGGATAAATGGCAAACCATTACTAAAACCCGTTTACTTGAAGGTTATGGTCTGACGGAAGCCTCACCCTTATTAACCTGTTGTCCATATAACTTAGACGGTTATAACGGTTCAATTGGTTTTCCTGCCCCTTCGACACTGATCCAAATCCGTAATGATGACGGCAAGGTATTAGCCCAAGGCGAAACCGGCGAGCTTTTTGGTAAAGGTCCTCAGGTGATGAAAGGCTATTGGCAACGTCCTGAAGAAACCGCCAAAGTGATCGACACTGACGGCTGGTTAGCCACGGGCGATATTGGTTACATGGATGAGAAAGGTTTCTTCTATATTGTCGACCGTAAGAAAGACATGATCTTAGTATCAGGCTTTAACGTATTCCCTAACGAAGTCGAAGAAGTGGTTGCACTTCATCCAAAAGTGATTGAAGTGGCTGCCGTTGGTGTGCCAAACGACGCCAGTGGTGAGTTAGTGAAGGTATTTGTGGTGGCAAAAGATAAATCTTTAACCGCTGAAGACATCATTAAGCACTGCCGTATTCATTTAACGGGATATAAAGTGCCGAAGCTGGTAGAATTTAGGGACGAGTTACCTAAAACCAACGTGGGTAAAATCTTGCGACGAGAGCTTAGAGACGAAGCTAAGCGCGCGTAAGATTGAAGCCGGCATTTGCCGGCTTTTGTTTTTATGGACTGTGATTGACCCACAGGATCTGGAGAAGAATTTGTCAGCGTTTCAATATGTGAGTGATGAAGCAAGCCTTAATGCCCTCGTTGCCCAATATAAACAGAGTAAGATACTCGTGTTAGATACCGAGTTTGTTCGTACTCGTACTTATTATGCCAAGTTAGGTTTGATCCAAGCCTATGATGGTAAAACCTTAGCTTTGATTGATCCGGTCGCTTTACCTGATTTAACCCAATTTTGGGCGCTGTTATCGGACCCGAATATCGTTAAGCTAGTGCATTCCTGCAGTGAAGACTTAGAAGTTTTTGCCCACTATGGCAAATGTCAGCCTACGCCTTTGTTTGATAGCCAAATTGCCGCCTCTTTGTGTGGTATGGGCCACGGTGTGGGTTATGCCAAGTTAGTTGAAACTTGCCTTGGTGAAGTAATCGATAAAGGTGAATCGCGTACCGATTGGATCCGTCGTCCTTTAACGGAAGCCCAGTTAAGCTACGCCGCCAATGACGTCCTGTATTTGTATCAGCTCTATCCTCAACTGGAAGCGAAACTCAGCGCCCAAGGGCGTTTAGCTTGGTTATACGAGGAAGGGGAAAGGATGACTCAGGGCAGGCTTGCCGATCCTGATCTTGATACAGCCTATTTGAAAGTGAAAAATGCTTTTCAACTCACTGAAATTCAATTGGCTTACCTTAAAGTGCTCGCCAAATGGCGCCTTGAAAAAGCCTTAGTCCGTGATTTAGCCTTAGGTTTTGTGATCAAAGATCATGGTCTTATTGCATTAGCGAAGAAGCAACCTAAAACTTCGGCTGACTTGTTTAAGCTCAATGACTTGACCGAACAGGAAAAACGCATCCACGGCAAAGATTTATTACGTGTGCTACAAACTGCGGATTTAGTTAATTTACCCGAGTTAGTGGATGTATTGGCATTAAAATCAGGCTACAAATCGGCCTTTAAAGCGATTAAAAGCTGTTTGGTCGAATTATGCGAAAAGCATGATGTGCCGCAGGAAATGCTCGGTTCTAAACGTCATATCCATGAGTTTTTGCAATGGCGTTGGGATAAGCAACAAGGGGATTTACCAGCAGTGTTATGCGGTTGGCGAGGGGAATTGGCAACTGAGGCTTTAGCAAAGCTTGAGGTCTAGTGCTTAATATTTCGTACTTGAATCCATTGCTGAAAAACATCCACATCAAAATGTCATCTTCAATTGAAGATGACATTTTTTGTGTCATCGACTTATCTGTCAGGCAAAGTGACGTTAAGCTCGAGTACCGACAGGTTGGCGTCGTTTTGATCTAACTGCACAGAAACTTGATCATCAGAAATCGGCACATATTTGCGAATAACGGCAATGATCTCTTGTTTCATCTGTGGGAAATAATCGGGAGTGTCCCTTTGTCCACGTTGATGAGCCACGATGATCTGTAGGCGCTCTTTTGCCATTACCGCAGTGCTAGGCTTTTTCTTGCTTTTGAAATAGTCGAGTAAAGACATAATTAGCTACCAAATATCCGTTGTAAGAAACCTTTCTTTTCTTCCGTAATAAAGCGTACTGGTACATCTTCACCCAGTAAGCGTGCGACTGTATCACTGTAGGCTAAACCTGCATCACTTTCTTGGTCGATAATCACTGGTACGCCTGAGTTAGAGGCTTTCAGTACAGATTGTGACTCAGGAATAACGCCGAGTAACTCAATGGCCAGAATTTCTTGAACATCATCAACACTCAACATTTCGCCCGATTTTACACGGCTCGGTGAATAGCGAGTCAGCAGTAAGTATTCTTTGATTGGCTCAAGGTTTAGCTCGGCGCGGCGTGATTTGCTCTGCAGCATACCTAAAATACGGTCTGAGTCGCGTACTGAACTGACTTCTGGGTTAGTGGTCACAATGGCGATATCGGCAAAATACAGTGCCATCATAGCGCCTTGCTCAATCCCCGCAGGTGAATCACACAGAATAAACTCAAAGTCTTTGGCTAAATCGTCTAGAACACGGCCAACGCCTTCTTTGGTCAGCGCATCTTTATCACGGGTCTGTGAAGCGGGTAAAACGAATAACTTGTCGCAGCGTTTATCTTTGATCAGCGCTTGATTTAAATTGGCTTCACCATTGATCACATTAACGAAGTCATAAACAACACGACGCTCGCAACCCATGATCAAGTCTAAGTTTCGTAAACCTATATCGAAATCAATAACGACTGTCTTGTGTCCTTGCATGGCAAGACCGGTCGCAATTGCAGCACTCGATGTGGTTTTACCTACGCCGCCTTTACCTGAAGTGACAACAATAATTTGTGCCATGTTTCTCTCTATCCTTTGTTCTGCCATTTAGAGGGGCAATGATTCAACCATAAGCGACTCACCGTTTAGGCGAATGCAGCCGCTTTTATCTGAGCTATGTTGTTGTAGATTTTCAGCGAGCCAATATTGCCCTGCTATTGAAACGAGTTCGGCCTCCAGAGAGTGGGCAATAATAACGGCGCTGGAATCGCCCGCGGCGCCTGCCATGGCTTTCCCTCGTAATGCGCCATAGATATGAATGCTACCATCTGCGATGACTTCTGCGCCATTGCCTACCGCACCAAATATGATTAAATCACCATTTTTTGCGTAGACTTGTTGGCCTGAACGAATATTTTGCTTCACTATCTTAGTTTGGCGCGGGGCTGGCGGCGGGGTACTACTCTGTTTTCCCGCTTTGACTATGGCAAGGCCTAAGTCTTTTGCTTGTTTACTGAGTACGGTTGTCGCGCCCGTTATGCCAACAATCACTAATTGACGTGAGATCAGCAGATCCTTTAACGCACTTAAATTCAAGCTGTCGTGCTGAATGGCACTCAGATTGACGACTAAAGGAGCACCCAGAAAAAACTGAGGAGCCTGTGCCAATTTATGGTCTAATTCAGTCATGACAGCTTGTAAATCGCTGCTATTAATATGAAGCACTGAAAGAGTAAAAGAAGCGCCTTTTAACTCTAAGCTAGGTTTTGACATCCCGGCACTATTCTCCAGAAATCATCAGTCGGTTCGCTGATTTTACAATTAAATTACTAGGCGACCATGTTATAGTGTGCCCCATTGACTGGCAAGTTTGAACTATTGGATATTTGATTCTTATGCTATGTGCCGTTTATAAAAGTAGCCGAAAGGCTGATACTTATTTATTTGTGAAGAAAAGAGATTGTTTTGACGATGTTCCAGTGCCTTTGATGGAAATGTTTGGCGTGCCAAAGTTGGTGATGGTGTTTCCTATCGCTAAACGCGACGCGTTAGGAATGGCAGATATACATAAAGTCAGAGCAGCAATGGCAGAAAATGGCTTTTATTTACAAATTCCACCACCTCAGGTGAATTTATTGGCTGAGCATAAGCTGAGCCTTGGGATCAAAGATTAACCAGGTAGCATCAAGACGCTGCTAATGAGCTCAGGCGCGTCAAACCACACTCGTTAATCTCAGTGGCATTGCGTATCTGA
The DNA here is from genome assembly GCF_025653905.1 of Shewanella sp. SM71. Lineage (NCBI taxonomy): Bacteria > Pseudomonadati > Pseudomonadota > Gammaproteobacteria > Alteromonadales > Shewanellaceae > Shewanella > Shewanella sp. SM71. Next base: position 50,069 of record NZ_JAKKRW010000009.1, read on the forward strand.
CGACAAATTAGTGTAAAATAGCCCGCATTGAGCGGGTTTTTTATTAAGAAGATATAGTTAATCATGGCATTTTGGCAGAGTAAAACATTAGCGCAGATGAGCACAACCGAGTGGGAATCCCTGTGTGACGGTTGTGGTAAATGTTGTTTAAACAAGTTGATAGATGATGAAACCGAAGACTTGTATTACACCAATGCAGCTTGCCTTTTGCTCGATCATCAAACGGCAGGCTGTCAGCATTACAGTGACCGTTTCACCCATGTCCCCCAATGTACAGTGATCACGATTGATAATATCCATGAGTTAACTTGGTTGCCCGACAGTTGTGCCTATCGCCGCCTAGCGGCAGGGCGTGAGCTACCGAGCTGGCATCCGCTGCTCACAGGCTCCAAAGAAGCGATGCATTTAGCGGGTATGTCGATCCAAGGCAAGGTGGTGGATGAAAGACGCGTGAAGGATATTGAAGATCATATCGTGCTATGGCCACTTAAAGACGTGGATTAACAGACGTGAATTCATTTTGCCGTAGCGTTATCGATTGAAAATTAACTTATTAATTGAAACGACACTTGTTGATTGGAAAGTGACCGTCAGAATGAAAACAACAAGGGAGCGATTATCGCTCCCTTGTGCATTTTGGGTGTTAAGTGAATATAAATTCCATCAAATAATGCTCGACTAGATTTTTAATCCCACCATCAACTGATCAAGTTGACCAGCTGTTGCTTGCAGCTCATCACAACCTGAAACCGACTGGTTGGCCGATTGCTCCACATCGTGGGACTGGTTACGAATTTCCATTAAGTTAGTTGCAATCTCGTTGGCCACTGCCGATTGCTCTTCGGCCGAGGTTGCAATTAGCACACTCATTTCAAACACTTTGTTGCTGTGGTGGGCGATAAACTCTAAGTCTTTACCCGTTTGCAGTACGTGTTGTTTACCTTCATTAGCTTGATTCACAGTACGTGACATCACTTGTGTCAGATTGCGAGTACCCGATTGAAGTGATTCGATCATGGTTTTGATTTCAACCGTTGCGGCCTGAGTTCTCCCCGCTAAAGTACGTACTTCATCGGCCACCACGGCAAAGCCACGACCTTGTTCACCGGCGCGCGCCGCTTCAATCGCTGCGTTGAGGGCGAGTAGGTTGGTTTGCTGGGAAATCGCATTAATAGTTGACACCACTTCATCAATTTTACTGGCGTTGTCATTGAGTACACCCACCGCATTTGAGGCCGCGGAGATTTCATCCGATAACACATCGATGGCCTTAACTGTGGTTTCAATATCTTTCCCGCCCGCGCTAACCTGTTGATTGGCTTCTTGGGTTTCGGCTGAGGATTGTTCGGCATTGCGGGCAACTTCTTTCACTGCGGCGGTCATTTCTTCCATTGCCGTCGCTAAGGAGTCCAGATGTTGTCTCTGGTTTACCGCCAAGGATTGACCTTGCTGCGCAGTGCTACGAAACGATGATACAACTTCGCGTATTTTAGCGGTCGATTCTGCGATTTGCTTGACTAAGGTATGTTGACGTTCTACTAAGGTATCTATGCTGATGGCTAAGATACTGAACTCGTCTTTTACTTCGAAGAAGTTTAAACGCCCCGTTAAATCACCCGATGCGGCCCGTTTTAATGCCATCACTGTCGTATAAAGTGCGCCGCCTACGAAGGTTGAAATGTAATAGCTGAACAAAAATAGCACAAACAAGAGTGCCGCCATTAGGCCATAAACCAGCAGGTTATCGTTGGCGAGCAAGGCATCAATTTCTTTGCTGTCTAGGGGAATAATCGTGATCAGGTTTTGATCGTTAACGCGACTCACAGCTCTAGGTTGCTTACCGCTATCATCGATACCACCGCCACTGCGAGCGATGGATTGCGCTTTACTGTCGGCTTCATTTACCGAAACAATGCTGACATTACCTTCAATTTCGCGACTAAGTTGATTAAGGATAGTTTGGCGTTCTGGCTCTGGTAGTTTGTTATATAAGCTGCCAGTGACTTGGTTGATTTGTTGTGAAGCATTTTGCAGACTATTGAGTTGTCCTTGAATTAAGGTTTGCTGGGATTGGTTATCTAGGAAAAGCGCCAGTCCAACAATCATCAACATAGGAACGATAGAGAGAATAGCGAATTTAGTTTTTAAGGTCATATGGATAAGGTATTGATCTATCCAGCGAAATTTTACTTCTTTCATGAGTGCCTCGATAAAATGGGCCATAAACCGAATTTATATCGGTCAGTTTGCCATAGACTTTATAGTTTTCTGTTTTGTAATGATTTGTATGGTTAATGTAGTCTAATTGCAGTCGTTATAGTGTTGTTTGCTGCAATTTTGGCAAGGTACAGGTGTGAGCTTACAGTTTAGTTACAAATGCTGCTAGTGGCTGAAAGCGGAAGTTGTTTACGTCAGAATTGAGGTTTGGGTTTCCCCTTGAGCAAAACTCAGGCTCTGAACTGGGGTAACACATGAATTTGCATGATAAAAACCCCCAATAAGCCCTAGTAATATGCCGCTCGCTCGCGTAAAATTTCTATCCTTTTATTTCGTTATAGCTAGCAAAGCGTCTGGCATTAACGCCCGATAACCTGAGCACCCAAATAGCCTGAAAGTTTGGCGCCCATAGCACTTGTTTATCAAGCGCGACTATGCAGTGGAAGAGAAAATGCAGCAGTTAACTGAGATCGTAGAACAAGCCTTAGTCATTATTGACCAGGCCAGTGATCTAAAAGCACTGGATGATATCCGTGTCGATTACCTTGGTAAGAAGGGTAAGATCACCGACATGATGAAAATGATGGGTAGCTTAAGCCCTGAAGAAAAGCCAGCCTTTGGCCAAGCGGTCAATGATGCTAAACAGGCTATTCAACAAAAATTAACTGAGCGCATCGATGGTCTGAAGAGTTCGGAATTGGAAGCCAAATTAATCGCTGAAAAGATTGATGTGACTTTGCCAGGCCGCACCCAAGAGATCGGTGGCTTACATCCTGTGACTCGAACCATTGAGCGTATCGAAACCTTTTTCGGGGAATTAGGGTTCTCGGTAAAGCAGGGGCCTGAAATTGAAGATGATTTCCACAATTTCGATGCACTGAATATCTCTGAGCACCACCCAGCGCGTGCTGATCATGATACCTTTTATTTCAATCCTAAACTGATGCTGCGTACCCAAACTTCGGGCGTGCAAATCCGTACTATGGAAACTGAAAAGCCACCATTACGGATTATTTCTCCGGGCCGTGTGTATCGTAACGACTACGACCAAACTCACACACCTATGTTCCACCAAGTGGAAGGGTTGTTGGTTGATGAGCATGTGAACTTTGCCGAATTGAAAGGCATTTTGCATGACTTCCTGCGTAACTTCTTCGAAGAAGATCTGCAAGTGCGTTTCCGTCCATCTTACTTCCCATTCACTGAACCTTCAGCGGAAGTGGACGTGATGGGCAAAAATGGTAAATGGCTAGAAGTGCTTGGCTGCGGTATGGTACATCCGAATGTGCTGCGCAGCGTTGGCATAGATCCAGAAAAATACTCTGGTTTTGCTTTTGGTATGGGTGTCGAGCGCTTAACTATGTTGCGTTACGGCGTAAACGATTTACGTGCGTTTTTTGAAAACGACCTACGTTTCCTGAAGCAATTTAAATAACGGAGCTGTAATAGCATGAAATTTAGCGAATCTTGGCTTCGTGAATGGGTAAACCCTTCAGTCAGCCGTGAAGCATTATCCCACCAGATCACTATGGCCGGTCTCGAAGTCGATGACGTTGAAGCCGTAGCTGCCGATTTTAGCGGTGTCGTGATTGGTGAAGTGGTTGAGTGTGGTCAGCATCCCGATGCCGATAAACTGCGCGTGACCAAAATCAACGTTGGTGGTAGCGAACTTATCGATATCGTCTGCGGTGCACCAAACTGCCGTCAGGGTCTTAAAGTGGCCGTGGCTATGGTTGGCGCCGTATTACCTGGCGATTTCAAAATCAAGAAAGCCAAGCTGCGTGGCATGCCATCAGAAGGTATGTTGTGTTCATACAGCGAGCTTGGCATCAACGTCGAAAGTGATGGCATCATCGAATTGCCATTGGACGCGCCGCTTGGCACTGATATCCGTGATTATCTGCAACTTAATGATGCCGTTATCGATGTGGATTTAACGGCTAACCGTGCCGATTGCTTAGGTATGGCAGGTCTTGCCCGTGAAGTGGGCGTGTTAAACCGCCAAACAGTGGTTGAGCCACAGTGGCAAGCCGTCACGCCAACGACAGATGCACAGGTCACGATTAACGTTAACGCGCCTGCAGCGTGTCCACGTTACTTAGGCCGTGTGGTTAAAAACGTTAATGTGAAAGCGCCTACGCCATTATGGATGCAGGAAAAACTGCGCCGTAGCGGTATTCGCTCTATCGATCCTATCGTAGACATCACTAACTTTGTGTTGATTGAATTCGGTCAACCTATGCACGCTTTCGATCTGGCCAAATTAACAGGCGATATCCAAGTGCGTTTAGGCACTGGCGAAGAGAAAATCACTCTGCTTGATGGCAGCGAAGTCACAATTCCATGCGATACCTTAGTGATCGCCGATGATGTGCGTCCATTAGCCCTTGCAGGCGTGTTTGGCGGCGAATATTCAGGCGTGAGCGACACGACCCAAGACATACTGCTTGAATGTGCGTTCTTCGCGCCGCTTGCCATTATGGGTAAGTCACGTCGTTTAGGTTTGCACACAGACTCATCACACCGCTTTGAGCGTGGCGTTGACCCTGAGATGCAGCACAAGGTTATCGACCGTGCTACGCGTTTAGTACTGGATATCTGTGGCGGTGAAGCTGGCCCTGTAGTTGAGGCTAAATCAGAGGCTGATTTACCCAAACCTGCACAAATCGTTTTACGTCGTAGCAAGTTAGATCGAATTTTAGGTCACCATGTACCTGATAGCGATGTCGTTGAAATCCTACAACGTTTAGGTTTTAGCGTCGTTGTTGGCCAAGATAGTTGGCAGGTCACTACCGCGACTTATCGTTTTGATATGGCGATTGAAGAAGATTTGATCGAAGAAGTGGCCCGTATTTACGGTTATAACAATATCCCGAATACGGCGCCTGTTGCTGCGCTGCGTATGTCAGATCATAAAGAATCTGACTTAAGCCTAAAACGCGTGCGTGCCTTATTGGTCGCTCGTGGTTTCCAAGAAGCGGTAACCTACAGCTTTGTCGATCCAAAACTGCAAAATCTGGTTCATCCTGGTTTAGACGCTATGGTGTTACCAAACCCAATTTCCAGTGAAATGTCGGCTATGCGCCTGTCAATGTTCACTGGTTTATTGGCCGCCGTTGGCTACAACCAAAGTCGTCAACAGAGTCGCGTGAGACTTTTTGAAACTGGCCTGCGCTTTGTTCCTGATATCAATGCAGAATCCGGTGTAAGACAGCAAGCAATGCTCGCTTGTGTCATTACTGGGCTCCAAAATGATGAACATTGGGCTATGGAATCGAAAACTGTTGATTTTTTCGACCTTAAAGGTGATTTAGAAGCAATTATCGGCTTGACAGTTTCCGCATCAGAATTTAGCTTTAGAGGAGCGACGCATTCTGCTCTCCATCCGGGGCAATGTGCTGAAATATTGAGAAATGATCGAGTGATCGGTCATATAGGTGCAATCCATCCTAGTTTGGAGAAGCCTTTTGGACTCAATGGTAAAACCATCGTTTTTGAGTTGGAATTGGATGCTTTATTGCATACCAGTTTGCCGCTAGCCCAAGCTGTATCTAAGTTTCCAGCTAATCGTCGTGACATCGCAGTCGTAGTAGATGAGAGTGTATCTGCAGGTGATGTAATGAAATTGATAAGAAAAGTTGGCGAAAATCAGTTGGTTGGCATAAACTTGTTCGATGTATACTTAGGTAAAGGTGTTGAACCTGGCAAGAAGAGCCTGGCGATAGCACTTACATTACAAGACACTACTCGTACGCTTGAGGAAAAAGAGATTGCTGAGACCGTTGGTTCAGTCGTTTCTGCCCTTAAGTCCGAGTTCAACGCATCGTTGAGGGATTAAAGTATGGCACTTACCAAAGCCGAAATGGCAGAACATCTTTTTGAAACACTCGGAATGAACAAACGTGTCGCCAAAGAGATGGTTGAGTCGTTCTTTGAAGAGATTCGGGGCGCACTTGAAAGTGGTGAGCAGGTCAAGTTATCTGGCTTTGGCAACTTTGACCTTAGGGACAAGAATCAAAGACCGGGAAGGAACCCAAAAACAGGCGAAGATATCCCAATTTCTGCTCGTCGTGTCGTGACTTTCCGTCCCGGCCAAAAGCTGAAAACTCGTGTAGAAGCAGCAAACACGGGTAAGTAATTTCGTTTGTTTGATGGGAAAGCCACTCCTTAGAGAGTGGCTTTCCTGTTTATTTTTTCGTGCAATATCTCCATTGTTTTTATCCACTGTCTGAGGTGAATTCTTTGTCAAGACAGCCCAAACATTTTGACCGTCGTTTTAAACTCGCCTTATTACACCCTAGATACTGGGCCACTTGGTTAGTGATTGGTCTATTAGTGATTTTCGGACTCATGCCCGCATGGCTGCGTGATCCTATTGCAAGATTATTGGCAAAAATAGTGATGCCAATTGCCAAAAAGCCCATTAGCGTTGCCAGAGCCAACTTAAGGGCGTGCTTTCCAGAACAATCCACCGCCGAGATTGAAGTGTTAATCCGTGAGAACGTGCAAAACTTCGTTTTGGTGTTGTTAGCACAGGGCGAATTGCTGGTGCGCTCAAAAGCGCATTTGCGTCGTCGAGTGAATTTAATCGGCTTTGAGCATGTGACTAAAGCGCAGGCTGCTGGGCAACCGATCATTTTTATCATGCCCCATGTGTGGCCAATCGATTATGCTGGTTTACGCCTTAACCTTGAGTTGCCTATGGTGACTATGGCCAAAGCCCATAAAAACGGGTTATTCAATTGGTTTAGTAATCGTGTACGCAGCAGTTGTGGTGGCCATGTGTATATGCGCGAGGCGGGCATTCGGGCGTTATTGGCTGAGCTTAAGCGCGGTAACAGTTTCTTTTATCTTCCCGATGAAGACTTAGGTCCTGAACAAAGCGTGTTTGCGCCTTTTTTAGGCACAGTGAAGGCAACGCTACCTGTTGTTGGGCGTTTAGCGCAGGCGGGTAATGCCCAAGTGCTGCCAGTAAAGATTGGCTACAACCAAGCGACACGCCAATTTGATCTCACTGTGATGACGGCCGTTGCGTCCGAAGACATGGTCGGCAAAGAAAACGAAGCGTTGGCACTGAACAAAGTGGTCGAGCAAGTTATCTTAGCTTACCCAGAGCAGTATATGTGGTTCCTGCGGTTGCTCAAGACGCGCCCAGAGGGTGAAGTTTCTATCTACAACTGATGTAGCGTGACTGAAATAGTGTGGTTTAAAATGGCTTTGAGCGCTGATTGCTCGAAGCCATTTTTGTGTTGAAGAGCGTTCTTTATTGAGCATTCTTTATTTATAGAGCGTTTTATCAATAGCGCTGTCGTTAGCCATGCGTATCGTGGATGATTAATCCTCGTTCTGTTCCATCTCAAGTTGCATCAGTAACATATCTTCGCCATCGAGTACGCGAGTACGAAAGCTTTGACACGCAGGGCAGACGACCGTGCGCTCACTCAGTACGGATTCAGTCTGGCAGTCTTGGCAAAGTATCACTAGCGGCTGAATTTGCATATTGAGTAGGGCTTCTTTGCAAATCCCATCGAGCTTAAAGGTATCGAAGGCCGTTTGTAGCAGGCTAGGTTCAACCCCGCTCATGACGCCTAGTTTGATATCCACTCGGGTGATTTTATCGGCATGATTGGCCAGCGCGTGCTGTTCGCATTGCTCAATCAGGGCACTCACAATCGAATATTCGTGCATCAGCAAATCCTTGGCAGCAGTTCACCTTGGGGAAGATCGAGATAACGCTTAGTATTCCAAGGCGTTCTTAGTACGACTTTCCCCACTAAATCTTCACTCACAGTGCCGATTATCGCTGCATGCTCACAGCGCCCAAAGCGTTGCATGATCTCGAGCGCACCTAAGGCGATGTCGTTGGGAACGGCGAGAATGAAAGTGCCTTCGTTGGCAAGATCCATGGCTTCGAAACCATAGAGCTCGCACAGACCTTTGACTTCATCGCTAACGGGAATACTGGCTTCATTCACTGTGATGCCAACATTGGAGGCAATGGCCCATTCGTTAAGTACAGCCGATAAGCCACCGCGAGTCGCATCGCGCATCGCATGAATGGGAATATTGGCGGCGATCAATTGCTCGACTATCGGCCAGAGCGTCGCGCAGTCACTTTGCAATGCTGATTCGAGCGTGAGTCCTTCACGTGCCATTAAAATCGCTGCACCGTGGCAACCAATATCACGGGAGACAATAATGGCATCGCCCACGGTGACATTCGCCGCGGAAATATTGGGACGCAAGATGCGACCAATGCCTGAGGTATTAATAAATAAACCATCGGCGCACCCCTTGGGTACGACTTTAGTGTCGCCGCAGACTATCCGTGCACCACTGTGTTTTAATTCTTTCGCCATACTGCGGACAATCGTCGTTAAATCCTTGATAGAAAAGCCTTCTTCGATGATCACACTACAACTCAAATACTGAGGTTCTGCGCCCATCATAGCGAGATCGTTGACTGTGCCTGCGATGGCAAGCTTGCCGATATCACCACCGGCAAAAAATAAAGGGGATACGGTGAAAGAGTCTGTGGTAAAGGCGTTGGCACCGTGCAAATCGAGTTTGGCAGCGTCTTCTTCGCTGCGAAGGATTGGGTTATCAAACTCGGCAAAAAACAGATCACGGATCAGTTTATTCATTTCTTTGCCGCCACCGCCGTGGCTGAGTTGAATGGATTTATCTTTAAGCGTATCAGCCATGATGTGGCTCCTTGATATCGATACCTTGATAGCGGTAATAGGCATTGCAGGCACCTTCGGAGCTGACCATGCAACTGCCTAAGGGCGTTTCGGGATTGCAGCCGCGGCCAAAAACTTTACAGTCCTTTGGTTTAGCAAGCCCACGAAGTATATCGCCGCACTGGCAGGCTTTATGATCGTCAATTTCCTTCACAGGTAGGCGGTCTTTAAAGCGCAGTTCGGCGTCTCTGTGGGCATATTCGGGTTTAAGCTGCAGCGCTGAATTGGGGATTGGGCCTAGGCCACGCCAGCGAAATTGCGGTCTGACATTGAAGAATTGATTTACTTTGGCCTGCGCCGTGAGGTTGCCGTCCTCCGATACTGCGCGGCTGTATTGGATATCGAGCTCAGCTTTACCTGCGGCTTTTTGGCGCACAATCCGTAAAATCGACTCCATCACATCGACGGGCTCAAATCCTGCGACAACCACGGGCGTGCCATAGTTTTCGACTGTGCTGCGATAGATTTTTGCGCCGCTGATCACGCTCACATGGGCGGGGCCGATAAAGGCGTTCACTCTGGCTTTTGGGTCGTGCATTACGGCATCAATTGCGGGTGGCACTAATACATGATTGATATGAAACAGTAGATTTTCGAGTTTTTCTTGTTCGGCCAGTTGTAACAAAATTGCTGTCATTGGAGTTGACGTTTCAAAGCCAATGGCGAAGAACACTACGGTTTTATCGGGATTGTCGCGGGCAATTTTGAGCGTATCTAAGGGATCGTAAATTGGGCGAATATCGCAGCCCTTGGCCCTAAAACTGGCTAAAGAGCCTTGAGAACCGGGCACGCGGATCATATCGCCCAGCGTCACAAGAATAACATTTTCTTGGGAGGCAAGCGCCGCGGCTTGGTCGATGCGCTCTTTAGGCATAATGCACACTGGACAACCTGGACCGTGGATAAACTCAATATTATCAGGCAGTAAATCCAGTAAGCCGTATTTCATAATAGTGTGAGTATGACCGCCACAGACTTCCATGATATTGATTGGTTGCTTAACTAATTTAGCGGTTAACTGAATATCCCGCGCTAAATTGGCAATCGTTTGGGGATCGCGAAAGCCTTGATAGAGGTGTTTTAGTTCAAGCATGCTCTTTCCTCGGTGCACTCGATAGGGGTGCGCCTTGCGACTTAATCCTGCACTACTGATGGTCAGTGTATGGCTTCGTTTTCGAGTTTAGTGACGATTTCTTTGTATAGTTCAATGCTTTGCTGCGCATCTTCCTTATCAATTTTGTTCATCACAAAACCAATATGGATCAACACATAGTCACCAATCTCCAGTGGTTCATTCATTAAATGACTGCTGACATCGCGGCGCACGCCTAAGGTATCGACGGTGACACTCTGGCGCTCAATATCGACCGCCACCACTTGGGAAGGTATGGACAAGCACATTATTGTGCACCTCGAATATTGTCTTTAAGCCAAGCGGCTACAGCCTGCATGGAGTCGCCATCTTTAATTGAGACTTCAATAATTTGAGTTGCTGGATTGAGTTTTTTAAGCTGCGCTCTGGCTTCGTCCATCTTGAAATCAAAATAGGGCAGTAGATCGCACTTTGTGATAAAAACTACATCGGCGCGGCGGAACATCACAGGATATTTCTCAATCTTATCATCGCCTTCTGGCACTGATAGCAGCACGATATTTTTGTGAGTGCCCACATCATAACTGGCTGGGCAGACGAGATTACCGACGTTTTCGACAAAGCAAATATCGAGTCCTTCAAGCGGCAGATGATGTAGGGCACCGTGCACCATAAAGGCGTCGAGGTGACAGGCGCTGCCCGTTTGAATTTGATAGGCCTTAATGCCTTTAGCGATTAAGCGGTCGGCATCGCGGGAGGTTTCTAAGTCGCCCTCGATCACCGCATAGTTGAGCTTAGTGTATTCTTTGAGATTTTCTAATAGGGTGGTTTTGCCACTGCCCGGGCTACTCATGATGTTGAAGGCAGTAATGTTATGTGCCTCAAAGTGGGCGCGGTTATGTCCAGCTTCGACATCATTTTTATCTAAAATTTTGTGGATGACTGACAAGGTTTTTTTATCGTTTAACTGAGGATTTGTGTGTAACTCTTGATGGCTATGCTCATGAGTATGTGAATGGTCATGATTATGCTCATGGCTATGGGCATGCGCGCCTAGATGATCATGGTCGTGGCGGGTAAGGGAGCAGCCGCAGTCTTTACACATTTTACCTCTCCTTGTATCGGCAGAGTACGAGGACTTTGCCTGACAAATAATGATTGATGTACGAATCGTTAATTTGGTTACGCTAATGTTGAGTGTGATACAAATTGCGCTACGGATCTTTGATGTTCGTCAGGTTTATGGGGATAAAAATGGCGAGCGAACATCAGGGGTTATCAAATAAGTCAGGTTATTGACTCTGATGAATGCCATACCAAAGTTGGCCTAGGGCGATGCCGCCATCATTGATGGGTATCTGTTTACTGGATAACACTTTATTTCCTTGGGCGCTGAGCTTGCTCAGGCAGTATTCCAATAGATATTTATTTTGAAATACGCCACCGCAGAGCACGGTTGGGAGGTGTTGATACTGGGCAGCATAATCACAGATAGCATCACCTAAGGTGTGTAAAAAGGCGCGGGCGATGGCATAGCATCTATTGTCTGTTAGCGGTTGTGCTGTAATCAATTCAACAATTTGCTTGAACATCTCACTGCTTCGCCACTGGTCGATGTCAAGAGGTAAGTTAAGCGAAATGACTTCAAGGGCTAATGCATCGGCGCGATTGGCCGCGGCTTCTATTGCCATGCCCGCTTGGCCTTCAAACAGTGTTGTTTCGATTAAGCCTAAGGCGCAGGCGAGGGCATCGAACAGTCGCCCGACAGAGGAGGTTTTTATCGCGCTGCCGTTCTGCCAGATCTTATGTAAGTTAGTCAGAGTGTTTGGGCGCATGTTGTTTAATATAGGTAATTGCAATGCGAGCACAGCATCGAGGCTCATTTGCTCGAACAATAATGCCAGTAACAACCTCACGGGTTGCTTAATGGCTTGCTCGCTGCCTAGCAGGGCTATAGGCTCAAAGTGCACCAGTCGCTGCGCTTTATCGAGCGTAGTTAATAGCACTTCACCGCCCCATAAACTGCCATCGTCGCCAAGCCCAGTACCGTCAAAACTAAAGCCCAATACGGGATCTCGATATTGGTTAACTGCCATTACGCTGAGCACATGGGCATGGTGGTGTTGCACCGATAAACATTGATTTTGACGGGTATCGCTGAGTTTTACACTCGAGTTTGAGTGCATTTCAGCCCAGCGTGAAGGGGCATAATCTGGGTGTTTATCGCAAATAATAAGATTTGGCGTAAAGTGATACAACCGAGCAAAAGTGGCTAAGGTGCGCTCAAAATACTGCTCGGCGCTGACACTGAACAGGTCGCCAATATGGGGACTTAAAAACACATTATTGCCAAAGCCTAAGGCAATGGCATTTTTTTGTTGTGCGCCCACGGCCAAAATTGATTGGGTCAGCGGTATCTCTAAGGGGAAACTTAACGGTGCATAGCCGCGGGCGAGGCGCAATACTTGCACCTCTGCGGAGGAATCCAGTTGCGGCTGGATCACTTGCACCACACTGTCATCACAGCCATTAACTATCGGCCGATTATGATCGACTATCGCATCCACCACATGGCTTAAGTGACTAATAAGCTCATCACAATCAGTGATGATAGGTTCACCGGAAACATTGGCGCTGGTTGCAACTAATGGCCCTTTGAAGAGACCTAATAGCAAATGATGTAGCGGTGTATAGGGTAAAAATACCCCGAGTTTATTCAGATTGGGGGCGACAGCTAAGCTGAGATCATGTTCGGCTCGGCTGCTCATCAGCACTATGGGCCTTTCCTGCGAACTCAGTACTCGCCACTCGGCATCCGTCCCTGTGACATAGTGCTGCGCCATGGTGATATCCGCCATCATCACCGCTAGCGGCTTGGCTTGGCGCTGTTTTCGCAGCCGGAGTGCGTTGACGGCATTGTCACTTCGGGCATCACAGATTAAGTGAAATCCACCCAATCCTTTAATTGCCAGAATCTGCCCTTGGCGTAATCTGTCAGCCGCAGCTGTCAGTACCGCAAGGTCCGTACTCAATTCAGGTGCGCTGATATTTGAGGCACTGGGAAGGATGTATTCCCCTTGCGGTGTTTTTAAACTGAGTCTGGGGCCACAGGCGGGGCAACTCACGGGCTGGGCATGGTAGCGGCGTTCGAGTGGGTTTTGATATTCTTTGGCGCACTCGGGACACATGTCAAAATCGGCCATGGCGGTGTTGTGTCTATCATAGGGTAAAGCATTGATAATCGTGTATCGAGGGCCACAGTTAGTGCAGTTGGTAAAGGCATAGCCAAAGTGGCGAACATCAGGATTATGCATGTCGTTCAAGCAATCTTGGCAGGTACTTTTATCTGCCGATACCGCCACCAGTGCACCTATCGGTGAACTTGGGTCATCGTCCTCATGGCTGTCGCTTTTTATAATCTCAAACGTGGTTTCGCTTAATAAAATCGGCAGTGGTATTTGGCTGATATTGTCGATACGGGCGAGTGGCGGTGGAGTGGTATTGAGTACAGTGATAAAGCGAGTGAGGTTTTCATCATTACCTTGCAGCTCAATGGTCACGCCCTTGGCATTGTTGAGCACAGTGCCCGTCAGTTGAAACTCAAGGGCATAACGATAGACAAAGGGGCGAAATCCCACCCCTTGTACTATGCCAGTGACGTGCAACTGACAGCGTTTTAACGTGGCTCCCTTGTGGACAAGGTATTCCAATGCCAGCCTTCGTTTTATCTGCAGGTCACTGTGCTTTTTGTGACGACTATTGTGCCTATGTGGCTTCATACGTTGTGACTTAACTTTTGGCCTCCTAATCATGGGCATTCAGTTGGCGCTGCTTAACGTAAAGTGCCCCAACGGCTAAGTTATCGCCGTCTAAATCTAGGCTGCGATTGATCACCAATGGAAAGTTTTTGCCTAAGCGTAAGCTGATGCGTTTGCACAGGGTTTCATTGATTAATTCATTGCCCGCTAAGGCTATATTGTGCACGCCGATATTTAAATCGATATGCTCGATCCAGTTAGATAAATAGTCCGCCAGCGAGTCTTGCATTGCAAAGGCGAGCTGACTCGGATCGTCATTACCCGCAATACGAAAACTTAAGACAGTGCCTAAGGTTTTACACCAATTTAGGCTGCGGTGGGCTTCACCTTTGGTCAGCGGATAATCGATACGCGGTGCATTGGCACCGTGGTAGCGCATGGCAGCGGCCATGAGTGCATCGCTGAGCCTTGCTTGGCTTTGAGTATCTTCTTGTGTATTAAGGCCAATTAATATGGCAGCAATCGCCCACAGGCTTTGTAAGTTGTCCCGTCTGCCGTGAAGCTTTAGGCTTAAAAGTTTTAGGTAATCTTCGGGGAACAGGCTCTTAAATTTTTGCGCTACGGCTTTTTGCGGACTGCTGTCCAGTTGATGGAAGATTTCGTAACCGTTATCGGGCAGCTCGGGCAAGGCAAAGAAAAGTTCAGTGTCGCCCTTATTATCGCAGGTGACAATTTGACTGGCGTGGGTATGGCTTAAGTAAATGACCGCAGCATTTTTTGCCTGTTTATGACTGGTAAACTTACCGTTGAGCAGCGCACTGAATAGCGCTGCGTCTGCAAGGGTGTGATTTTCTGTGTTGACTGTATTTTGATTATTATCGCTTAGCATACTGGTGCAATGAATATCACTGTCTTCACTTGACGGTACTTGAGTCAATACTGACACACTCAGTTCGCCTTGGTGCGATCGTGAACGTTTCGCCGCTTGCCATTGGGCTTGATAGCCGTGAAAACTGACTTTTTCCCTTAAGGGTTCTGGAGCGATAAAGTGCTTGGTTTGAACCTGTGTTGAGCTTAAATCGTGACTGGCGATTTGTGCCCAAGCACCATCGACCCACGCTAGCTTCGGCCTATTATGCGGCCCTTTAATGTAAACCCAATCGACCCCTTTTTGTCGTAATACTTCCCCGAGCACTAAGATTACTCGGCTGTAGGCAAAGCAAATGTCGTACAGTGGCGCACTGAGTTTGTCGTGTTCTTGCGTGGGTCTCGCGCAGATAAGTGGCTTTTCAATACTCGAAAGCGCGAGCACCTGCGCATCGTTCAGACAAAAATGGGCGTTCAGCGTATTGGGATTACAAATTAACAGTTGTGGCCGCTCGCTTAAGGGCTGCTCAAACGGTGTCAGGCTGATTTGCAGATTATCGGCGGCCGCTAATGTCAGTGGGCCTTGTGTCAGCAGTCCCTGTGCCATGGCTTTAATATCTGACAAGGTTAACGCTTTTTGTGCGGACGTTAATTGTGTTTCGCCCTTGCAGCAAGGGCAAATTAAATCGAGTGTGCCAAACTTAGCCGACTGATTATCGCCAATCAACGGATAACAATGCTGGCAAAAAGGCACTATGGCAGGGCTTGATCCAGACTGTGGAAAGGGCAGTAAGGTTTTACTGCCTTGGGGCTCGTCGATGACTTTAATGCTAGAGTCAATCAACCAAGCGGAAATCAAAAAGTCCGCGGCAATGGCATCGGCCAATTGTTCTAGTTGGTTTTGCTCGCCCTGAGCTTCAATAAAATAGCTTTGAGGGCCAAAGTCATGTTGGCCAGCACTATATTGACCTGAGCTATGTTGACCATCACAGCCTATGCTGATATTTAGTTCATCATAATTTAGGTATTGATTACATAAATGCGCGTACAGAGGCACCTGACGTGAGCAGGTAAAATCAAATCTGATGTTTTTCATCTTCTATATACTTTCACCAGTAGTAACGCCACGTTTATAAGAGTCAGGGATCAGCGAGTCAATACTATGCTCGGCAACACGCGTCGCAGTGAACCCAAGGGAGGCTAAGTGGGATAACAAGCTTGATTCCATTAAAGGTACCGCGGCGGCGACTTTAGGGGTCAAGCCTAGCACCATAGGTTCGAGCACGGTTGGGGTGACGCCCAGCACGAAGGTCTTAGGTCTGTCGCCAACCATTTCCATCATATTGAGGGTTTGCAGCATTTCGACTTCATGGGCGCTGCCTTGCCAGTCGATTTCCTTTGGCGCTTTATCAAAATCGAAGAAGTAGACTTCGCCCGCTTCTACGCCATTGGCGTTAACAGTATCGACCACGATTAAATAATCGTATTGGCAAATAATAGGGATAAGTCCCTGAGCCAAGGTGCCGCCATCGAGCAGCTTTAGCTGGTGGGACTCGTGGGTAAACTGATAATTATCAGCTATATAATTGACAAAATGTACGCCGATGCCTTCATCGGCGTACAGGACATTGCCAATACCGAGTAGCAATATCTTCATTGGACTCCTAGTGGTGTGAGTCTGGCTTTGGGTAGTCATAGCCAGAGACAATCGAGTCAACTGAGTTATGTTTGAAGCGTATCCCTGACCAAACCGCCATATAGACGTGGATAACCACAAAGATAACAAATGCCCAAGTGAGGTAGTGATGCCAAATCCTAACTTGTGCTAGCCCACCCATTTGTGCCGTGATCCAAGCGGCGCTGCCCCAAAGCATGCCACCTAAACCTTGGTGATACACATTGGCATACAACACCAGACCTGTTATACATATCACAAGAGCGACCAGTGAGATTGCTACATAAGTCACAAATTGCAGCGGTCCATAGACACCGGCTTTATGTAAGTGCCCCATCCATAAGTAAGATTTCAGCTGAGTGATCCAGCTTTTTACGCTCATGACATCGCGAAATGAGCGCCGCTCAATGTCGCTTCGGCTGAAAAAATACAGGTAGAAGCGCACTAAAGTGATTGCGGTTAGTACAAAACCGCAAATCAGATGAGCGAAGCGGATCCAGCCTTGTACGAGTACGTCCGTACTTTCAGGCGCCACAAGAAACGGCCAAGCAATATAGAATCCGGTGATCACTAGCACCAGAATTGATAGTGCCCTGAGCCAGTGGAAAATCCGTATTGCCGGACTAAAAATCAGTGTCCGAATGCGGGTTGCAGAATGGTTCATTTTGCGTTCCCTCCCTCGATTATTGACCATTGGGACTGACACGGAACTCGCTCAATGCTTGGCCTTTGAAATCCATTACGTGTACAGAACACGCCATGCAAGGGTCAAATGAGTGAATAATACGTATCACCTCAAGGGGCTTAGTAGGATCTTCCAGTTTCAAGCCAATTAAAGAGGCTTCATAGGGACCCATTTTACCGTTGGCATCCACTGGACCTGCGTTCCAGGTAGTTGGTACGACGGCTTGATAGTTCTCAATCACTCCATTTTTAATGCGGATCCAGTGGCTTAACATGCCGCGTGGCGCCTCGATCATAGCGTGACCTACATACTCTTTATTTGGATCAATATTGGGTTTTACATAGGTAGATTCATCGGACTGGATATTCGTCAGCAGCGCATCAAAGGTTTTTAACCCTTCTTGGGCGACGATGACTGTCTGCAACATACGGGCTGCAGTGCGACCTAAAGTGGTAAATAGAGCCGCTACGGGTAGACCTGTGCGAGCGAGCAGGCCATTGACCGAATCCACGACCACCTTGTTACCGCGGGCATAACTCACCAATAGGCAGGCGAGTGGACCCACTTCGACAGGCTCACCTTGATAGCGGGGAGATTTCACCCATGAGTATTTGCCATCACCATCCAGTGTTGGCAATTTGCCGTAGACAGTGTCGCGTTCAACAAAACCCGTGTAATTAGGAATCGTTGTACCGTCATAGGGATGTTGCGGTGCATCGGCGCTATACCAAGCGTGGCTGACGTCTTCGGCAATCAGATCTGGATTCACATCACTGACGCCAGCAAGGTCGCCATTCATGATCACGCCTTGATTAAACATGTATTCGCCATTGGCTAACACAAAGTCATCGGTCGCCATGAAGTTTTTCACGTTTACGCCGCCCAACACGCTAGGCTCAGTACCAAAGGCTTCGGCTGCCATCACGATATCTGCTTGATAGGCACGCAGAATAAAGTCAGTTACTGTCGCATGTTTTTGCTTCCATTCCTGTAGGCGAGCAGGGCTGAGCATGTCGCGCACCGAAGTTACACCACCGACAACAACGGATTGTGGATGTGGTGATTTACCACCAAATATGGCTAGCATTTCTGCCGCAACACGTTGTACTTCAAGCGCTTTAAGGTAGTGAGATAGCGCGATAAGGTTTTGCTCTGGGGTAAATTTATAGGTGCCGTTGCCCCAATAAGCGTTGGCAAATGGACCTAATTTTCCCGTTTCGACAAAGCCTTTAACTCTTTCTTGTACCGCTTTTAAATCACCTTCACCCGCCGCTATGGGATGGTCTGTGTATTTCAGGGCAACTTGTGCCGCTTTAGCAGGATCGGCGCTCAGTGCAGAAACCACATCAACCCAATCTAAGCCGTGTAGATGGTAAAAATGGACAATATGGTCGTGCATGTATAAAGAGGTTTGCATTAATGAACGTAAGTATCTTGCGTTCAATGGAATTTGAATTCCTAACGCATTTTCAACCGCTTCAGTACCGCAGCGGTAGTGGGAATAGGTACATACGCCACAGATACGTTGCACAATAAGGCCAACATCCATAGGCGTGCGGCCTTTGAGAATGACTTCAATACCGCGCCAAAGTGTGGAGGATGACCAAGCCTTGTTGATGACGTTATTTTCATCAACTTCGACTTCGATACGTAAGTGACCCTCGATACGTGTGATAGGGTCGATAACAACGCGCTTGCTCATGGGTTATTCCTCCAGCGGTTTGGCAAAAATACTGGCAACGGCATGGGCTCCAATGCCCACCACAGTCGCGCCTAAAATCACCGCACCAATAGTATCTGCGGTCGCATCCAATCCATGGAGGAGTTGACGGCCAAGGGGTTTTTCAAAGTCAGCCATATCGTCCCAGAAGTTAGGTTCTGAGCAACCCATACAACCGTGTCCAGCGAGTACTGGCCAGCTAGTGTGATGGTTAAAGCGCTCGGTTGGGCAGTTGTTGTAGGTGTAAGGACCTTTACAACCGACTTTATAAAGGCAGTAGCCTTCTTTCGCACCGTGATCGCCAAATTCTTCAACGAATTCACCAGCATCGAAGCGGCCGCGGCGTTCACAGTTATCGTGTACCCGTGCGCCGTAAGCCCATTTAGGTCTATTAAACATATCCAGCGCAGGTAATTTTCCGAACATGATGAAGTACATCAAAGTGCCGACTATGTTCTTTTCACTCGGTGGGCAACCGCCTAAGTTAATCACGGGTTTACTGACCACTTCATGCACGCCTTTAGCCCCCGTTGGGTTTGGATAAGCGGCTTGCACCCCACCAAACGCCGCACAAGTGCCGACAGAGATAATCGCGGCGGCGCCTTCAGCAGCATGCTTGATGATTTCTAACCCTGTGTGGCCTTTACAACCCACAGTTAAGAAACTGCCGTTATTTGCAGTCGGAATCGCCCCTTCAACGGCCAGTAAATAGCGGCCCTTGTAAGTTTCGAGTGCATGTTCGAGGTTCTCTTCAGCTTGCCAACCCGCTGCAGCCATTAAGGTTTCGTGATATTCCAAGGAAATATGATCGAAAATCAGTGAGTCTAGATTGGGGGTATCGGTACGAATTAAAGATTCGGAGCAGCCAGTACATTCGGCCATATGTAACCAGATTAAGGGTACACGATCGGCTAATTCGGCAGCTTCGGCCACTAAGTTACTAAAGGGGAGTGGTAATGCGAGCATGCTCGTCACCATGGCACTCCACTTCATAAAATCACGGCGACTAATGCCGTGCTGTTGCATTTTCTCAATCAGCGATTGTTGTTGACGGGGAGCGAATTGGCGTAACGCATCTAAGCGCGCCTTTCCCTGTTCATATAGGGCTGCATGTGTGTCCATGGGTCAACCTTTTTTGTTATTTAAATGTAAATTGGTAAGGGTTTACATAATTGACAGTGTCAGTTTAGGCCGTTGGAGTGTAAAGATTATTGATGTATATCAAGAATTTTTAAGAGATGTGACCGAACTGATTTTGACATTTAATTAACATGACACAGATCTAATTTCACTTTTCCTAATGGGACAAAATGTCTCACATTTGCCATTTTGGATGAAATCGGTCACTTAATCAGCACTCATGTGATTAAGGTGATGCTGGTAACTATGGTTCATTCGCGTGGTGAGTCTGGGCGAGTAGGTTAATTAAACTTATATAAGCTTGTTTAAGAAAACCTTAAGATTCAGTTAATAGATTCGAACGTAATCGTTAATGCGGAATATGCTATGAAGAAAATATTATTGTTACTCAGTTTATTGGCCGCAGGCGTACAAGCCGCGCCATCGCTGGACTATCAAGTGTTTAACGCGCAAAACCAAGCCGTTTCCCTGAGTGAGTTTAAAGGCAAAGTCGTCTATGTCGATTTTTGGGCATCCTGGTGTGGCCCTTGCCGTAAATCGTTTCCTTGGATGAATGAAATACAAAAAAAGTATCAAGATCAGGGATTAGCTGTCGTGGCAATCAACCTAGATACAGATAACGAGTTAGCCCAGGAATTCTTAAAACAAGTCCCTGCCAATTTTTCAGTGCGTTTTAACCCCGAAGGTGATGTCGCTCGCAGTTTCGATTTGCTGGGCATGCCGAGCAGTTTTATGTTCAATCGTCAAGGTCAGTTAGTACAGCATCATGTTGGCTTTTATGCCGATAAAACCGCTGAATACGAGCAAGAGCTCGTCAATTTACTGAAGGAGTAATTTATGCTTAAACCCGCATTAGTCGCAGTAACGCTCATCATAGGTTTGAGTGGATGTTCAAGTTTAGGAGTGCAGCCGTGGGAGAAAGGCCAGTTGGCCCGCAGCGATATGGCGCTCGACAGTGAGAAGCTCGACCTTGCACTCGATGATCATATTTATTTTAGTAAAGAAGGCAGTAGCGGCGGTCGTGCATTTGCCGGTGGTGGATGTGGCTGTAACTAAACTCTCCGTTGGTGTTATTTGCCCTTAGATGTAACGAATAAATGTAACGCACAGATGTAATGAACAGACGTACTAAAACAAATGTGACGAGCAGATGTTCTAAAATCTGGGGCGAAATCCCGCGGTATTGAATAGATGGAAATGACCTACAGGTGTTGTCAGCTATGACCCAAAAAAAGAACCAAATAAATACAAGACAATCGAAGCAGATAGCGGGTGCTCTCGCATTAGCCAGTTGTGGACTGTTTGCTACAAGTGGCCATGCGACTGAATTATCTAAAAAAGCTGACGACTGGAAGATCGATGCTGCGTTAATGTATTACGGTGAGCAAGATAGAGTACAAGCCATCGAAGCTATAGGCACAGCGCAAAAAGCCTTTGGCGATGACAGTGTGCTGGATCTCAAACTCGTGGTTGACAGCCTAACGGGTCCTTCAGCATCGGGCGCTGTGGCCCAAAGTACCAGCCAAACGTTTACTCGACCATCTGGTAATGGTCAATATCATGTTTCAGCGGGGGAAACGCCGTTAGATGACACCTTTCACGATACTCGTGTACAAGCCAATGTCGGTTGGAGTGAAGTGCTGACACCTGATTGGAAACTCAATGTTGGCGCATATGGCTCGAAAGAGTTTGATTATATGTCAATGGGCATCAATGCCGGAATTGAGCGAGGGTTTAATAAAGACAACACCACTTTATTTTTAGGTACGGCTTATAGTTTCGATGTGGTTGACCCCGTTGGCGGTCGTCCGGTGGATTTATCTTCGATGGTCATTCGCGATAACTTCACCAGTGAGGAAGCTTATCGAAGCGCATTCGATGCGACTCGTCAAGGTGGCAGTGATAATAAGCAGACCGCGGATGTGATGTTAGGTATCACCCAAGTGCTTAGTCAGCGCTGGTTGTTGCAGGCCAATTACGGCTTGTCGAGTGTGAATGGCTATTTAACTGATCCCTACAAGGTGCTCAGTGTGGTGGATAACAACGGCATTACTCAGGATTTATTGTATGAGAGCCGCCCCGATTCGCGCTTGAAGCACAGTTTTTACGTGATGACCAAAGGCGCATTAGATGCGGGTGTGGTGGATTTTTCCTATCGTTATAATACCGATGACTGGGACCTCACATCACATACCTTAGAAACCCATTATCGGTATTACTTTACCGGCAACTTCTATGGACAATTACATCTGCGCTATTACCAACAAACTGCGGCTAACTTCTATCAACCTTTCTTGATGGCTGATACGCCACTGCCAGAGTTTGCCAGTGCCGATTATCGTATCGGTGATATGTCGGCTTATACGATTGGGGTTAAATTTGGCCATAGATTATCGGGCGGTCATGAAATGTCGTATCGCTTAGAGTATTACCAACAGGATCCGAAAAATAACGGCGCTACGATTCCTGGAGATCTGCAAAATTTCGATCTATTTCCGACTCAGAAGGCAATTACAGCACAGTTTAGTTATTCTTTTTAATACGAAATAATGCTACTGGCTCAGATAGCAAGGCGTTAAACTGTATGGGTAGCTTAGCTACCCATACTCAATTTACCCCTGAACTTATTCAATCGCAATCCCAGTGGGATGCCATGTGAAGAGGTGATTTATGATGTCGACATCGTCCCTAAAGACCGCACCTTATTCGTTGCAGCGCAGTGATTGGGGTTATGTGGGTGAATTTAGGGCCATGGCGAGTCCCTGTGAAATACTCATTGGGTGCGATCAATTTGATATTGCAGACGATATGTTGGATATGGCTGTCACTGAGGCGCTGCGTATCGAACATAAGTACAGTCGCTTTATCGCGCAGAATTGTCTGTGGCAATTAAACCATGCCAATGGTCATAAGCAGCTTATCGATGAAGAAACCTGGCAGTTATTGGCTTTTGCTAAACAATGTTTTCAGCTCAGTGATGGACTCTTTGATATTTCTGCTGGGCCGTTAATGGAACTGTGGCGCTTTGATCCCAAAGCCCAATTGCCCGAACATGGCCGCATACTTGCCGCGAAAGCCTTAGTGGGATTTGAGCGCATCGAGTTTGATTCGCGCCATATTGAGATGCCAACAGGAATGAAATTGGATTTTGGTGGTATCGCAAAAGAATATGCGGTCGACAGAGTCGCCTATGAGTTAGCCGAATGTTATCCAGACATTCCAGTGTTAGTGAATTTTGGCGGTGATATCGCTTGTCCCGTGTCCAAAGTGACGCCATGGCAAGTGGGAATTGAAGATCCACGACACCTTGACCACGCTGCGAGTGTACTGGCGATTAGTCAGGGTGCATTAGCGACCAGTGGCGATACGCGGCGCTTTTTTGAAGTCGATGGAAAGCGTTACGGCCATATTGTTGACCCACGCACTGGCTATCCCGTTATCCATGCGCCGCGCTCTGTGACTGTGTTAGGGCCAAACTGCGTGACTGCAGGTATGCTCGCCACTATGGCTATGCTGCAGGGGCGAGACGCGGAAGATTTTTTACAGCAACAAGGTGTTAAGTTCAGTATTTTCCGTTAGGGCTCAGTTAAGGACATTGAATGCGTATTATGTTGGTTGAAGACAATGAGTTATTAGCCCAAGGGATTTGCTTGAGTTTGGCAAAGCTGGGCATGCAAGTTGATCACCTTAATAGTTATCAGCAAGCCTTGCTGGGGGTTAAAAATGAAAGCTTCAGTGCCATAGTGCTCGATCTGGGATTGCCTGACGGTAATGGTAAAGAGTTGCTTAAAGCTTGGCGCCAGCAGGGAGTGTCAATTCCCACAATAGTTCTGACCGCGAATACGGATTTTGACACTAAGCTCGAATGTTTAGACATGGGCGCCGATGATTATCTCGGTAAACCTTTTGATGTGCGTGAATTAGCCGCGCGCATTCGTGCTATCGTCAGGCGTCAGTATGGGCTCGATCACAACAGTTTGATTATTGGTGCTTTGTGTATCGATTTAAATACCCGTGAAGTGACCTTTCGCGATCAAAATGTGCTGCTTTCACGGCGTGAATTTCAATTACTGCTCGAACTCGCTCAGTCGGCAGGGCGTGTATTGACCCGCAGCCAGTTAGAACAGTTAACCTATGGCTGGGATGAGGTCGGCAGTAATTCAATAGAAGTGCATATCCACCATCTGCGCAAAAAACTTGCCAATGAATTAATCAAAACCGTGCGTGGAATTGGCTATACCTTGATTGAAATAAATTAATTTGAAGAGTTAAGTGACAAGCTCCACGTTTGTGGGTACTGATAATGCAGTGATGACTTGAAGCATAGTCGTTAGGAAAAAGAAGTGATTCGATTAAAGGGGCTAGATGTGTATTCACTGCGTTTGGTACTGACATTATTAATTTTGTCAGGTATTTCAGTATCCGTCGCTGTATCTAGCTGGTTGAGTACTCGGGATTCTAAGCATCAAATCGAAGAACTCTTCGATGCGCAAATGCTCCAAACCGCTAAAATGTTGGAGTTGTTCTATCATACTGAGCCCAATGCAACAGCTCAGGATCTCGTCATACCCCAAGTGCTCCACGTTCCCGATAGCCAAATCAGTTCCTTTGCCGAAAAGGCCGATGCGCTGAAACTGGCCTATGAGCATAAATTGGCGTTTCAAATCTGGAGTGAGGCGGGTGAAGCCTTAGTTTTATCGGATAATATTGGTCATCAACCTATCAGTCGATTCGTACAGGGTTATCATAAGAAAGTGTTCGAAGGAGAACTCTGGCATGTGTTCAGTTTTTTTTCGGTTAAAAATCATGTTTGGATTGTCACTGCTCAACAGGATGAAGTACGCCAAGAGCTCGTATCGCAAATCATGCATAACGCCGTGATCGTGCCTTTAATGGTAGTGCCTTTAACATTAATTATTGTTAGCTTCTTGTTTTATCTCTTGTTTCGGCCATTAAAAACCTTTGAAAGAGAATTAATTGGACGTGCGCCCAACGATTTGACCCCGTTGACTATGTCATTGCCTAAAGAATTAGTCCCTGTTCGGCGCGCATTGAACTTATATATCAATAGTATCGCGCGATTTATCGCCCGTGAGCGTCGTTTTAGCGCCGATGCGGCCCATGAGCTTAAAACGCCATTATCTGTGATTAAATTACATCAACATGGCTTAGAGAGTCTGATTGATGATGATCCGCAGCAGAAATTCCATTTAGCTGCGATAGATGCTGGCGTAGTGCACATGAGTCATACCGTTGAACAATTACTCGTATTAGCAAGGGTGGACTCGATTAATGAGCTTAATGTGTCATCCCACGCCATTTTGCCTATGGTCGAAGATGCGCTTAATCAATTAATGCCACAAATCACAGATTATGAATGGAATATCGATATCGCATCCAATCTAACGGTGACCTGTGATCGTTTTTATTTGCTACTTGTACTGAAGAATATTATCGAAAATGCCTGTAAATACAGTCCACAGGAATCGGAAATTTCAGTGTCGGCCCATGCTTTGGATGATGAAATCTGTATTTGTGTCGCGGATCGAGGCCAAGGCATGACAGAGCCGCAGATTGCCAATGCGACAGAACGTTTTTATCGTGTGAATGAAAATGAAGGCATAGGCGCGGGATTAGGTTTGTCTATCTGCTATCACATCATAGAATTGCACCAAGGTCGTTTAGTGATTGCGCCTAGGGATCAAGGTGGATTATCTGTGACACTTTTTTTGCCAAAATAGTTCAGGCAATGAAATGTTAAAATAGATCCGCAGTTTAAGTGACATCAGCTCAGTTGTTTTGATACATTTAAGCGGGTAAAATTTTGAATTTTCCTGCTGTCTTAGTGTTAATCCTTAGGCTTACCAACGGATTGATTCGCTTATTGTGATATTTCATCTAAGATCATCAACACTTAGTTGAGGCGTAAAAAGGCTCATTTTACTTTCAATAATGTAGCATTTGGATCACTTAATTTGTTTTTGTAACTTTGAAAACAGAAATAAGCATGATAATGTTATTTTAATATTCATTTTTGGTATAAGCTTATTCTCAAATAGTATTGTGTAGAAGGGGTTAACTGCATCTTTATTTATGAGTTTTTTTCTCCTTCTGATATCTTTCGCGATATGTAAGCAACTGTTTTTTTTCATCCCTAAATCAGAGTGAAAAAAATTCACTGTATACATAAAAAACATTGATTTCTTAGTTTATTTTTTAGGTTACCTATCTATGGTTAGCTTGTTGCGTTGCCCATCGTCCAAACCTTATTCGTCACTCATATGTTCACTGACGCTAGGCGCTGTAGTCGCCTTGTCTGGTGTCGCGTACGCTGAAGAGACAAAACCCGCCGAGGCAGTTCCTGTGGTTACTCCACCGAAAGTGATTTCTCAGCCCAGTACAAAAAATCAAATCAGATTCACTAAGACAGGCGCTTTTGATAGCGAAACTGTCGTGAAGATTGCAAAACGTTTGGCAGCGAAACCTTATGTGACCCTCAAAGATCCTTTGCCAGCTGGCCTTGCTAAACTGTCATACGATGAATATAGAGATATTCGTTTTAACCCGACTGCGTCTATTTGGCGTGATCAGGGCGTGCCATTTCAAATGCAAATGTTCCACCGTGGTTTCTATTTTCAAGATCTGATCGAGATTGCGATTGTAGAAGGTCAGAATGCAACGCATTTAGCCTATGAGCCTAAATATTTCACCGCGGGTGAAGTGATTACTCAAGCGCTGCCGAATGACGACATTGGTTACTCAGGATTCCGTATTCATAACCAACTGAATACGAACGGTGTATTTGACGAGCTTATGGTATTCCAAGGTGCGAGTTATTTCCGCGCTTTAGGTAAAGGTAACGCCTATGGCTTATCTTCCCGTGGTTTGGCGTTAAAAACGGCTGACGCTGAAGGGGAAGAATTCCCGATATTTCGCGCCTTCTGGGTTGAGCGTCCACACAATGACAGCAACTTGATTGTTGTGCATGCCTTGTTAGATAGCCCAAGCGTAGCAGGTGCCTATACTTTCTCTGTCCGTCCCGGTGATAACACCTTGATTGATGTAGAAGCGACACTGTTTCCTCGTGTTGAGCTGAGCAAAGTCGGTTTAGCACCAAGTACTAGCATGTTCTTACATTCACTCAATGGTCGTCACGACACCGATGATTTTAGACCTGAAGTACATGATTCTGATGGTTTATTGATGTTAAATGGTCGTGGTGAGCATTTATGGCGCCCATTAGCTAATCCACGTCAGTTACAAGTCAGTGCGTTTTCTGACAACTCGCCTCAGGGATTTGGTCTGATCCAACGTGAGCGTGACTATGCGTCATATCAAGATCTAGAAGCCCATTACGAACGTCGCCCAAGCCTATGGATTGAGCCTGTGGGTAATTGGGGGCAAGGTTCAGTGGTGTTGACTGAAATTCCGACAGAGTCTGAAATTCATGACAACATTGTTAGTTATTGGAAACCACGTCAGCCTATTCCTGCTGGCGGTGAATTTCATTTTGCCTATCGCATGAGTTGGGGTGAAGAACCTGCTGCGAAAGTCGGTGCCGTACATATTTCTCGCTCTGCCAGTGGTCGTGCCGATATTGCTAAGGCGACTCCAAGACGTTTATTTGTGGTCGACTATCAAGTTGAAGGTCCGATGACAGATGAAATGCCAGTCGCTAAAGTTGAAGCTTCTGGTGGTGTGGTCACGAATGTGGTGATTGCCCGTAATGCCGCTAAAAATGGCTATCGCTTAGCTTTTGAATTAGAGCCAGAAGATAAAGATCTTATCGAACTGCGCGCTGAACTTAAGTTCCCAACTCCTCGTCAGGTTGAAACCTGGCTCTATCGCTGGACGCTGTAAGGTTCATGACGGAGCAACATGATATGACTGTATCCGATAACTCGGTACTCGAGACGGAAGTCCTCGTGGGTGGTAGTGCTATGCCAAATGAACGGCCTGGCGCTATGGAACCCCAAAATTTAAGTAAGATGCCAGAGGGATTCCCTCGCCGTAGCACTGTGGCTGATGGGGTACGCTCGCGTACCTACCGTCGTGTGTTTGTGGTGGGTGGGGCTTTATTATTATCTTTGTTTGCTATCTATGAAATGGGGGCGGTATTTAGCATTGGCGGAATTACTCCTCTGGAATATTTAGTGCTAGTGCTGTTTGCGGTTAACTTCTGCTGGATTGCTTTGGCGTTTTGTAGCGGTATTGCAGGTTTTTTAATTTTACTGCGAAAACCGCGGGCAAAAGATTTGCAAGTGACTGAACTGCATACGCGAACCGCGATTTTGATGCCGACCTATAACGAATCTCCTGATAGGGTATTCTCGGCGGTTTCAGTGATGGCTGAAACCTTGTCGCAAACGGGTCACGGTCATGCTTTTGATTGGTTTATCTTAAGTGATACTACGGATCCCGATATTGCTTTACTCGAAGAGCAGGCGTTTCTGGTGTTGCGTCAAGAAACCCATAAGCATTCGCGGGTGTATTACCGTCGCCGTCGTAAAAACGTCGCCCGTAAAGCGGGTAACGTAGCCGATTTTTGCCGTCGTTGGGGGTCGCGTTATGATCACTTGTTAGTGCTTGATGCCGACAGTTTGATGGAGTCTTCAACCATCACTGGCTTAGCTCAGCGCATGCAGGCCGATCCTGATGCGGGTTTGATCCAAACGATTCCGTCGTTGATCAATGGCACCACTTTAATGGCCCGTTTACAGCAATTTGCGGCGCGTATTTATGGTCCCGTAATTGGTACCGGTTTAGGCTGGTGGGTACAAAAAGAAGGTAACTTCTGGGGCCACAACGCCATTATCCGCACCGAAGCCTTTATGACCGCGGCGGGATTACCCAACCTTAAGGGTAAGCCACCTTTTGGTGGTCATATCATGAGCCATGACTTTGTTGAAGCTGCGCTGATCCGCCGTGCGGGCTGGAGTGTGGTCATTGCCTATGACTTACCGGGTTCATACGAAGAATGTCCACCGTCGATTATCGACTTAGCCGTGCGTGATCGTCGCTGGTGCCAAGGTAACTTGCAGCATTCGCGTATTTTGCCAACTAAAGGTTTGCACTGGGTAAGCCGTTTACATTTACTGACGGGTATCATGGCTTATTTGTCATCTCCTTTCTGGTTGATGTTGATTTTGACTGGTTTGATGTTAGCCCTGCAGGCACACTTTATTCGACCTGAATATTTCACCGATCAATTTTCACTGTTCCCGACTTGGCCCATCATGGACTCGGATAGGGCATTAAGATTGTTCTACATTACTATGGGGGTTTTGTTTGGCCCTAAAGTATTCGGTGTCTTGTTGCTGCTTAAAGACGGTGAGTTTGCTCGCAGTGTTGGTGGTCGAATTAAAGCGATATTCAGTGTGATCTTTGAGGTTATACTTTCAGCGCTGATTGCACCTATCATGATGTTTATCCATTGTGGTGCTGTGATGTCAATTCTGATGGGGCGTGACAGTGGTTGGTCGCCGCAACGTCGTGATGACGGCAGTATGCCTTGGATGACGTTAATCTATCGTCACCGCTGGCATATGCTGGCAGGTGTGATGTTAGGTTATGCGGCTATTTTGGATTCTTTGACTTTGTTAGCTTGGATGAGTCCGGCGTTGATCGGTCTGTGGATTGCTGTGCCTATTTCGGCATGGACAGGTTCAGTTAAAATTGGCGAAGTGTTCAAGCGTGCTGGTATTCTTGCAACACCAGAAGAACGTAACCCTGCGCAAATTTGTCTGCAAGCGCAAGAAGCGCGCGCCGCTTACCAAAGACACATTGCTGAGCCTTGGACGTTAGCACAGGTACTTAAAGACCCTGCGTTGATGGAATTGCATTTAGCAATGGTGGATAAACAGCCTTTGCGTGCTGCGGGTACACCAATTGAAGCGATGGAAGCCATAGTGCATGTGAAGGTGCATGAAGCTCGTTGTCAACAGAGCGCATTAGCTTTACTCAATCGTCAAGAAATGGCAATGGTGTTGGCAAATCCGTTGATGTTACGTAGCCTACAGAAATTACCAGAGCAATTTGTCGAAGAAGATCTGGTGTCTTTTTGCTAACGAACACTTGATCAGCATATTTATGTGAGTTTGTTTAATATCAATGCCACTGACGACCTCAGTGGCATTTTTCTTTTCATTATCTGGAGTTAACCCCTAGTAATTAATTGATCTCCATGGAATAGTCATATCATAGTGTTGTTGATTGATATAACCGCTGGCTCTCAGGTGACCTTAAAAATAGCTAAGGGAGTATTTATGATATTGAAAAAGATCATTCGCTATTTGCCCCCATCCATGCGTGTAACGCTAAACGTGAGAGAACTCAAATTGATAGAGCAGGAGTTCAACATCGCGAACTTGAAAGCATTGCAGATTAACCCTATGCCGACGAGGCGCAATCTAGAACAACTATTACTCAGCCTTTTTTTCTGTATTCCAATAATTTTAGTGCCAAAGGTAGGTGCAGCTGATGGCGCTCAATCCGTAACATCAAATTCGAGTATTGCTGCGCAGCCAAATCTTGAGGGTAAAGCTGAAGATCTTACTGCTGTGCTGCCGCTTGCGGCCTTAGTGCCACAGGTGTTGCTATTGGATCTCGCAGGCGTTAATCCAGTATTTGGCCAGCATTATCGTGACTTAACACTTTCTCCTAATACCTTATCTACTGCTGATTTAGTACGAATCCAAGCTGATGTTACCGGTTACTGGCATTATGTGATGACATCCGCAGAATGTAACAACGCTGGATCCCCAGAGACGGTTTCATCCGTTATTCCAGTGGATCCCCAATATCAAAGGGTGCTTAAGCAAATCGCCCATTTAGTGCAATTGGACACAATTGAACCATGGGAAACTTTAGTGCTAGATGAAAAGCTAACCTTAGGAATGAGTCATCAGATCGTTGATACCATAGCAAAGCGTGTGTGGATATTGGGAGACTTAGCCACTGAGCTTAGAGTGAATCAAGTTTATACCGAAGAACTTATGATTGGCATTAAGCGCTTTCAGCAAAAGCATGGGCTAAAACAGGACGGGGTGATAGGTAAGCAGACCTTATTTTGGGTGAACCAATCGCCAAGGGCGAGGGCGGTACTATTAGCTAAAAACACTATTCGACAAAGAGTGTTTGAACGTAAATTAGAGCCGAGTTATTTGCTGATTAATGTGCCCGCTTTTGAGATGACGTTGGTCGATAATGGTACGCCAGTGTTAAGTTCCAAGGTTATTGTGGGTAAATCTTCTCGGCAAACACCGATTTTGGACAGTCAGATTTCTAGCGTGGTGCTTAACCCTAGTTGGCGAGTGCCTAGCAGCATTTTACGGCGGGACATTCTGCCGCAAATTCAGCGAAATGGTCATTATCTTAATGAACGTCAATTTGATGTGTACGATTATAACGGTCAACGGGTGCAACGCATGCCAGAGGAATGGCAGGCCTTAGCCAGCGCTTCGTTTCCCTATCAGCTTGTACAACGCCCTGGGGCGAAGAATGCATTAGGTAAATATAAGTTTCACTTTGATAACAGTTTCAGTGTCTATTTACATGGAACTTCTGAGCCAAGTCTCTTTAAAAAGGACGATAGGGCACTATCATCTGGCTGTATTCGTATTGAAAAAGCCACTGAATTAGCCCAGTGGTTTAAAGAGCATTTAGTAAAAGACAAACGTTTATGGGACAAGTTAGCCCCTGGTATTACTGAACCCCAGTGGTTTTCACTTTCCGAAAAGTTGCCCGTGCATCTGGTTTACTGGACTGCATGGTTAGACGATAGTGGGCAGGAGCAATACCGTCGCGATATTTATCATTTGGAACCTGAGCTGACGAATGCTGTGCCTGCCACGGTTTTGGAACAACATTAACGTTTTTGTGCTGTAAAGCTGAGCAAGATAAGCATCTGAACTCGCTTGGCATTTTGAAATCCTACTCAGAATGGGGTTGGCAAAACTTGATCTTAGGGCTTATTCAGTATAATTTGCCTTACTAGTGACCAAAAAGCATACAAAAGGTGATCATGTGACTTTAATATGTCCTGCCCGTAGGCAGTTATTGTTAGGCCTTAGTGGTGTGGCATTATGTTCCTTTATTCCCTCAAAAGCAGTTGCCAGCCGTTCAACCAAAGGGATCCGCGAGTTAAGTTTGTTTAATCGTCATACTGGCGAGCGCGATGATGGTAGTTACTGGGTAGATGGTCATTATCAGAGCAAGGTGTTAGACAATTTTAATCATTTGCTGCGGGATCATCGTCAGAATGTGGCAGCACCTATGGATAAGCGCTTATTTGATTTACTCCACTCGCTCAAAACAACCTTGAATACCAACGATGAAATCCATGTAATTTCTGGTTACCGTTCACCAAAAACCAATGCCATGCTCGTGAGCCACAGTGGCGGAGTTGCTAAGAAGAGTTATCACATGCGCGGCATGGCGATGGACATAGCGATCCCTAGCGTTAAACTAAAAACCCTCAGAGAAGCGGCTTTATCCCTGAAACTCGGTGGTGTGGGTTATTATCCTAATTCTGGCTTTGTGCACGTCGATTGTGGTCCGGTAAGGCACTGGTAGCAATGATCTGTTGTTGGATCTGCTGATAAAAATCTTGTTCCAAGGCTTGCGATTCGATCAAGTAATGTCTGAGCAGCGGGATAAATTGTTGATTGAGTTTGTTCATTTCTCTATGTTGTTGCCAATCACAGATCAATAGGCTGAGACGTTGTGAAAATTGATATTGTCTTTGCCTCTGCGACTCAATATCGACAGACTCAATAATTTGCATAAGTAAGATCAAGCTGCGGTTTTTTTGTTGGGTGCAGGCAAGCAATTCTAAGAATTTTAATTCGAGGGTATTTTGCTGATAAGGAACGGTTTCGATAAGAGAGACGAGTTCACGGGCCAGTTGGCATGAAAGTCTATTTTCTTGTTGTAACTGGTATAGCGCATGACGCATTTTTTGACACAGCAGTTATCGAAATTTGCCCGAGCTTAACAGGCTTCTCAATTTCCCAGTGTGATCTATATCTCGTGTTTTTTGTTTGAGATCAAAGCCTTTTCTCTGCCGTAACAGCCAAGATACAAGTTCCTCAATTTGATAAATAGCGGTCTGTTTTGCTAACGCTGACGCCGATAAATAGAGGGCTTGCGGTATTCTTGTGCGCCTTGGGTATCTATGTTAGTATTCGCGCGCTTTATATGAGCCGTCATTGGTCGAAAATGCCGGCAACTTTTTACTCTAAATTTAAGTGAGAAACACATGTCTTACACTATCCAAGCACAAACCCGCACTGAAATAGGGAAAGGTTCGAGCCGCCGCCTACGCCATGCTGGTAAAGTACCTGCTGTTATTTATGGCCAAGGCAAAGAGCCAGTTTCTATTGTTTTTGATCACAAAGATATCATTAACATTCAAGCTAATGCTGACTTCTACACTTCTACTCTGACTATCGTTGTTGATGGTAAAGAAGTGGGTGTTCGTGCACAAGCTATGCAACGCCACGTGTTCAAGCCAATCATTGAACATGTTGACTTCGTTTACGCTTAATTGTCGTAACTGAAGCAAAAAGCGCCTAAGGGCGCTTTTTTTGTGGCTGATTTTTAGTTGTTTGTATTTATAGGTAGACACTTAGGCTTTACCCAAACAACCTCAACATACTGTAACTCGTATTTTGAGGTTGTTTGGCTAGAGTAATTGGATGCTAATTTTGTAGTATCAATATTTTGGTATTCATATTGGTATTCATATGGTTACTTGATATTGAAGTTGTAATAGATATCAAGTGATTGGCCTAAAGTGCCTGACACGGTTTCTAGATAGAGTTGTGAGAGCAAGTAATACCTGACGGTCATTTCGTAACCGGGGTTAAATACACCTACTCCGTATTTCACCATTAAGTTATCGCCGATAAAGCCACTGATCGCCACACGCCCTTCATCATTAGTGTCGAGTTGCACGTTAGAGAAACCAAATTCTTCAATGAGTCCTGTCGCAGTATTCCCTAGGTTGTTAATTGCGCCACCGCCCACCTGTGAGC
This sequence comes from Shewanella sp. SM71, assembly GCF_025653905.1. Classification (NCBI taxonomy): domain Bacteria; kingdom Pseudomonadati; phylum Pseudomonadota; class Gammaproteobacteria; order Alteromonadales; family Shewanellaceae; genus Shewanella; species Shewanella sp. SM71. The sequence continues at coordinate 84,003 of NZ_JAKKRW010000009.1, forward strand.
CTAAACCGAGTGCCGCGCCCATCATCAGCGAGTTATTTTGCTCATTGTTGGCGCTGTTAAAGCCACTGCCTTTGATAATGTAAGACAAGATTTCGGCCTGCTCTTTGGCGGGATTGGAGAATAAGGTCACCACTGGGCGTGATGGCGTGCCTGTGACGCGTACACCTGCCACTAAGTCTTCAGTCTTAATTTCCCGTATCGCTTCAATATTCAGGTTTGGTAATGACGTTGGCCCCACAAATTGCACTTCACCAGTACGGATTTTTAGGGTTTGGCCCATAAACTTGTAGCTACCTTGATTGACTTTGATATTACCGAAGAGCAAAGGAGGACGGAAAGCTTGCTGCTGTAGCTTTAAGGTCCCTTGGAGTTTACCTTTGAGACCCATACCATCAATTCTGAGTTCGTTCCCCACACTGATATTCAGATCTGCAACGATGGCGTAGGGGCTAGTTTTAGGCTGAGTGGCGGCAATGGAATCGTCAAATACCACGTCTTCGGAGGCTGCGACACCGCCTTCCGCTAATGGCACAATTTTAATGTTGCCAGAAGGCACCGCTATTTTTCCTTTTACTGCTAGTTGCTTACTGTTGAAGGTTAAGTTGATCTCGGGGGAGACATCGAGAATAGCCAGTGGTGGTTGGATCACGGCGAGCTTATCGCCTTCGAGGGCTAACTCGCCACTAAATTGACCTTGGGGCCATTGCAGTTGACCATTCACTCTGCCTAAACCATTGCCCATCATCCAGCGTCCCTTAAGCTGCGCTTGTTGACCCGCAAATGACATCGACATGTTAATTTTGTCGATTAATGTTGGGTTTGCTGTTAGGGCTAAGGCGCCCTCAGTTAAGGCCATGCTCCCCGATACTTCGGGCGCATCTAGACTACCCGCAAAGTTAAGTTGACTCGTCAGTAAACCTTGCACTGTATTTAATTGAGGGAAAAACTCCCCAAGTGGCTGCAAGTTGATTTGCTTGATATTGGCATAACCTGACAGGGTGCGATCGGGTGTGACATTGACGTTAATCTCACTCTGCCAACTGGCCACGCCTTCTGATTCAAAATCTAAAACCGTCGCCAGCCGTTTTGCATCTAAGGTCGCTTTTAATGATAGGTTTTGGTAATTAATGGTGACTTCACGATTTTTATCCCGTTTTAGCATAATGCTGCCGGGAGCAAAATCAAAGTTCACATCGGCAGTAGGCTTACGGCCAGCAGCCCATGCAACATTGGCTAATAGCGATGCAGGGCCATTCCAACGCATATTTGTTGGTAATATTGGGATAAGTAATTGCCCTGGATTACCTGAGTAGCTCACCTGTGCGCTGCCTTTTTTACCTATTGGTGTATTACTGTTTAGGCAGATACGGCTATTGGGATTCATGAGGCAAAAGGGCGTAATGCTGCCTTGATTCTTGATTTGGTCCCAAGCCAGATTAATGGTGTTATCGAGCTGCCATAGGCCTACGGGCGTGTTGAGATTTAAACGATCAACATCGAGCTGTAGTCGTGACTTCTTCACATCGTATTGGCTGCTCATCGTTGCATCGAGCCCAAGATCGCCCGTGGCGTTGAGAGTGAGTTTTTGAGCGTTAATGGTACCTTTCGCCCCGAGTGTCACTGTATCTAAATTTTGTTCTGCAATCTGCAAGGTTTTTGATTTTAGCGAGATAGCAAACTCATGTTGATCTAGCGGCTTGTAATAGGCCTTTAAATTAGATTCCTGCAGTTTAATGTTTTGATAGTAAAGTTCTGCCAGCTGCGCTGTAAGCTCGACCTGGGGGTGTTTCTCGTCACCAGTGACATTGATCTGCGCTTGTAGTTGGCCGCTGGCCTTAGGTAACCATAGGCCAAAGTCGGGCACTTGTAATTCACCTTGGAGATCCCAATTGGCATTGGCTTCGCCTTTGAGTGCCAGAGTTGAACCTAGTACTTTGGCGTTCAGCCCTTTAGCACTGACATACAGGGAGTCATTCACACTGATATCCCCTGTAATGTCGAAGGGATAACCTTGCAAAGTGCCAGTGAGCTCAGTATCGCTCAGGGATACTTGCCAACGGGGGTCTGCAAATGAGCCTTTAGTGCGTAATTTTCCTGAAATCAAACTGTCCGGTAAACCCGTTGTACTTTGCGCTGTATCCGTTTGTGGCAGCTGTATTTCTTGTAATTTGACGTCATTGATCCAGAGATTGGCGTTCCAGCTAATGGCTTTTTGATAATCGAGTTCGCCCGTGAGCTTGACCTTACCAATCGCGCCCATTACATCAAGATTATTGATGGTTAACTTAGCATCTTGATGTTGGATGTCAGTGTCTATGTCGAGCACTTTGTGAAAGGGTGTGATCAGTTGGCCAGTAAGACTCGCCTCTTGCCGATTAAGGTCGCCTTGGCTATCGAGTGTGGCATTGCTTACCGAGTATTCAGGGTTCTTCAGTGGCCACTGAAGCCGTGTCTGTTCAAGTTTCACCTTGTAGGGCAGGTTAGGGTCTTGCAGTGTTATTTGGCCATCTAGCGTAAAGTCGGCATCGCCCTTGGCGACGGCATTCACCTGAAGTTGCCCTAAACTTTGGCTCAGCTTTAACGTTAATACTTGATGAGTGAGATCTGGCAATTCGACTAGTTGGTTAAGGGTGAGATTTGCCTCTAAATCGAGTGGATAATCTTTATCAAGTGTTAGGCTGCCAGTGATATCGACGCTGCCATCGGTGTGGCTGATGGCAAGATGGTCTAAGGTCAATTGGTATTCACGGAAACTGCCTTGTAGTTCTGCATGGCTAAAAACATCTTTACGATCGCCGATTTGCAGTGTGGTGTTGTCTAGCGTTAGGGCATTGACTGTCACAGGGAAAGGCATAAATACTTGTGGCAATTGCGCTAAAGCCCATTCAGCCTCTTTTGGTAGCGACGGACTGGCCGATGGTGTCTGTGTTGTTACCGCGGCAGTGCTGGGATCTGCTGCATTCGTTACCGCTGCCGTGCTGGCTTGCGTTGCTACATCGGTTGATGCAGGGATCAGTATGAATAATCCTTCGCTGGATAGCTGTTTAACCGACAAACCTTCGGTAAACCATTGTGCTTCTGCGTTAAGACGATTAGCGGTAAATTGCATATCATCCACTTGGATATTAACGCCATTGAGTTCAGCAGAATCTAAAACAATATCAAAGGGTAATAGGAGCTCACTGGGTTCTTCATCAAGTGGCGCGACTGGCGCTTCGTTTGAGTCTGCAGAAAGCGCTAGGGTATCAATAGTGACATCGACTTTGGCCGCAGATAAGCTATTCACGCATAAGCGTTTTTGTAGCAAACAGGCGGGTTGCCACAGTAAATGCAGATCCTCAAGTTGCACGTTCATTCCGGCCATAGACCAAGCCGCGTGAGATAGGGCTAAGTCTTTGTTAATGGAACCAGAGGTATAAGTCAGTTCAAGATCGGGTACAAATTGATCGGCTAAACCCACGGTAATGCGCGAGCCAAATTCAGTGCCGAGTAATAGGGCGATTAACACTAAAAGCCCTAATGGCACATAGATAATAATCCGAGTCCAGAGTTTGAACTGCCGCCACAGTCTTTGAATGAATGACACCGATGGGGTGACAGAGGTCACTACGGTTTCAGTGGCTTCGGCTTCAGTGATGGGATTATCAACGATATCTTGTTCGTTTGGCTTATTATGCTCTGGGGGCTGGCTCATAGATCTGTCCCCATGGTTAGGTGAATTCGCCATGATCTTTCAATGGTCTCAGTTTCTTTCAATCCGACCCCTAAATCTAATTTGATTGGACCAATCGGGGAGATCCAATGGATACCGCCACCGACAGAGACGACAGGTTCAAATTGATTATTATCGAAGGCGTTACCCGCATCGATAAATGTGCCGACCCGCCAAGTGGGGGTCACATAATATTGATATTCCAAACTACCAACCATTAAATAGCGGCCACCGATAACTTCGCGATTGGTTTTTCCATCGTCAGCAACATAGTCTAAATAGGGGCCGAGTTCTTGATAACCATAACCGCGCACACTCTGATCGCCACCGGCAAAATAGCGTAGTGATGGTGGGATAGAGGCAAGATCATTCTCGTTAGCTAAGTTGGCAGCTAAATCAATACGAGCAACGATTCTGTGGTTATCGAAGAAGGTATCAATCCATTTAAATTTAGCTTGCAAGCGGGCTAGGCGGGTTTCTGATCCTAAATAGGGATCGGCATAGTCTAGGCTATAAATTTGTCTAAATCCGGATTTAGGATCCAGTGAGTTATCTCCCCGGCTAGTCCGAGAAAAGTTAATTCCTGCCAGATAAAACGACGGCATATAATCGACGTCAGACTGAGTATATTCTTCGCGTATAGCCTCCAACGAATAACTCATTAGCCATTGATTTTCTAGTCTTTGCTGACGTAATAGTCCCAGAAGGTACTTAGTCGACTCGAGCTGGCCTGTGTTACTAAAATCACGATTCTCGGCATCATATACTTGAGTCACACCGTATTTGTCCCGCAGCAAACCGAGGCGGATCTTTAATTGATCGTCTAAGGGATGTGTGAGCGGAATCGTATAAGTGGTTAATAACTTTGGTCTATCGGGCGACCATTCGAGACTGGTTTCTTGGGAATGCCCATATTTATTGATTTGTGGTGTACGCCAAGTCACGCGCACCCTCGGATCAAAGGCTTGATCTGTTTTGCCAATATCACCACCAAAACCGAGTTCAATTGCGTGACTTGCCTTAGGCGTTAATTCGACTCGCATTGGAATATGGTTATCTTCGACGTTATCGATTTGCGGGATCACTTTGATATTGGCGAAATAACCAGTATCTAATAACTGACGATTCAAGGCGCTTACACGGCGAGTTGAGTATGAAGCACCTTCTTTAAAGGGGATAAGATCCTCTAATATATCGGGTTCTAAGCTATGGCCATCGAAACTGACTTGGCCAAATCGGTAACGTTTGCCTGAATCAAAATGCAAACTTACCTGTGCGGTATTAATATCGCGGTTAACTTTAATTTGTGATTCAGTAAATTCGCCATCGAAGTAACCTCGTGCCAAGGCTAAGGTGACGAGTTGCGATTTTACGTCGCTGTAAACACCGTGATTTAACACATCGCCGGGTTTAATGTTGACCTTTGCGAGCCATTGATCGAAGGCTCGGTCATCAAGCATTTCACCACTAAAATTAATATCGACCCACTGAACAATGGTTGGCTCGCCGGGGCTGATTTCAAGTTTTAATTCCCACGGTCCCTTGTCATGCTCAATCAGCTTTTCTTCTACTTCACTGTGATAGTAACCCATGGATTCTAAGGCGGTGCTGATATTGTCATCGACATTAAACAAAAAGGCACGGCGCTGCACCTCAGATTCAGGTAAAGCGCCTAAGTGAGCAACTATGTTGCTTCGAAGCGCTTCATTCACGCCTGTAACAGATAATTTGATAAAATCATCTGCTGCTGCGACTGATGTGACTGAAATCAGACTCAGAAACAAGCAAAGACGAATGTAATGTGAGGTGATTTGCAAAAATGGCTGCACTTTATAGTCCCTGTGATTTGGCATCATTGTCGCCAGAATAAAACCAACAGGCAAGGAGATGATTGAAATTACACGATGAAATGGTTACAAAGGACGCTACTTTTTAAGGGGATGTAAAGAATGAAAACAAAATTAGCCACCTTTAGTTTAATTATTTCGGGCCTACTTTTTATGTCACATAACACCTTTGCCAATGATAAACCGTTCGCCATTGCGATCCACGGCGGCGCGGGGACGATTTCTAAAGCTAATCTCACCCCTGAACAACGCCAAGCCTACAAAGATAAGTTAAAGGAAGCGGTCGATAAAGGCTCAAAAGTCTTAGAGGAGGGCGGTGACAGCTTAGTGGCAGTACAAACCGCAATTAATATCCTTGAAAATAGTGCTCTGTTTAATGCTGGTATAGGCGCGGTTTATACCTATGACGGCGGACATGAATTAGATGCCTCTATTATGGATGGCAAAACGATGAATGCCGGCGCTGTTGCTGGAGTGCGTCATATTGCCAATCCAATTGACTTAGCCTTGGCCGTGATGAATAAATCTGAGCACGTGATGCTCTCGGGGGCAGGAGCAGAAGAATTTGCACTGACTCAAGGCTTTACTTTAGTGCCAAATCATCATTTTGATACTGACGAGCGGTATCAGCAATTACTCGATGCACGGCAAAAACTGCAAACTGCGGCTAAATCTGAACAAGTTGCTAATGTTGAGATGAAGGACCTCGATTACAAATTTGGTACCGTTGGTGCTGTCGCCTTAGATAAAAAGGGTAATTTAGCTGCAGGTACATCGACCGGTGGTATGACGGCAAAACGCTTTGGTCGTATCGGTGACTCTCCTGTCATCGGTGCTGGCACTTATGCTGAAAACGGTGTTTGTGCCGTATCGGCAACGGGTCATGGTGAATTCTTTATCCGTTACCTCGTCGCGGGGGATATTTGTGCCAAGGTGAAATATCAGCAAAAATCTATCATTCAGGCAGCAGATGAAGTTATTAATCAACGTCTTATCACTGCTGGCGGTTCGGGTGGTGTGATTGCAGTCGATCAGCGTGGCAATATTGCTACGCCATTTAATACCGAAGGTATGTACCGCGCCACCCGTAGTAATGGTGAGCCAGCCCAAGTGCTAATTTGGCATGATCAATAATGTTATTTGTAGAAGCATCTAGGTTTATAACTGACATGACTTAGAAACGTTAAAACTTCGAAACCTTAAAAAGCGAGTGCCGCAAAAGTGGACTCGCTTTTATTTTTATATCTTAATTTTACTAATATCTTGAAAAGTAACCAGATAAATATCATTAAGCAGTATGGCTTATGATGTTTATCTGAGTGGTGCGGTTTGAGTTGGCCTAATAATTAGCGCTGTTTTACCCTTTGAAATTCAAATCTAGCAGTATAGAAGCCTAGATGTCTATATATCTAAATGATCTATTATTACTGTTTAATATATCAAATAGTTATTAATTCATTATCCATCGACCCATAAAGGCATAGAATCCGGCTCAGACAATGCATTAAATGGGAGTCATTGATGGAACAATTACCGATATTGAATTTAAGTGATTGGCATGCCGGTGGACAACGTCGTAACGCTTTTATTACTAAGCTTGCCGATGCTGCCAGAAGAATAGGGTTTTTCTATCTTACAGGCCACGGCATTGAGCTTGCTAGACAGCAGCAAGTACTTCAGTTAGCGGCAGATTTCTTTGCGCTGCCCGTCGTAGATAAACTTGCGGTGAAAATGGCTAATACACCGCATTTTCGCGGTTATACCCGTTTGCAAGGTGAATTGACCTTAGGGAAACCGGACTTGCGGGAACAGTTTGATATCATGCAAGAAGAAGTGGCTAACCCTCAGCAGTCTGATGTGCCTATATGGTGGCAGCTACAGGGGCCTAATCAATGGCCGTCACAATTACCACAGATGAAATCGACTTTATTGGCATGGCAACAGGATTTAGCCGATACCAGTGTCACACTATTGAGGGCTTTAGCTGTTGCGCTAGAGCAGCCAGAAAGCGCCTTTGATGCCACGATCGAAGCGGGTCCTTATCAGCATATGAAGCTTATTCGCTATCCCAGCGCGGATGGACAGACTTCAGGCCAAGGCGTAGGGGCACACAAAGATCCTGGCTATTTGACCTTAGTGCTGCAAGATAAGCAATCCGGTTTAGAGGTTCAGACTGACAACGGTTGGTTAAGCATACCGCCATTAGAAGACGCCTTTGTGGTGAATATAGGTGAATTACTTGAGTTGGCTTCTAATGGGTATTTAAAGGCAACCAACCATAGGGTTACTAGCCCGCCTGCTGGGGTCGAGCGCTACTCGTGTGCCTTTTTTATGGCGGCGCAGTTGAATGCGACAGTTCCTTTGTTACCTTTGCCAAAGCATCTGGCGAACCAAGCTCAAGGACCGGCAAGCGATCCATTAAATCCTCTTTTCCACCAAGTGGGCCAGAACGTATTAAAAGGGCGTTTGCGCTCTCATCCCGACGTTGCTCAAGCACATTACGCCTCATTCGCTCATGCCATTTAATGGTTATTAGGATCTATTATGCAATTTAAAACTAAATTACTTCACACCCATTATGCCGCTGATAACTCGACGGGCGCGCTTACAACTCCTATCTATCAAAGTAGCACCTTCGCCTACGGTAGTGCTGAGGATGGTCGGGCCCGTTTTGCTGGTGAGCAGCCGGGTTTTATCTACAGTCGCATGGCAAATCCGACAGTGCAGGCGCTTGAATATCAATTAGCACAACTGGAAGGGGCTGATGAAGCACTCGTTGTTGCGAGTGGGATGGCGGCAATCAGCAGTATTTTCTATGCCTTAGCGAGTCAAGGTGATGAAATCGCATTTATCGACCCCGTATACGGTGGCACTGCGGCATTTTTAATCCAAACGTTAACCCGCGCGGGTATTACAGTGCGCCGTTATCAAGACGATGATCATTTATTGGCAGAGATTACCGCCGAAACAAAAATTATTTTATTTGAGCCCATCACCAATCCGACCTTAAAAGTCAGTGACTACCGTAAGGTTAAGCTTGCCGCCGAAAAAGTGGGCGCTATAACCATTTGTGATAATACGTTTTTAACCCCGTATTTATTCAAACCGCTGGAACATGGCATTGATATCGTGATGCACAGTGCCACTAAGTATTTAAGTGGCCATGGCGATTTGATCGCAGGTGTTGTCGCTGGACCTAAGGCATTAGTGCAACCTATTCGCACTATAGCGCTTAAACATATCGGCGCCGCGATTGGGCCACAGGAAGCCTATTTATTACAGCGAGGCTTACGTACCTTAGCACTTAGAATGGATGCTCATCTTGCGGGCGCGGCTAAGGTCGCCGCTTTTCTTGCAACCCATCCGAGCGTTGCAAAAGTTTATTACCCAGGGCTAGCAGATGATCAAGGTCATCAAGTTCTGAGTGAAACCATCAACGCCTTTGGCGGTATGGTGAGTATTGAGCTCAAAGGGGGTTTTAATCGAGCGGCGCAGTTTTTAGATCATTTGAACTTGTTTACTCAAGCGGTCAGTTTAGGCGACTTAGAGAGTCTTGCCTGCCACCCCGCTAGTACCACCCATGCTGCTATGGATGCCGCGAGTCGGCTAGCTTCAGGGGTGAATGACAACCTGATTAGATTGAGCATTGGCGTCGAAGATCCTCAAGATTTGATTGCCGATCTTGAGCAAGCCTTAGCCATTTAAGCATATTGATACTAACCATCCCCAGCTAAATTGATTGGGGATTTCAAACGTATAATGTTATTAATTTTGTCTATCTAAAGTTAATTTCCGTATTTTTTTACGTTTTTTTTACGCGTCAGAATTGTTTTCGTCTGTTAAAGTGAAAATCTGTATGACATAACGACTTACATTTTGATGGACAAACTAAGTGTTTTTAAATTCTCTGTTAGGTTGAGCTTTATTTCTGAGTGCCTACTCGCTATTTGCTTGTATTTACCCTCTTGGAGGGTGTCATCTAAAGCATTATTATTGTACTCCAACTCGTTGTCGTTATGATTACACTTCAATGTTGTTTTCAATATGCGTATATGGCTGCATTTTTTGAAGCTATTCGTGTTCATTTTTTATTTAACGCTCCTTATTATTCCCTCCCAATGATAGATGTGGCTGTTTTTATCAATCTAATCACTTTTATTGTCATAGCCATTGTCGCGACGATAAGTCAACTTGCAATCCACCTTAGACGACAACAAAAAGTATTAGGGGACGATCTATTTCCTAATCTAACTCTGTTATCGATTGCACATGATTTTAGAACAGGACATGAGCGCTCGTATTTTATGATACCTAATAAATTATTCATTAAGTCTTTCACGATAAATATCTAAAGGTGAGTTGGAATGATTGCAGTCAGTGGAATACAGAAATCTAGCTCTCGATTTCATACCATAATTCATCTATGTAGCTTTTTGATTGTCATATATAGCTTCACCATGTTGATGCCTATCGCTGTTGCATTATTTTATAAAGATGGATATATCACTCCATTTTTAATCACATTCCTACTTTCCCTTTTTATTGGTGTGGTCGGTTGGAAGATGACAAGTGAGGAAAATAAAAATCTGCAAAAACGTGATGGCTTCATGGTCGCTTGTTTATTTTGGCTGATATTTTCCTTAATGAGTGCATTACCTTTTCTTCTTGATAGACGATTGGACTTGAGTTTAACCGATGCCATGTTTGAAGGTGTGTCTGGCATTACGACGACTGGAGCCTCGATTTTTTCAGATATTGATGAACTACCCAAATCGATTTTATTTTATCGAGCACAGCTTAATTTCCTTGGTGGGTTAGGGATAATTGTTTTGGCCGTTGCAATTATGCCATTTCTTGGTATCGGTGGCGCAAAATTATATCAATCTGAGATGCCAGGTCCCATGAAAGAGGAAAAGATGACGCCTCGCCTTGCGGATACGGCTCGAAATTTATGGGGGCTTTATAGCGTACTTGCCTTAGGTTGTGCAGTTGCTTATAAACTTGCAGGAATGAATTGGTTTAATGCCATATGTCATAGCCTATCTACCGTTTCATTGGGTGGATTTTCCACACATAGCGACAGCTTAGGATATTACAACAGTGCTGCAATTGAGCTTGTGGGCGGTGTGTTTTCAATACTGGCAGCAATCAATTTCGCCTTATACTACATAGTGTTAGTTCGGCGAAGCTTCAAGCCTATTTGGTATAATGCGGAGGTTCGATTTTTTATTCTCATATTATCTATCGTTGTTGGGATCGCTTGTTTAGAGCTGAATCGTACTCAAACTTTTGATATTAAAGATTCATTGGTACATGGATTTTTTCAAACAGTTTCAGTTATGACGGACAATGGATTAGGCTCTGCAGGTTATCCTAATTGGCCCAGTCATATTGTGCTTTTATTATTAGGTGCGAGCTTTTTTGGTGGATGCTTTGGTTCTACTTGTGGCGGTATTAAAGCTGTCAGATTTTTACTTTTGTACCGTCAAGGGATCCGAGAAATTCATCAATTGGTTCATCCTAATGCCATTTTAACGACAAAGATCAGTGGCCAAGTTGTTTCAGACAGAGTCATTCGTTCAGTATGGGGATTATTTTTCCTGTACATATTTTTTACTTGCGTTTTTGTATGGGGATTGGTCGCCATTGGACATGATTTTGCCACCGCCTTTGGAACCGTCGCCGCGTGCATTAATAATATGGGGATTGGTTATGGTGACACTGCATCTGGATTTGGCACGTTAAAAGATGCGGCTAAATGGCTGATGTGTGTCGCTATGCTTTTTGGGCGATTAGAAATATTTCCTGTACTCATTATTTTCTCACGGGCATTCTGGCGATTTTAATTTTAAGTGTATTTTATGGTTGATTTGTCGAATTGACTGGGAGGGTCATTAAATGAAATGGTTATTAACATGTATATTACTCATTATGTTAGTAGGGTGTCAGAAATCGCCAGTTTATACCAAGTTAGAAGGCCTTGTGCAGGGGACGAGTTGGCATGTGACATTTTGGAGTAAAGACAAGATAAATAGTACAGAGATAAATCGCGAGATTGAGCGGCAATTGGCAGAAATAGATCTTCATATGTCTACTTATCGTTCAGATTCGGTGATTTCTCGTTTTAACAGTATGCACTCCGCTATAGCGGTCGGGGATGATATTTTAGGACTAATAGAAATAGCCAAGGAGGTCACGTCAAAAACGGAGGATTGTTATGATTTGACCATTAAACCATTATTCGATTTGTGGGGATTTACCCATAATCAATTAACTATTCCTACAGAAAGTGCACTTCAACAGACATTAACCTATGTTGGCTTACATCATTTAAGTATTGATAATCAAATGTTAACTAAAGATTTGCCAGAGGTACATCTTGATTTATCTTCGATTGGACAGGGATATAGCGTAGGCAAAGTTGCAGATGTGCTAAAGCGATACAATATCGATAATTATTTGGTAGAGATTGGCGGTGAAATGGTCGTACACGGCAGTAAGCTCGACGGTTCTGCTTGGAAAATCGCGATTGAAAAACCGCTGCCCGAACAGCGAATAATGCAAAAGGTTCTGCTTATTGATTTACCTCAAGCGATCATGACATCGGGTACATATCGTCATTATTTTGATCATTTAGGGCAGCGCTATTCACATATTATTGATGCGCGAACCGGTAAACCCGTAACCCATAACACAGTATCTGTAACTGTATTGGCAACGGATCCGGCTAGAGCAGATGCTTGGTCTACAGCGCTATTATGTTTAGGAAGTCAAGAAGGATTAGTCGTCGCTAATCAGAATGATATAAAAGCATTATTTATTGATGACAATAAAGGTGTACTTAAAGAAATTAAGACTGATAGCTATAATAAAATGAAAAATATAGAGCTTAATTAATCTACAATATCATCGCTAGGTCATGTGTTAATGCCAGTTAGTATTTCTAGCTGGCATTTTTATTTTACTTTTATAGCTAATGCCATGGTTTATTGTGGCCTTATTTACTACTGATTATGATGACTTTTACGTATTCTTTACGGGATTAGTCATTTGAACTCTAGAGACTTTACGCGGTTAATTCATATATTTGTCCTGTTACTCACTTTCTTAAGGACAAATTATATGGACTGGATATTTCTAATACTTTCCATAGCACTTTTCATCTACTTAGCAGTGGCAATGTTTGCCCCTAATAAGTTTTAGGAGTCGTTATGTTTGAAATTACCCTTATTTTTACTACTGCGCTTGGGCTCGCATGGCTGTTGGGATCCTATATGACAGGAGTTTTCTCTGGTCAGTCCCATTTTTCAGATCGTTTATTTAATCCCATTGAAAAGTGGATTTATCGGGCTATAGGCGTAAATGCCCATTCGGGGATGACATGGAAATCCTATGGTGCGGCGTTTCTTATCAGCAACTTGGTACTTGGCATTTTGGCGTTTCTTATCCTTAAATTCCAACATGTGTTACCACTTAACCCCGATGGTATAGGGCCATTATCTTGGGATCTGGCTTTGCACACTGCGGTGTCATTCCTCACCAATACCAATCAACAGCACTATTCCGGGCAGGCTCAGCTCAGTTATTTATCCCAAGGATTTGTCATTGTTACGCTGCAATTTGTCACTCCAGCCATGGCGCTGGCGGTTTGTGTGGCGATTTTGCGGGGAATGTTAGGTGGGTTGAATAATGACAGCGCCAAAGAGGGTGAGGCTCGAAATCTGGGTAACTATTATGTTGACTTAGTGCGCGGTGTGCTCAGACTTATGCTGCCATTAGCGGCTATTGTGGCGCTGTTACTGACTTGGCAAGGCGTACCGAGTAGTTTTGACGGTGCGCAAAAAGTAAACACCTTAGATTCTGCATCACCTATCACTGAGCAGGTCGTTCCGATCGGCCCCGTTGCTTCTATGGTGGCCATCAAGCAGTTAGGCACTAATGGCGGGGGCTGGTATGGCCCCAACAGTAGTAACCCTCTTGAAAACCCAACGCCAGTCAGTAATGCAATCGAGACCATTGCCTTAGTGCTGATCCCTATGGCCGTCGTCTTTATGGCTGGCGGAATGCTAAGACGCAAAAAATTTACCCTGATGGCTTTAGTTGCTATGGGTCTATTGAGCGTCAGTTTTCTGGGGGCGACTGTGTACAGCGAGTTGCAACCCAACGCCGCCTTTGCGGGATTAAGCGCCCAAGGGCCTAATATGGAGGGTAAAGAAGTTCGCTTTGGACCTGAGCTTTCGGCGCTATGGGCTTCTTTTACCACACAAACCTCTAACGGTTCGGTCAATGCCATGCACGATTCATTCAATCCAATAGGGGGATTGATGACGCGATCAGGCATGTTACTTAATGCGATATGGGGCGGTATTGGCTGCGGTTTTGTTAACTTTATCGTTTATGTGTGGATTGCTGTTTTCTTATCGGGATTGATGATTGGCCGTACGCCAGAGATATTTGGTCGTAAGCTCGAAACCCGTGAAATCACCCTTTTGGGAAGTCTATTAGTTTTACCTACCTTGTGCGTCTTAGGTTTGACGGCGATCACTGTGGCGATCCCGAGTATTACGGGCAACAGTAACCCCGGCTTTCATGGGATTTCGCAAGTCTTTTACGAATATACCTCCGCTTTTGCTAATAACGGTTCGGGTTTTGAAGGTTTAGGTGATAACACGCCTTGGTGGAATATCAGTTGCGTTATCGCCTTACTGCTTGGTCGATATCTGCCGCTGTTTTTACCGCTGGCGATTGCGGGGATGATGTCGAGTAAAAGAGTGAGCCCTGACAGTAACGCGAGCTTGAAGCTCGAGAGTCCCACCTTTTGTTTCACCCTTATTGCTGTGATTTTAATCATTAACTTCTTGTCTTTCTTACCTGCGGCGGTATTAGGGCCTATTGGCGAAGCTTTAGAACTTGCCACTATGAGTCTGGAGAAATAGTCATGCATAAACCTGCTCAAATATTAGATAGCGCCGGCGTGAAGCAAGCTGCCTTCGGTGCTGTAAAGAAAATGTCCTTAGTGAGTATGGCTGGTAACCCTGTGATGTTCGTGGTGATGGTCGGCGCTTTACTCGCCGCTTTGATCACAGGACAAAAGTTCTTCAATGGCGAGACTGTTGGTTTTGAGTTAGCCACGACCCTTATTCTTTTGCTTACCGTGTGGTTTTCTAACTTTGCGGAATCCGTGGCAGAGGCAAGGGGTCGCGGACAAGCGGCTAGCTTAAAGTCGGCGAAAGAGGCCTTGCAGGCTCGGCGCATACGCCACGGTGAGTTGGAATCAGTATCCGCAACTTTGCTTGTCAAAGGCGATAAGGTGAAGGTTTTACAGGGGGATTATATTCCTGCCGATGGTGAAATCATTGAAGGGATAGCCACTATCAATGAATCGGCGATTACCGGTGAATCTGCGGCTGTGCTGCGTGAAGCAGGCACAGATCATTCCGGTGTGATTGGCGGCACTAAGGTACTTACGGGTGAAATTACCGTGCTGGTTGCCAACGATCCTGGGAATAGCTTTTTAGATCGCATGATAGGGCTGGTCGAAGGGGCGAAGCGTCAGAAAACACCGAACGAAACGGCGTTGACTGTGCTACTTGCATCATTGACTGCGGTTTTCCTCATCGTGGTGGTGACTTTGCCACCCATGGCGGGTTTCGTCGGTGCAAGCCTTGATTACACTATGTTAATTGCGCTGTTAGTGTGTTTGATACCAACGACGATTGGTGGCTTGTTACCTGCCATTGGTATTGCAGGCATGAACCGCGCCTTAGCCGCCAATGTGGTCGCTAAATCGGGTAAAGCCGTGGAAGTTGCGGGGGATATCGATACGTTACTGCTGGATAAAACTGGCACTATCACTTTCGGTGATCGTCAAGCGACCGCATTTTTACCCGTGAAAGGCATTGCAGCTGAGATGTTGCGTGATGCTGCGGTGCTGTCTTCCCTCGATGACCCCACCCCTGAAGGGAAATCTGTACTCAAATTGGCCATAGATTTGGGCGCGGTGTTACCCGTCAAACCTACGGATGCGACTTTTATTCCTTTTACGCCGGAGACTCGGGTTTCTGGGGTCATTTTAACCGATGGTATTCAAGGCATTAAGGGCGCTGGTGATGCGATGCAGTTTTGGGCGCAGCAGCATCAAATTCACTGGCCTGAATCTGTTAACGCGCTTATCCGCAAAGTGGCTTTGCAGGGGGGGACTCCTTTAGTCGTCGCCAGTGGCACGCACATTTTAGGGGTTATAGCCTTAAGTGACGTGATTAAGCCAGGCGTTGCGGAACGGTTTGCCCGTTTAAGAGCGCTCGGTGTGCGGACCATCATGGTGACAGGGGATAATCCGCTAACGGCTGGCGTGATTGCCGCCGAAGCTGGGGTCGATGATTTTGTCGCTGAAGCTAAACCTGAGGATAAACTTGCCCTTATTCGCGCAGAGCAGGCCAAAGGTCGATTAGTGGCTATGGTGGGGGATGGCACTAACGATGCGCCGGCATTAGCGCAGGCCGATGTAGGTCTTGCAATGAACTCGGGTACCCAAGCCGCTAAAGAAGCTGGCAATATGGTGGATTTGGATTCTGATCCCACTAAATTACTGGCTATCGTTGAAGTCGGAAAACAATTGCTGATCACCCGCGGCGCCTTGACTACATTTTCCCTCTCTAATGATGTGGCTAAATATTTTGCCATTATTCCAGCGGTATTTGCGGGGGCTTTGCCTGCGATTGGTGCACTGGATCTGATGCAGCTTCACAGCCCAACCTCAGCCGTACTCGCAGCGCTCGTATTTAACGCTCTTATCATTCCGGCCTTAATTCCATTGGCATTAAAAGGCATCAAGCTCAGACCTATAAGTGCCGAAAAATTACTGCGAAATAACATGCTGATTTATGGCTTAGGTGGGGTGATTTTACCCTTTGTCGGCATTAAAGCACTCGACTCAATCATTGCACTTATGCTCTAGGAGACAGTAATGAATTCAATCGTATATACCACTAAAACCCAGCATGCCGTTATGGGATTGAGAGCCAGTCTTGCCCTGTTATTTGTGTGTGGTGTTGTCTATACCGGCACTGTGACTCAGCTCGGTGGCGCTTTATTTCCCGTACAAGCTAAGGGCAGTGTGATCCACAGGGATAATGTTGCTATGGGTTCTGAGTTCATCGCTCAGCCCTTTGTTAATCCAGCCTATTTTTTTAGTCGGCCGAGCGCTGTCGGTTACGATCCTATGGCGACAGGTGGTAGTAACCTTGCGCCGAGTAACCCGGCGTTACGTGAACGTGTGATGGCAACAAGCCAAGAAATCCAAGCCCGAGAATCCGTTAAGGCCGCTGATATTCCTGTGGATTTACTCGCCACATCGGGCGCGGGACTGGATCCTCATATTTCACCCGCTGCAGCCAAACTGCAAGTTGCGCGCGTGGCTCAGGCTCGACAGTTAGCCGAACCACAAGTGTTGACCTTAGTGGCGCAATTTATCGAACCACCGCAGTGGGGCATTTTTGGGCAAGCACGCGTCAATGTGCTCAAGCTCAACCTCGCTCTCGACCAGATTGCTAAACACGCTCAATAAAACAATATTCTACTGAATTTAAGGATAAATTTTTATGTTACATATTAATTGTTCACGCCTCTGTGCGGGTGTGATGATGGCGTTATCTTCACTCTCTATGGGCGCGCTTGCCAGCACTGAGACTCATGGGGGCAATGCCTCTTGGCAGAGTCAAGGGAGTGTGATGCTCATCAGTGATTATGCGTTTCGTGGTATTTCTCAAACTGATGAAGGACCTGCAGTTCAAGCAGGGTATACCTTAAGTCATGATTCTGGCTGGTATGGCTCGCTTTGGGGCAGTAACATCGAATTTGGGGATGGAAGTTTAGAACTCGACTTGTCCGCTGGCTGGGCCAAGGATTGGGATAATGGCTTAACAACGGACCTAGGCGTGATACGTTACCAATACTCGCAGGACGATACCGACCTGAGTTATAACGAAATTTATGCTGTGGTAAGCTACGCCGATGCTAAGCTAGGACTGGTTTATTCTCCTGATTATTTTGGCGAGAATGTGGACGATTTTCAGTATGTTTACGCCAGTTATGAGCCGCAACTGTTCTCTAACGTAAGCCTAGTACTGCATCTTGGGAGCAATTTTTTTGCTTCTCAGCAAGATATGGCACTGTTTTTAGGTTCTATGGCCGCAAGCAATAGCCACTATTTAGATTGGCGAGTTGGGCTGAACCTCAATATGACTGAGCAGGATGTGTTGAGTGTCGGTTATGTCGATACGGATTTATCGCAGAGTCAGTGCCAGTCCCTGTGTGATGCGCGCTGGATAGTGAGTCTTTCAAGGAGTTTCTAATCGTGGTACCAATCAGTCAAACACAGCAAGCCAATGCGCTCTTAAGTCAGATACAGCAAAATGATAAAGGTAAACTGACGGTTTTTCTTGGGGCGGCACCTGGCGTGGGCAAGACCTATGCAATGCTCAGTGCTGCAAGGGAAATGGCCCAGCAAGGTGTCGATTTGCTGGTTGGACTGGTGGAAACCCATGGGCGTGCCGATACCGAGGCTATGGTAGCGGGTTTTGAGGTATTGGCACGTAAACCCATTGATTATCATCATAATCGTTTAACGGAATTCGATTTGGATGCGGCGCTGCTTCGTCGGCCTAAGCTTATCTTAGTCGATGAGTTGGCCCACACGAATGTCCCCGGTAGTCGCCATAAACGGCGCTATCAAGACGTCGCAGAATTATTGGCTGCGGGCATTGATGTCTATACCACAGTCAATATCCAACATTTGGTCAGTTTGAATGATCTGGTGTTGCAAATTACTCAAGTACGGGTACGGGAAACCGTCCCCGATCGCTTCCTTGATGAAGCCCATGAAATTATATTTGTCGATTTACCGCCATCAACACTCATCGAACGCTTACAGCAAGGCAAAGTTTATCTGCCAGAGTATGCTCGTTCGGCTTTAGATGCTTTTTTTTCGGTCTCGAATTTGACTGCACTGCGCGAATTGGCAATGAAAAAAGTCATAGAGCGAGTCGATGCAAAACTGATTTGTGAACTCGATGCCAAAGCACAGGGAACAGATTTTGTTCTCAAAGACAGATTGTTGGTTTTAGTGAGTAACAGCAGTGATCATCAGTATTTGATCCGCATAGGTCGGCAGATTGCTGAGCGGCGGCAAATTCCTTGGTTAGTGCTTTGGGTCGATACTGGCAAAGCGCTGGGCCTTTATCAGCGGAAAAGGCTAAATGAGGCCTTTGCCTTAGCGAAGGAACTTGGCGCGCAGACCGAAGTATTACGCGACACTAGCAGTTATCAGGCCATTTTACCTTACATAGCCTTGCATCGAATTAACACAGTATTAGTCGGCGCGGGTGTGAAACGCACCTATCCTTGGTGGCGTAAAAGGCTGTATCAACGCTTGATTGAGTCTGGTTTACCTGTTGAGGTGAGTGTCTATCACGCACCCGAAAACCAAATGCAAGTACGAGATCCCATTACGCCTAAAGCCAGTTTTGGTGATCTTCGAGGCCATATTCTTGGGCTGATTGGCGTGGTGGTTATTTTTCCGCTGGTGGCATTTTTAGATACTTGGCTCAGTAATGGCAATCTGGTGTTGTTATATGTTTTCTTGATTGTCAGCATTGGTTTAACCTATGGCGCTAGGCCTGCCATGGCAACTGCGGTGTGGTCTTTTTTCAGCTTTAATTTCTTTCTTACTGATCCCAAATTTACTATGAATGTAAATAGTCAGGATGATATTGCCACTTTAATTTTTTTGATGTGTATAGGGCTTATCAGTGGCCCTGCGGCATCTCGGATCAGAAATCAGTTTATTTTACTGCGCGAGTCAAATCGTTATGCTGAAACCTTAAAAGATGTTGCCCAAGAATTATCGGTCGCCGATGATGAAAAAGCCCTTTGGCAAACGATAGGGCGCAAGATTGCTGGTTCAGTGAATGCCGATTGTTATATTGTTTTGCAGCGTAAAGATGGTCAGCGATCCTATTTACCGCTGCTGAATACGCCATTTAACGACCTTGATTTAGCCGCAATCGATTGGACCTTGCGCCATGGGCAAGCGGCGGGGCGTTTGAGCGATACCTTGAGCGCATCGGGTGTGAGTGTGTTCCCCATTGAACTAGAAGGTACGACGATTGGCGCGGCGATTTTAGATTGGCAACCTACGGTCAACGAACTCAGTCCGTTTGATAGAGAGCTTATTCTGGCCATGTTACAGCAAGGCGCTAATACATGGCGGCGTATTCAGTTAGTGTCAGATCTTGAATCGGCACGGGTGAAAACAGAAATTGAGCAGTTACGTTCCGCATTATTATCGTCAGTGTCTCACGATCTAAAATCACCACTCTCAGCCATGATGGGGGCGGCGGAGAGCTTAAAATTATTGAATAAACAATTGCTAGAGGCTGACCGCAACGAGCTACTTGATACTATTTTGCAAGAAAGCCGTCGCTTGGACAGCTATATCCAAAATCTACTCGATATGACACGCCTGGGTCATGGCACTTTGAGCATAGAGCGTGATTGGGTTTCGGCAGATGACATTATTGGCAGCGTACTTGGCAGGCTTAAACGCTATTTCCCTAATGCAATCGTTGAATATCACAGAGAAAAAGAACCCCCACTCCTCTTTGTGCATGCGGCGCTGATCGAACAAGGATTATTTAACATTCTAGAGAATGCCGTTCGATTTTCACCACCAGAAGAGCCTATTTGTATTGAATTAACCATTTCCAATCACCGTTGCTGTATTGCAATTGAAGACAGGGGGCCGGGGATTCCCGCCAGCCATAGGGATCAAATTTTCGATATGTTTTATGTGGTTGCCGATGGAGATCAGAAAAAACAGAATACAGGTATGGGGCTGGCTATTTGTAAAGGCATGATAGCTGCACACGGCGGTAGTGTTCGCGTTACCGATTGCCTACAGGGGCAAGGCACTCGTTTTGAAGTTGAATTGCCGTTAGACTATCCCGTTCCTGGCTAATCATTTTCAGCCAAAATATCCTTAATAAACCACAGAATGGACTAGAGACGTGGCAATAAAAATCGTGGTTATCGATGATGAGACCCAAATACGCCGCATGCTGCGGATTGCACTCACCAGTGAGGGCTATGACGTTACCGAAGCTGAAAATGGTCAGCAAGGACTCGCGGCTGTCGCACGCCAGCAACCTGAATTAGTTATTTTGGATTTAGGCTTGCCGGATATGGAAGGCCATCAAGTGCTACAGGAGTTACGGGGATGGTCCGATGTTGCTGTGATTGTATTGTCGGTTCGCAATCAAGATAAAGAAAAAGTCGCAGCATTAGATGCAGGCGCGCAGGATTATGTGACCAAACCCTTTAGTGTGGAAGAGTTACTGGCAAGGGTGCGAGCGATTTTAAGGGACCATATCAAACCTGAAAAATTACCCATATTAGATGACGGCAAGTTGCAGATTGATTTAAGTCGCAGGCTGGTTAAAGTTGATCATCAAATTGTCGAACTCACACCCAAGGAATACGCAGTATTGTCTAAATTGGCGTCGTCACCTAACTGCGTTGTCACTCAGACTCAGTTGCTCAAAGAGATTTGGGGGCCCGCTCATACAGAAGACACACATTATCTACGAATTGTGGTCAGTCACTTAAGGCAAAAATTAGGCGATTCCCCGAGTGAACCTCAGTATGTGCGGACTGAGCCCGGTGTAGGCTATCGCTTTTATATCGACTTATAGCTTGTATCAATAGCGAATTAAAACGCGTTGGAATGACAAGTAAAATGATCACCGAAGACGGATGGCATTACCTGCCATCATTGAAGCTCAATCGGATACTTGCCTGATTTCAGTTTCTAGCATTCGCTTCAGTTAACTCTAAGTCGCTATTTCTGGCTGCCTTTGTTGACGCTATTTTTGTCCTGTTAGCTCTTGTTGACATTGGGTTTATGCACTAGATAAGCCCAATCGATATAAATCGCACATTCTTGCCGATATTTTGACTAGACTACAAACGTAGGGTTAATTCGAGGGAAAGACTATGGACTTAATTAAAATCCGCGACCATATGGATCGTCAGCCCGTGTTGCTGCGCGCTAATATGTCGCTCGCAACTGCGGTCGAAAAGTTGTTAGATAATAATAAAATGGGCGCAGCAGTGGTTGATGATACGGGCGATTTGGTGGGCTTTTTATCCCAGCAGGATTGTTTGGCTGTGATGATTAAAAGTAGCTATCACTGTGATATGACCTCAGTGGTGAAGGATTGCATGCGCACTGAAGTGCTGTTCGTTGGGCCAGATGACAGTATTTTGCAGCTCGCCGAACAAATGCTAGGGCCTAAACCTAAAGTGTATCCAGTGGTTGAACATGGCAAAGTAATTGGCACGATTAATCGCACCAATGTGCTCAAAGCCATGAATATCTATATGCAACAATGTTATCTGTCACCGGTTTAATCTAAGTCGAGCCAGTGCGAAACTGACACGCCATATACTGAGTGCAGAGTAAATTAGCAATACCATTACGCCACTTTCCTTGCTAGGATCGCCGTTTTTGATGCTAGCAATGGAATTTGGATTTGAACTCAGACAAACATCCGCTATCGAACGCCTTTCTTAATCTTTGTTATCAGAGCGACGCGTCGCGGATCCGTCGTCGTTTATTTAAGCTCAATAAAGAAGCCGACTCAGATAAAAAGACCCAAGTCTTAGCTCAGCTGAGCGAGCAAGCGCAGGCGGCGTTTGAGAAGGTTGAGCAGCGTCGTAACGCTCGGCCTAAAATCCACTATCCTGAAAACCTGCCCGTTTCCTTGATGCGCGATGATATTGCACGCGCGATTGCGGGCAATCAAGTGGTGATCATCGCCGGTGAAACGGGTTCGGGTAAAACGACCCAGTTACCTAAAATCTGTTTGGAATTAGGCCTAGGTTGCCGTGGCATGATAGGCCACACCCAGCCACGACGTTTAGCAGCCCGCAGTGTGGCGAGCCGAGTCGCCGAAGAATTACAAAGTCCGCTCGGTGAAGTGGTTGGCTTTAAAGTGCGTTTTGCCGATGCGCTTAAGAGTGACTCTTATATCAAGTTGATGACCGACGGTATTTTACTGGCGGAATTAACCTCCGATCGTAATCTTGATCAATACGATACCATCATCATAGATGAGGCCCACGAGCGCAGCCTCAACATCGATTTTATTCTGGGCTACCTCAAACAAATTCTCAAAAGACGCCCCGATCTCAAAGTTATTATCACGTCGGCGACCATAGACGTTGAGCGTTTTTCTAAGCATTTCAACAATGCACCTATTATCGAAGTGTCGGGCCGTACCTTTCCGGTCGAAACCCGTTACCGACCTTTAGTGCAAGATAGCGATGCCGATTTAGATCAAATCGAAGGCATTTTTGCCGCCGTCGATGAACTGGTGGCCGAAGGGCTGGGCGATATTCTGATCTTTATGAACGGTGAACGGGAAATTCGCGATACGGCCGAGCAATTGAGTCGGCGTAATTACCGCGATACCGAAATTTTGCCGCTGTACGCGCGTTTATCCTATGGCGAGCAGTCCAAAGTTTTCAGTAGTCACAGAGGTCGGCGGATTGTATTAGCGACGAACGTGGCGGAAACTTCGTTGACTGTGCCGGGCATTCGTTACGTTATTGACCCTGGTACGGCGCGTATCAGCCGTTATAGCTATCGCACTAAGGTGCAACGTTTACCGATTGAACCTATCTCGCAGGCGAGTGCCAATCAGCGCCAAGGCCGTTGTGGCCGTGTAGGGCCGGGTATTTGTATCCGTTTGTACGATGAGGCGGATTTTAATAATCGTCCGGCGTTTACCGATCCTGAAATCTTGCGCACTAACTTGGCTTCGGTCATTTTGCAGATGCTGGCCATCGGTTTGGGTGATATCGCCGGTTTCCCCTTTATCGAGCCACCCGATCCACGCCATATCCGCGATGGTTTCCTGTTGCTCGAAGAATTACAAGCGGTTGAGAGCAAACACGGCAAGCTAGTGCTGACACCACTTGGGCGCAACTTGGCGCAAATTCCTGTGGATCCGCGTTTGGCGCGTATGGTGGTCGAGAGTCAGCAGTTAGGTTGTTTGAACGAAGTGTTAGTGATTGCCGCGGGCTTATCGATTCAAGATCCCCGCGAACGTCCGATGGAGAAGAAGCAAGCCAGTGATGAAGCCCATCGCCGTTTTGCCGATCCCAGTTCCGATTTCGTCAGTTGGATAAACCTGTGGCAGCACTTAAAAGATCAACAAAAAGAGTTATCTGCTAGTCAGTTCCGTAAAAAGTGCCGCGATGAATATTTGGCCTATTTGCGCGTTCGCGAGTGGCAGGATTTATACGCCCAGCTTAAACAAGCCGTGCACGATTTAAAGTGGCGCTTAAACGATACGCCAGCTAATTATGACAGCTTGCACCGCGCGCTCTTATCGGGCTTATTGAGTCATGTTGGTTTTAAAGATAACAATAACGAGTACTTAGGTGCCCGTAATCGTAAATTCTTTGTGTTTCCCGGTTCGCCACTGGCCAAAAAAGGCCCTAAGTGGATCATGGCGGCTGAGCTTACCGAAACATCGCGCCTATTCGCTCGCTGCTGCGCCAAAATCGAACCCGAATGGCTAGAGCCCTTAGCGGCGCATTTGATCAAGAAAAGCTATGTGGAGCCCCATTTTGAGGCAAAACCTGGTAGCGTTATCGCCCT
The DNA here is from genome assembly GCF_025653905.1 of Shewanella sp. SM71. Lineage (NCBI taxonomy): Bacteria > Pseudomonadati > Pseudomonadota > Gammaproteobacteria > Alteromonadales > Shewanellaceae > Shewanella > Shewanella sp. SM71. The sequence goes on from NZ_JAKKRW010000009.1 coordinate 108,286, forward strand.
TGAAAACCAAGTGCTCTATGGCTTGACGGTGGTGCATCGCCGTAAAGTGCAATATGGCCCCATCGATCCCGTTGAAGCGCGGGAGATTTTTATCCGCAGTGCTTTGGCAGAAGGGCAGTTGCAAACTCAAGAAGCATTTTTTGTGGCTAACCAAAAGTTGCTTGAAGACATTGAGTCCCTTGAGCACAAATCCCGTCGCCGCGATATTTTGGTGGACGAGCAAGTGTTGGTGGACTTTTACGAGCCGCGGATCCCGGAAGGGATTTACAACGCCCAGCTGTTTTTTGGCTGGTGGAAGAAGGTAAAGCGCGAGCAACCGGATTTACTCGATTTCAGCAAAGCACTGTTAATGCAGCGCAATGCCGACCATATTTCGACCTTGGATTTCCCCGATACGTGGCACAAGGGCAATTTGCGCCTGCAGCTGAGTTATCATTTTGAGCCTGCCGCCAGTGATGACGGCGTGTCTGTACACATTCCGGTGGCGCTGCTTAATCAAATTGATGACAGTGATTTTGATTGGCTAGTGGCAGGGCTGCGGGAAGAAAAGTGCATCGCATTGATCAAATCGTTGCCTAAAAGTTTACGGCGTAACTTTGTGCCAGCGCCTGATTACGCCCGAGCTTGTGTGCAGGCCATGGTACCTTTTAGTGCCAGTTTACTGGATACCATGTGCAAACAATTACTGCGTATGAGCGGCACGCGTATATCGCCAGAAGATTTTGATGCAACGCAAATGCCCGCGCATTTACAGATGAATTTTAAAATTGAAGACGATCATCATAATTTAGTAGCGCAGGGCCGCATGCTCGATAACTTAAAAGCCGAATTGCAGGGTGTTGTTGCTAAGGCGATACGTCAGGTGGCGGATAAGGGAATTGAAAAAGAAGCCTTAACTGAATGGTCTTTTGGTGATTTGCCGCAGCAATACCAGCAGCAAAAAGGCAATTATCAAGTACGAGCGTTTCCGGCACTGATCGATAAAAAAGACAGCGTCGCGATCAAATTATTTGATGATGAGTTCGAGGCGCAAGATGCCCATCGCCAAGGTCTGCGACGTTTGCTGTTGCTCAACATTCCTTCGCCGGTAAAACATTTACAGCAAGCCTTGCCGAATAAGGCCAAATTGGCGATGTATTTCAATCCTTTTGGTCAAGTGCAAATTTTGATTGATGATATTATTGCCGCCGCCGTGCAGCAGTTGTTAGACCAAAAAGCGTTAGATGTACGTAATCAAGCTCAATTTGAGCTAGCAAAGGATTGGGTTCGCCAAGAATTAAACCCGACTGCTGAGCAAATAGCTCTTAAGGTTGAACAGATTTTAACCTTGTACCAGAGTATTAAAAAACGTCTTAAAGGCAAAATAAGTTTAGATATCGCCTTTGCTATGAGTGATATCCAAAATCAATTAGACAAATTAGTGTTTAAAGGTTTTGTAGAAGCCTGTGGTTGGCAGCGTCTAGCGGATGTGGCGCGTTATTTAAAAGCGATTGAAACCCGTGTTGAAAAACTGCCTATTGACCCGACTCGCGACCGTTTGCACATGCAAAGTATTAATAAAGTGCAAGCAGCCTTAACGGCGCAGCTAGCAAAAGTACCGCGCGCTATGCCAACACCGCCCGCATTAATTGAAGCTCGCTGGATGATTGAAGAATATCGCGTATCTTGTTTTGCTCAAGTGTTAGGTACCGCATACCCTATTTCTGAAAAGCGTATATTAAATCAACTTACCGAACAGTCATAAATACGCCTAGATTAATATTGAGCAATAGCCAGTTATTTACAGCGCTGGCTATTGACTCAAATAAGGCTTTATCAGGCATGTGTTGATGCGGGCGACTGGTGATAATAACGTAAATCGTGTTCGGTTCGACGTCCTTGACTAAAGGCTGAGACGCGCTTTAAATAACCAATTACACGGGTGCCGTAATCAATGTTTTTTGAACCGCATTGGTGACAATATTGCTGAGTTTGTTTATCAATATGTTGGCATTCATTGCAGATAGTAATTTTCACATTGACACAAAAATAATTACACCCTGTACGTGCAGCGACATTATATAAATTAAGATAATTTTTCACTGATAACTTTTCATCTAAATTTAAATGTAATGCTGAGCCCCCATCTAAGTAGCGGGTCATTTTTTCACCGTGCATAATAAATTTATCAAGATAATTAATGTTAGTGTCTTCTACCGGATAAAAGTAACTGTTATAGCAATTTCGATTAACAAAGTAGCCTGCCTTTCTATCCCAAGCTGCATTCTTTATACCTAAGTTTTCTGCTGGAACAAACTCAGTATTAAATTTGTAGCCAAATTTTTGAGTAGCTTCTCGGTTAACCTTATAAATAATCTGTAATTGTTGGTCGACAAAGGTTTGGTAATCATTATTAGTGTCAGCTATTAAGCCTAAAGATTCAGCAGCTTCTACCATGCCATTAATACCAATCGTCATAAATTGTTTATCCAGAGAGATAAACCCCGCGGTATAGACTGGCAGCATGCCATTGGCTAATTGTTCTTCCATTAGCTTACGATAGGCAATCTGATATTGATGAACCTTTTCAACCTCGATTTTAAGATCGCGTTTATCTTGGATTAATCGATTCATATTAATAGTGATAACATTAATTGAACCCGTGGCGACGCCGCCAGCACCTAAGCTGTAGGAGAAGGTGTGATCGCTTATTTCATTCCGTAAACGACAGCATGAGGCTAAAGAGTCAGCATTTTTGGATTGATAAATAAAAAATGCACCGCCTTCGCTCATATTTTTGGCACAAACATGGGCAAACTCCGTATCTTTAACTTTATCATCAACGGTTAACATCGCCGCGGTGATCACTGGAAAGGTTAAAATGGCTTTATTCCGTTCTTGATTAAACCAATCTAAGAAAAAAACTTGTAACTGTTTTAAAGAGTGCCAATCTGGCGGGGTAAAGTCAGGAAATACAAATTGCCCAAACATGGCTTCAAAATAATATTGATCATAAAGAGAGATATTCCAAAATACACTTTGGTATCCTCTTGCTGCTGCAGGTTGATTTAACGCATACACAACGTGTTGCAGGTGGTTCTCTATTGCGTGTTTATGCTCGGTGAGATAATCATCTCCAAAATCTTTACGGGCAAAATAATCGAAATACATTAAAAATTCGACAGTCGCAATTGCGCCAGCAAATTGCGCGCTGATAGCAAATACTAAATTAACAAAGCTGCCACAAAAAGACTCTAAGTGTTTTGGCGCTTGTGATTCGCCGCCTAATTGAGTTAATCCGCTGAGTAAAAATGGGTACATTGAAATAGAAGCACAATAGGGTTTTAAACTGGTTTCATCATGAACGTAAATTTCATGTTCTGTTATTTGTCTCTCGTATTCTTTCGCTAAATCTACACCATATAATTCAGTTATTTTTTGTTTTACTAATTCACGATTAATATCAATAAAATAATCTTTCATTAACTCGGTTTCTAAGGTGGCAATGTTCTTATGAGTCACATTTGCATTCGCATCTAAATGCGAAGCATCAGCGGCATTATTGGATTGTTGATATTGCTTAATAAAAGCTAATTTTTTTTGTAATTGCTGTGGGTTAAGAGATGGCATGGTGATGTTCCCTAAATTTAAAGTTGAGTAGGTTTCCCGTTGCGAGTTCAATAAAGCGTTGATTAGTTTTTTCCTTTTCTAATCCTCCTTGATTTGGTCGCCAAGCCCCCGTTTTGAGGTAATCCAACTGTGCAATTAGATGCTGTGATACCTTGGTTTTTCCAGTGTAGAGACAGGTTTTAAGACCGTGTTTTTTTGCCAGTGATAACTTGTCGAGTAATGCAGCGGGGTTCCATTCGCCACCAAAAAATAAAACACAACTCACCAGTCCCTGATAACGTGTTAAATAATGTTGAAAATTATCATTATTTAACTGAATACCCGTTTCTGGATCCCAAGTATCTTGGCTATGACATCCTTGGCAACGTAGTGGGCAACCTGTGATGGTAAATGCTAACGACACCTCATCAGGAACCTCTTGAAAACAGATCTGTGGTGCAAAGCTATTAAATGTAATAACCACCATATGTTGTGTCCATTTTATTTTAATCAACTATATATTGTGTTTTATAATATCGGGATAGGCAAATAATAGTTTGATCAAGATCAAACTATTGAGGATTAATGCGATGAGGTTAATCTTGGGGGAGTGAAGCAGATAACACGGGTGAATGGCTGTAAATAAGTGCTTGTTTAAGCTGTATTAAACTTAGCTTATTTACAGTAGGTTCCAGATTTTAAATAAAACAGCAGCAGTGTAAATAATGGTTAGACTAATTAAGTTTACATTGAGGAATATGAATAATTTTTTGATGGATATGTTGTAACAAACGGTAACTATCAGCCAGATCGCAATCAATTTGCTGTTGTTTTTTATAGCCCAATTGGGTGAGCTCTATGTGCCAGGTGGGTACAATTTGCTGTAGCGCTAAGCTATTTTTAACGCAATTGAGCTTACAACCATCAAGTGCCAATATGGGGCGTCCAGATTTAGCCAGTCTGACAATCGATTTTATATTCCCTCCAACGCCCGCGATACATGACATTTGCATCACGCCTGAACGATCAAGGGTCAGTGCCACATCATTAGCTAATTGTGCGACATTTGAGCAGCCGGAGCAGGCATAAACCAAGGGTTTATTCGTCGATAATTTTGTCATGTTGGCACCTTTGTAAAAAAGTGAATGTCGATGATAGGCACCCTAAATCGGCATGCCTACCATTGTTTAGCTAACAGTTAGCAAGGGATCTCTGCGTTACGTCTAGCGTAGAACCACCAAGTGATAACCACACAACTGGCGTAAAACAGGATAAACCCATAGAGCGCGGTATCTACCGCTCCAGTTAAGCTCATTGCGGTGCCATAGGATTTGGGAATAAAAAATCCGCCATAGGCAGCAATGGCAGAAATAAAGCCTAAAACTGCTGCGGACTCTCGGTTTCCTTCGATTTCGGCTTGTTTTTCCATGCCTTTACCTAATGCTTTTTGCCTAAGGGTTAAAAACATCACTGGCACCATACGGAACGTTGAACCATTACCAATGCCTGTGGTGATAAAGAGCAAAACAAACATACCGAAGAAGCCGCCAAAATTACCCGCAGCACCGTCATGCGGTAAGAAATACAGCACACCGACAACGCCTAACGCCATGAAGAAAAAATTCCATAGCGTCACTTGGGCGCCGCCAAATTTATCGGCTAATTTACCGCCGATAGGCCTGGCTAATGCACCTGCAAGTGGACCGATAAAGGCAAACTTAACGGGATCGACATCTGGGAATAACATACCCGATAACAATGGGAAACCTGCAGCAAAACCAATAAAGCTGCCAAAAGTTCCTAAATAAAGCCAGCACATTAGCCAAGTATGATGACGTTTAAAGACGACGGCTTGCTCCTTAAATGAAGATTTAGCATCCGTAATATCATTCATGCCAAACCACGCCGCAATGGAGCCAATAATGATAAATGGCACCCAGATAAACGCCGCGTTTTGCAACCACACCGAATGTGTTTCACTGTTTTGCAATACGAGGGTGAGAGGCTCTCCTTCTAAACCGCCAAACACACTGGCAGATATCACTAAAGGGGCAATTAATTGCATGCCCGATACGCCTAAGTTACCCAGCCCAGCATTAAGCCCTAGTGCAGTACCTTTTTCAGCTCTAGGATAGAAAAAGCTGATGTTTGCCATACTCGATGAGAAGTTAGCGCCACCTAAACCACAGAGTAAGGCTAAAATCAGCATGATGAGATAGGGGGTTTCGATATTTTGCAGTGCAAAACCCATCCATAAACAAGGGATTAAAAGTGATGCGGTTGATAAGGCTGTCCAACGGCGACCACCGAAGATGGGGATCATAAAGCCATAGAAAATTCGCAGTGTAGCACCCGATAATGCGGGTAGCGCCGCCAACCAAAACAATTCATTTGGGCTGTAGTTAAAGCCTAATGTCGGCATTTTAACCACCATAATGCTCCAAATAGACCATACGGCAAACGCAAGGAAGAGGTTGGGTATTGAGATCCATAAATTGCGCGTGGCAATTTTTTTACCTTTAGTGTCCCAAAAATGTTTATTTTCAGGTTGCCAATCGTTAAGTACAAAGGCGTCGGGTGTGGTCATTTCGGGTAAGTTTTTTACCGTTTGACCACTGGCCCATTCCATTCTCTCGGCTCGGCGAATTGAATAATGCATCCACATTAATGAGATAGAACTAATAACAAACAACAGCATAAAACAGCTTTGCCAGATGCCAATAACGTCATTGAGCATCCCAAATGTGACGGGTAATAAGAAGCCGCCAATACCGCCGACCATACTCACAAGGCCGCCCACTACGCCGACATTATTCGGGAAATAAGTCGGTATATGCTTAAATACCGCCGCTTTACCTAAAGACATGAAAAAACCTAAGGTAAAAATAAGCAGCACAAAAACGGGCAAGGATAGGTGGAAGTTAAATTCAAAAACGTGTTCAACCCCTTTTACACTGTAGTGGGTTGGGGGATAACTGAGTAAAAAGGTACAAATGGTACTGATGCCTAACGTCCAATACATGATGCGACGGGCGCCGTATTTGTCGGACCAAAAGCCGCCTAAAATACGAAATAAAGAACCTGGGATAATATAAAACGAGGTAAGAATACCGGCGGTGACTAATGACACACCATAAACATCAATAAGGTAGTGGGGTAGCCATAGGGCGAGTGCCACAAAGGCGCCAAACACGAAAAAATAATATAATGCGAAGCGCCAAATACGAATGTCGCTGAGTAAGCTTAGTTGTTCACTGAATTTGGGCGGTTTGAAATTAGTTAATCGGCGGGGTTCTGTTTTGGCAAAGACCAAATATGTGGTTGCCGAAATCGCAATGATTAAAGCATAAATTTGAGCGGTTTCTTGCCAACTGAAGTACTTTAATAAAAAGGGTGCGCCAAAGGTTGTTAGCGCAGCACCCACGTTGCCCGCACCAAAAATACCGAGTGCAGTACCTTGTTTTTGTGTTTCAAACCAAGATGCGACATAGGTCGCACCGACAATAAAGCCACCGCCAGCTAAACCCAGCCCAATACCTGCAACTAATAGCATATCGTAACTATCAGCAAGACTGAGCAGATAGGTCGCAATGGCAGCAATGTACATTAACGTACTAAATACAAGGCGCCCACCCCAGCGCTCCGTAAACATACCTAGGGCAATGCGGCTCAACGAGCCGCTTAAAATGGGCAGCGCCATTAATAACGCCATTTGCGTATCGGTTAAGGCTAAATCCGCTTTTATTTTTATCCCTAAAATTGAAAATATCGTCCAAACGGCGAAACAGAGCGTAAAAGCAGCGGTGGTAAGCCACAATGCGCGGTATTGTCCACTCTTAATGTGTAGCGGTAGACTACTCATTTGAAAACTCCGACAAATTAGCAAAATGTAACGTTAAAAAACATTAGCTTTTTAATGGGTTACTGCAGTAATGGCTCATTATTGGTGTCAAAATCAAAACCTTCTATATGGGCTTCGTCTATTAACACTTGGATATATTGAGCAATGGATTTTTGACGCACTTTTTCATTAAGGTATAAGCTAATCCTGTCGCTAACCGCTTCAAATGGGAGAGGGTTACCGGCAATTTTGTGTTTGATATCGACAATATGAAATCCATAACGACTTTCTATCGGGTAGGGTTGCAAGCCTATTTCGGCGGTTAATAGCTGTCGTTCAAATTCCGGCACGGTTTGCCCACGGCTGAGCTGACCTAAATTTCCCCCTACGGATTTTGAAGGGCAGGCAGAAAACTCCTGTGCTAAAGCGGCAAAATTGGCTTTTTGATGCAATTGTTCAATCAGTTGCTCGGCGATGATTTTACCCTCTGCTCTGGCTTTTAAATCATCGGGCGCAGCGGCAATCAGGATATGGTTAGCCTCAACCAATGGCGAGGTTGTAAATCGATGTGGGTTTTGTTCAAAATACTGTAAACACTCTTCGGGAGTCGCTTGAGGAATAGGTACTTCAGATTCAATGAGTTGCTCTAAATAATCCTCTTTATTACAGATCTCATCATTAGGGCGAGATAGCGATAATGCTTTTGCACGTTGAAGTAGCAATTCGCCAATGATTAAACTCTGGGCGGCTTCTAACATCGCTTTACGTTGGGTTGGGGCCGGGAAATACTGCATTTCACTGAGAACTTGCTCTTCGGTAATGCTGGCTTGGTTGACTGTGATCATAATATGGCTCTCTATAAAATAAATGCGGGCGAGCAAAGATCCCCTGATAGGCCAATATCAAGGGGATTTAGCACTAACGGCTGACTTTACGACGTACTATTTGTGGTGCGCGTGTCAGATACTGCAGTGGTGCACTGAGCATGTGAACCAAGCGGCTGAATGGGAATACTACAAACAGCGTCATACCTAGAATGACGTGCAATTTGAAGACGATATTTACATCGCTAATGGCTTCAACGGCTGCAACACTATTAAAGGTCATAATGTTTTGTGCCCAAGCCATTAACTTAAGCATTTCAGCGCCATCTAAGTGTCCACCTGATACCGGAATAGAAATAAGTCCGAGGATCAGTTGTCCATAGAGCATTAAGAGGATGATGATATCCATCTTTTTGCTAGTGGCACGAACGCGAGGGTTTGTTAGGCGACGACGGATCAAAATGGTTAATCCCGCAAAGCAAATTACCCCAAATAATCCACCCGCACCCATAGCAAGTAACTGTTTAAACTCGGCAGTCACGCCCAGCGCGTGCCAAACGGCTAATGGTGTGAGTAATCCCACAAAATGACCGAAGAAAATCCCGATCACCCCAACGTGAAACAATACGCTACCAATATGCAGTTGGCGTTTTTCCAGCATTTGGCTGGAGCTCGCTTTCCACGTGTATTGTTCACGGTCATAGCGGATCCAGCTGCCGATAAACATCACCGCCATAGCGATATAGGGGTAGATGCCAAAGGCAAATATTGAGAAATGGCTCATCAATGCTCTCCTTACAACCGTTGGCTATTGCTTTTAGGCTGCAATAGTTCGGTATTGAGTGGAATGTGTTGGTCCCGACGCTGCGTTTCACTGGGTTTATTGCTGCTATTACAGCCCGTTTGCGCGTTGTCCATAAAGCTCACCATTTCTTCTTCCCACACTTTATCGAGCTCTTTGGGGGTGTTGTCGGGTTGTTCGTCAACGATTTGTTCACGTAAATCCTTAAGATCGACATCAACCTTGCTTAAGCTCAATAGTGCATGGAGTAAGTTGGCATAATTTGATTGGTGCTTTTCAAGTCTGCATGCCAGTAGCGCTAAAATCGGCGCCACTTCTTCTAATCCATAACGGCCGTTTTCGCTGCCTTGGGTTGACATAAACTCAAGATATAGCGGGATATAATCTGGCAACTCTTTAGCACTAATATCTAGACCTGCTTGGTGATATTGATCTAAAAGGTTGACCATGGCTTGCCCGCGGTCACGTGATTCACCGTGAACGTGTTCAAATAACAGTAAGGACAAAGAACGTCCTCGCTCGAATAAGCCGTCATATTCGGCTTGCCAGTCCATGGTATCCATCGCAAAACGCTCGGCGATAAACTGCAGTACAAGGGCTTGATGCGCGGCATCAAGTTCAGATCCCGTGACAATGGCCTCTAACTCTGCCCGCGCGTCGAGTAGTTCAGCGTGCGGGTAATCGAGTAGTATTGAAATAACACTCAGTACTTTCATGTTTACTTCTCCAATGTGACAGGAATGACTTGGCGTACACCGGTCGCTTTGCTGCCAAATAAGTTGACGCCGTTGTTACCATCGCCACAGCCATTTCCAAAACTAAAGCCGCAACTGCTTTTCATGTCGTAGGCATTTTCTGCGTAGGCTTTATGGCTCGTTGGCACTACGAATCTGTCTTCGTAGTTAGCAATGGCCATGTAGCGATACATTTCTTCGACTTCGACTGCGGTGAGGCCAACTTGCTTTAGCACCTCTAAGTCTTCAACTTTGTCGACCTGTTGTGAGCGTTTATAGGCACGCATCGCGATCATGCGCTCAAGTGCACGCTCAACTGGTTTTTCATCGCCAGCAGTTAACAGGTTTGCAAGGTAACGTAGCGGTATACGCAATGATTTCAGATCGGGGATTTCACCGTTCATGCCGACATGACCTGCTTCTACTGCCGTTTGGATTGGCGATAGTGGCGGCACATACCACACCATAGGTAAGGTGCGATATTCAGGGTGTAAAGGCAGCGCGACTTTCCAGTCGATTGCCATTTTGTATACCGGTGAGCGCTGGGCCGCAGTGATCCAGTTATCACTGATGCCTTCTTTACGCGCCGCTTCAATTACCGCCGGATCGTTAGGGTCGAGGAAAACATCGAGCTGTGCTTGATATAGATCTTTTTCATTTGGAGTATTTGCCGCAATTTCAATTTGATCGGCGTCGTACAGCAATACGCCCAGATAGCGGATACGGCCTACGCAGGTTTCAGAGCAAACCGTAGGTTGACCCGCTTCAATGCGAGGGAAACAGAAAGTACATTTTTCTGATTTACCTGATTTCCAGTTGAAGTAGATTTTTTTGTAAGGGCAGGCAGAAACACACATGCGCCAGCCGCGACATTTATCTTGGTCAATCAGTACGATACCGTCTTCTTCACGCTTGTAAATCGAGCCTGAAGGGCAAGAGGCAACACATGCTGGGTTTAAGCAGTGCTCACACAGGCGAGGTAAATACATCATGAAGGTTTTTTCAAATTGACCATAAATGTCTTTTTGAATCACATTATCGAAGTTGATGTCTTTTTTACGCTTTTCGAACTCAGTCCCGAGAATTTCTTCCCAGTTTGGACCCCATTCAATTTTCTCCATACGCTGACCTGTGATCAGCGAGCGGGGTCTAGCAACCGGTTGATGTTGGCTATCAGGCGCTGTGTGTAAATACTCGTAGTCAAAATCAAAGGGTTCGTAGTAATCGTCAATTTCAGGTAAATCAGGGTTAGCAAAAATTTTTGCCAGCAATCTGATTTTGCCACCGATTTTGAGTTCTAACTTACCGGCGTCAGTGCGTTTCCAGCCGCCGTTCCATTTCTTTTGGTTTTCCCATTCTTTTGGAAAGCCAATACCGGGTTTAGTTTCTACGTTATTGAACCACGCGTATTCGACGCCTTCGCGTGAGGTCCAAACGTTTTTACACGTGATGGAGCAAGTGTGGCAACCGATGCATTTATCTAAATTTAGCACCATGCCGATTTGGGCTCTAACTTTCATATTGTATTCCTCGCTCCACGCTTATTTAGTATCTAACCAGTCGACGTTGTGCATTTTGCGTACAACAACAAATTCGTCGCGGTTACAACCGACAGTACCGTAATAGTTAAAACCATAGGATTGTTGCGCATAGGCACCAATCATATGAGTGGGTTTCATCACTGCGCGGGTGACTGAGTTATGGATCCCGCCACGGGTGCCGGTCATTTCTGACCCTGGTATATTTACGATACGTTCTTGGGCGTGGTACATCATGCTCATGCCTTCTGGCACACGTTGTGACACCACAGCGCGGCACGCTATTGCACCGTTGACGTTGAAGACTTCAATCCAATCGTTATCTTCAATACCCGCGGTTTTAGCATCGGTCTCACTCATCCACACGATAGGGCCACCGCGTGATAGTGTGAGCATCAACAGGTTGTCGGAGTAAGTACTATGAATGCCCCACTTTTGGTGTGGGGTGATCCAGTTCAGAACAATTTCTTTATTGCCGTTAGGCTTTTTGTTCAATACTGGGGCAACGGTTTTTAAGTTAATGGGCGGTTTATAGGCACAGAGCTGCTCGCCAAAGTCACGCATCCACTGGTGATCTTGGTAAAACTGTTGACGGCCAGTAATGGTGCGCCACGGTATCTGCTCATGTACGTTGGTATAGCCCGCGTTATAGGACACATGCTCATCTTCTAAACCAGACCAAGTCGGTGAAGAGATAATTTTGCGCGGCTGGGCAACAATATCGCGCCAACGAATTTTTTCATCCTCTTTGGGTTTGGCTAAGTGGGTGTGATCTATGCCAGTCATCTCGCCCAATGCTTCCCATGCTTTAACGGCAACTTGACCATTGGTTTCAGGGGCGAGGGTGAGGATCATTTCGCAGGCATCAATGGCAGTATCTAGCTTTGCCATGCCTTTGTTGATGCCTTCTGTGGTATGGGTATAGTTGAGTTGAGTTAATAACTTAACTTCATCTTTAGTGTCCCAACTAATGCCTTTACCACCATTGCCGATTTTTTCAAGTAGGGGGCCTACCGAAGTAAAACGAGCATAGGTATTAGGGTAGTCGCGCTCAACCATAGTTAAATGCGGCATGGTTTTACCCGGAATAGCTTCACATTCGCCTTTCCACCATGCTTTAACATCATAGGGTTGAGCTAATTCAGCTGGGGTATCGTGGTGCATTGGAATGGTCACCAGATCTTGTTCTACCCCTAAGTGCCCCACACACACGCGGGAAAACTCTTTGGCGATGCCTTTAAAGATTTCCCAGTCAGAGCGCGCTTCCCATACGGGATCGATTGCGGCTGATAAAGGATGAATAAACGGATGCATATCCGAGGTATTCATATCATCTTTTTCATACCAAGTTGCAGTAGGTAAAACAATATCTGAATATAAACAAGTGGTTGACATACGGAAATCTAAGGTGACCCATAAGTCGACTTTGCCTTCGGCGCCTTCATCTTTCCATTCGACGTCTTCGGGTTTATTGCCGCCAAAATCACCGAGATCTTTACCTAATAGCCCATGCTTAGTGCCGAGGAAGTGGCGCAACATGTATTCGTGGCCTTTGCCGGATGAACCCAGCAGATTAGAGCGCCAAATGAACATATTACGTGGGAAGTTTTTCGGATCGTCTGGCTGCTCACAGGCAAATTTTAGGTCGCCGCTTTTCAGTTGTGATACCACGTAGTCTTCAACGTTTTGTCCAGCCGCTTTAGCACTGGCGGACAAATGCAGTGGGTTAGTGCTTAATTGTGGTGCAGAGGGTAACCAGCCCATACGTTCAGCACGACTATTGAAATCGATAATGCTGCCAGTCCAGTTTTCTTTTGGCGCGAGCGGCGAAATAATTTCAGACATGTTCAATTTTTCATAACGCCACTGACTAGAGTGGTTGTAGAAGAATGAAGTGCCGTTCATGTGACGTGGTGGGCGCTGCCAGTCAAGTGCAAACGCCAGTGGTGTCCAACCCGTTTGTGGACGAAGTTTTTCTTGTCCTACATAGTGAGCCCAGCCACCGCCAGATTGACCGATACAACCACACATCATTAACATGTTAATGAGGCCGCGGTAGTTCATGTCCATGTGATACCAGTGGTTTAGTGCAGCGCCCACAATTACCATAGAGCGACCATTGGTTTTATCAGCATTACGCGCAAACTCAGTGGCAACACGGATAACATCGGCACGTTTTACACCGGTGATCACTTCTTGCCAAGCTGGCGTGTAGGGGATGTTATCGTCAAACGAGCTAGCACGATTGCTGTCGTTAACGCCGTTATCCACCCCATAATGCGCCAGCATTAAGTCAAATACGCTCGCTACTTTTGCCTGTTTACCGTCGGCAAGCGTAATGGTTTTAACTGGCACATTACGCAACTGAATATCACTGTGATCTGTGTGTTGAAAGTATTCATATTCGTGCGGCGCGCCGCCAAAGTAAGGGAAAGCGACTTCGGTCAGTTCAGTGTGATCTTTAAGAGATAGTAAAAGATCAATATCGCCTTTACTGTCTTTAGATTCTAAGTTCCATTTGCCTTTTTCACCCCAACGATAACCGATAGAGCCGTTAGGGCTAGTGAGGTTACCATCATGGTTAAATGCAATCGTTTTCCAATCTGGATTATTCTCTTCACCCAAATTATCAACTAAATCAGCCGCACGTAAAAAACGTCCACTGGTAAGGTGGCCATTAACTTCTTCAAGCATGACCAACATCGGCATGTCGGTGTAGCGTTTAGCGTAGTTAATGAAATACGCACTTGGGGTATTGACGTAAAACTCTTTTAAAATCACATGACCAAAAGCCATTGCCAAGGCGGCATCAGTGCCTTGACGTGGCGCTAACCAAGTATCACCAAACTTAGAAGCTTCAGAGTAATCGGAGGTAATAACGCAGGTTTTGGTGCCCTTGTAACGGACCTCACTTAAAAAGTGCGCATCGGGAGTACGGGTTTGCGGTACGTTTGAGCCCCAAACAATGATGTAATTTGAGTTATACCAATCTGCAGATTCTGGAACGTCAGTCTGCTCACCCCAAACCTGTGGTGAGGCGGGGGGCAAATCACAATACCAATCGTAGAAACTTAGGCAGTTAGCACCAATTAATGATAAATAACGCGCGCCAGCGGCATAGGACACCATCGACATTGCCGGAATAGGGGAGAAACCGGATACGCGATCTGGGCCGTACTCTTTAGTGGTATACACGTTAGATGCAGCAATGATTTCATTGACTTCATCCCAACTCGCACGGATGAAACCTCCTAATCCCCGTCGTTCTTTGTAGCTTTTGGCTTTAACCGGATCGCTCACAATCGACGCCCATGCATCGACAGGATCAGCATGTTGTTGCTTAGCTTCGCGCCATAGTTTCATTAATTGTTGACGAACTTTAGGATATTTCAGGCGATTTGCGCTGTAGATATACCATGAATAACTCGCGCCTCGTGGGCAGCCTCTGGGTTCATGGTTAGGTAAGTCGGGTCGAGTACGAGGGTAATCGGTTTGTTGGGTTTCCCACGTAACTAAGCCATTTTTAACATAAATTTTCCAACTGCAAGAGCCTGTACAGTTTACCCCGTGGGTAGAACGAACAATTTTATCGTGTTGCCAGCGTTGACGATAACCCTGTTCCCAACTTCTATCTTTATCGGTTGTCACGCCATGCCCATCGGCAAAGGGTTCTTGGTGGGTTTTAAAAAACCGCAATTTATCGAGTAAGTGACTCATCTTATTAATTAACTCCTAGTACGACATTGCTAACAACCTCGAATGTTGTGCGACACAGCATTGTGGGTTGTTGAGTGGTAGTTATATTGACTGCTGTTTTATGCTTAGAAGATGAAAGATGTTAATAAGTCTGGAGTGTGCAACGGTTTATAACGTTGATCGCGATCAATAAAGTGCTTTATATGTGATAAATATCTATTTATGAGTATATTGGTTGTTGTGTTGGTTAACGTTTTTGCAACGCAGCTTTTAGAGACAGAAGTGACGCTGTTTAAAACCGAAATTCCTTGTCTTCTTAAACAGTTATTTTGACGAGCATGGCGGGAGTAAACTTTTTGTTAAGTGCTTTGTAGATCGGGATCACGCTTATTGTTAATTACCTAATTAGAGGCACATAAAAAAAACCTAGACTTACCTATCATGGTGTTAGGTTAATAAAATTTCGCCAATAATTTAAAAAATGGCAAAGAATTTGATTGTATTTAAGTGTTATCAAATCGTTAAGTAAGATAAGGTAGTTAATACGATAGACGTACTTTAGGGAGCGTATATGACAACTCAAACAGATGAAAGTAAGAGCTTAGAACTCAAGATTTTCCTATTTTTAACCGTATTGTTAGCACCTATTCTGTCGGTGCTTCTGGTTAGCGGTTTAGGTTTTGCAATTTGGTTTAGCCAGATTTTAACTGGTCCACCAGGTGCGGGTTAACATAATAAAAATCATGAAATAAGAGTGAAGTGTCGGATGAGTAAAGAGATTCATATTACAAGTTTAGTCGTACAAGTTTTGCCACAAAAAATGGCAGAGGTTAGGCAGCAGATTATGACCATTGAGAATGCTGAGCTTTCCGTAAATAACGAAGTGAAATTAGTGGTAGTGCTTGAAGGGGATACTCAACGAGCCATTATGGAAAGTATCGAAACCATCAATGCCATTCCTGGTGTCTTATCCGCCACTATGGTTTACCACCAGAGTGAAGAGCTTAAAGAGGGTGAAGAATGAACATGAATAGACGTGACTTTATTAAAGCCAATGCAGTCATCGCCGCTGCAGGAGCGGCAGGTTTAGCTCTGCCAGCTGGCGCAAGCAATTTAATTACCAGTTCAGAACAAACAAAATTAGAGTGGAACAAAGCGCCGTGCCGTTTTTGCGGCACGGGTTGTTCTGTGATCGTTGCTACCCGCGAGGGTAAAGTGGTTGCCACCCATGGTGATGCCAATAGTGAAGTTAACCGCGGCCTTAACTGCATCAAGGGTTATTTCTTATCCAAGATTATGTATGGTAGCGATCGTTTAACTACGCCCATGCTACGTATGACGGATGGCAAATTTGACAAGCACGGTGAGTTTTCACCGATAAGCTGGGATAGCGCCTTTGATATCATGGCGCAAAAATGGAAAGCAACCATTAAAGCTAAAGGCCCAACAGCGATTGGTATGTTTGGTTCTGGTCAATGGACCGTATGGGAAGGTTATGCCGCCGTTAAGCTGATGAAAGCCGGCTTTGGTTCAAACAACATCGATCCTAATGCGCGCCATTGCATGGCTTCGGCCGTGGTAGGTTTTATGCGTACCTTCGGCATTGACGAACCTATGGGTTGTTATGACGACATTGAAGCTGCTGATGCCTTTGTACTTTGGGGCTCAAACATGGCGGAAATGCACCCGATTTTATGGAGCCGTGTCACCGACCGTCGCCTCAGTGCCCCCCATGTTAAAGTATCAGTATTATCGACCTTCCAGCATCGTTCTTTCGATTTGGCCGACTTACCAATAGTATTTACACCGCAAACTGACTTAGCCATTTTAAACTTTATTGCTAACTATATTATTCAAAACGATAAAGTGAATTGGGATTTTGTTAAAAAGCATGTGAACTTCCACATGGGAACCCACGACATTGGTTATGGTTTGCGCCCAACGCACCCACTTGAGAAAAAAGCCAAAAACGTTAAAACGGCTGCTGATTCAACGCCAATCGATTTCGATACGTTTAAAGCCTTTGTTGCCGATTACAATGTAGAAAAAGTCAGTAAATTATCAGGTGTATCAGAAGAGAAACTGATTGAATTGGCCAAGTTATATGCCGATCCTAATACTAAAGTGACTTCTTTTTGGACGATGGGATTTAACCAGCACACTCGTGGTGTATGGTGTAACAACCTGATTTATAACATTCACTTGTTAGTCGGTAAAATTTCAACTCCAGGTAACAGCCCATTCTCGTTAACAGGTCAGCCATCTGCTTGCGGTACGGCCCGTGAAGTGGGAACCTTCTCACATCGTTTACCTGCCGATTTAGTGGTCACTAATCCTGAGCACAGAAAACATGCTGAAAATATTTGGAAAATTCCTAGCGGCATTATTCCACCTAAGCCTGGCTACCACGCAGTTGAACAAAACCGTCGCCTTAAAGATGGTGATTTAAACTGCTATTGGGTCCAAGTTAACAACAATATGCAAGCGGGTGCGAACATTAACGAAGAGATGTTACCTGGCTATCGTAACCCAGATAACTTTATCGTGGTGTCCGATGCTTACCCAACAGTGACAACTCAAGCCGCTGACTTAATTCTTCCTACCGCGATGTGGGTCGAAAAAGAAGGCGCTTATGGTAATGCTGAACGCCGTACGCAATTCTGGCATCAAATGGTGCAAGCACCTGGTGAATCACACTCAGATTTATGGCAGCTGATGGAATTTGCTAAACGCTTCACTACCGATGAAGTATGGCCACAGGATGTATTAGCGGCAAACCCAGAGTTTAAGGGTAAAACGTTATACGAAGTGCTATATCAAAATGGCAATGTCGATAAGTTCCCACTTGCAGATGCAGATCCTAAGTACCTAAACAACGAAGCAAAACATTTTGGCTTCTACGTACAAAAGGGCTTATTCGAAGAATATGCAACCTTTGGCCGTGGTCATGGTCACGATTTAGCGCCCTTTGATGCCTACCACGAAGCACACGGTTTACGTTGGCCGGTAGTGGATGGTAAAGAAACCAAATGGCGTTTCCGTGAAGGTAGCGACCCGTATGTGAAACCAGGAAAAGACTTTGAGTTTTACGGTCACCCTGATGGTCGTGCCATTATTTTTGCACTGCCTTACGAACCCGCTGCTGAGTCACCAGATGAAGAATACGATATATGGCTATCAACAGGTCGCGTACTTGAACACTGGCATTCAGGTTCAATGACTCAACGTGTACCTGAGCTGTATCGTGCCTTCCCTGATGCTGTGTGTTTTATGCACCCAGAAGATGCTAAAAAACGAGGTTTACGCCGTGGTGATGAAGTGCGAGTTGTGTCGCGTCGCGGCGAAATCAAAACGCGCGTTGAAACCCGTGGTCGTAACAAGCCACCTGTAGGCTTAGTGTTTGTGCCTTGGTTTGATGCTAGCCAGCTCATTAATAAAGTCACGTTAGATGCGACAGATCCTTTGTCAAAACAAACTGACTATAAAAAATGTGCGGTGAAGATCGTCAAAGCATAAGGAGTACAACATGAAAACATTCAAATTAATGTCATTGATTGGCTTACTTGCTCTCAGTTCATTCGTGATGACGAATGCCGTGGCGACGAGTATCCCTGAAGACAAAATCGACACGTTACGTTTAGCGCCCATTGATATTGAGCCAACACCCCCGGTGATGCAAAATGTGCGTAATACAGATATAAAAGAAGTACGTAACTATCCTATGCAGCCACCCGTGATCCCACATAAAATTGATGGTTATCAATTGGATCTGAAAGTGAATAAATGCATGGCATGTCACGCTAGAAGCCGTACTGGGGAGTCGCAAGCTCCGATGGTGAGTGTGACGCACTATATGGATAGGGATAACAACTTCCTTGCCGAATTATCGCCGCGCCGCTATTTCTGTACTCAGTGCCATGTGCCGCAATTAGATGCCAAACTACTGGTCGAAAACGACTTTGTAGATATGGATCATCTCATTAAAGCCAACACTGAGCAGAAAAAACACTAGGAGTTAGCATGTTAGATAAACTGAAAAAAATCTGGCAGGTACTCAACCGTCCGAGTGTGCACTATAGTCTGGGCTTTTTGACCTTAGGTGGTTTTGTGGCTGGCGTGATTTTCTGGGGCGGGTTTAACACTGCCCTAGAAGTGACCAACCAAGAAGCTTTCTGTATTGGTTGCCATGAGATGGAAAATAACGTCTATCAAGAGTTACAGACGACGATTCATTTCACTAACCGCAGTGGCGTGCGGGCGACGTGTCCCGATTGCCACGTACCGCATAACTGGACCGATAAAATTGCCCGTAAGATGCAGGCATCTAAAGAAGTGTGGGGTAAGGTTTTTGGGACGATTAATACCCGTGAGAAGTTTGAAGATAAGCGCCGTGAACTGGCAGAACATGAGTGGGCAAGGTTAAAGGCCAATGATTCGCTCGAGTGTCGTAACTGCCATAACTTCACTTATATGGACTTTACTCGCCAATCACCCAGAGCGGCGCAGATGCACTCAACATCACTGGCAAGCGGCGAAAAGACCTGTATCGACTGCCACAAGGGGATTGCTCATCATCTCCCTGACATGGCCGGTGTGAAGGGGTTTTAATCTAGGGCGCAGTTTTTATCCGTGTGACTTAGCCTTGCTAAGTTGGACAACTCCAGCAAAAGGCCAAGCGTACTCCACGCTTGGCCTTTTTATTTGCACGTCACTATTCTATTTCTTGGGGATGCTTCAATAGGGTGTTATTCAGTCCGATTAGCGCGCTACAATCTGACTGAGATAGTCTTGCTTGTATGAGAGGTAAAGAGATCATGATGGAAGATCAACCGCAACTTGAAAAACTGTTAGAAGATATTTTATGTACCAGCCCGAGTCTGTTTGAAATAGTGCAGGGGGTGAGGCAGGAGGTCAAAACTGCCGCTACCACATCGTCGCGGGCCATTACTGAAGCCGTTAAGTACGGCGGTATACTCTTTAGCACCAAAGCCAGTTTTGGTGGTGTGTTTGCCTATAAACAGCATGTTTCATTGGAGTTTAGCTTAGGCGCGAATCTTAGCGATCCACACAAGGTTCTCGAAGGCAGTGGCAAATTTCGTCGCCATATTAAGTTGGTGTCAATCGATGATATTGCTGCCAAGCGAGTCGCGGAATATATTGCGCAGGCGTTGAGTCTGGCGGATTAATGGTTGTTTAGCCGCATGATGTGACTAAAACGGACGAACAAAAAAGGAGCTGAATATTCAGCTCCTTTCGTTTTGCTAAGGTTTAATAGAGATGTCTTAGCTATGCAGTCCCAAGTTAAGGGAGATTAGAAGTTCGCAGTGCGCGGTGCACGTGGGAAAGGGATAACATCACGAATGTTGTTCACGCCCGTCACGTAAGACACTAAACGCTCAAACCCTAGACCAAAACCTGCATGTGGCACTGTGCCATAACGGCGCATATCACGGTACCACCAGTAATCTTCTTGGTTCAGATCCATTTCTGCTAGACGCATATCTAGCACGTCTAAACGCTCTTCACGTTGAGAGCCACCGATGATCTCACCGATACCTGGGGCTAACACGTCCATCGCGGCAACAGTTTTACCGTCATCGTTTAAGCGCATGTAGAAGGCTTTGATATCTTTTGGATAGTTCTTCACTACCACAGGGGCTTTGAAGTGTTCTTCGGCTAAGTAACGCTCATGCTCAGAAGATAAATCGATACCCCAAGACACAGGGAACTCGAAGGTTCTGCCACAGTTTTGCAGAATTTCAACCGCATCCGTGTAATCCACTTGAGCAAAATCGCTTGAAACGAAAGATTGCAGACGGTCGATCACAGTCTTATCAACGTGTTGGGCGAAGAAAGTTAAATCGTCCATACGCTCAGTCAAGACTGCATTGAACGCGTATTTCAACATAGCTTCGGCAAGGCCTGCGATGTCGTTTAAGTTAGCGAAGGCGACTTCAGGCTCAACCATCCAGAATTCCGCTAAGTGGCGGCTAGTGTTTGAGTTTTCAGCACGGAAAGTCGGGCCAAAGGTATACACTTTTGATAGTGCACAGGCGTAGGTTTCAGCATTCAACTGACCTGATACGGTCAGGAAAGCTTCTTTACCGAAGAAATCTTTATCGTAATCGACTTTACCCGCTTCAGTACGCGGCAGGTTTTCCATATCTAAGGTCGATACGCGGAACATCTCACCGGCGCCTTCACAATCTGATGCTGTGATAAGTGGGGTCGATACCCAAATAAAGCCTTCTTCGTGGTAGAAGCGGTGAATCGCTTGGGATAGACAGTTACGCACGCGGGCAACAGCACCAATAATGTTAGTGCGTGGGCGTAAGTGGGCTAATTCGCGTAAATGTTCAATTGAATGACGCTTAGCGGCCATTGGGTAAGTGTCTGGATCATCAACCCAGCCAGCGACTTCAAGTTCAGTCACTTGCAGCTCAAATGCTTGGCCTGCACCAGGAGATTCCACCACGTCGCCAGTCATTACAACAGAGCAACCCGCAGTCAGCTTTAACACTTCGTTGTCGTAATTATCTAAGCTATTGGGCACGACACCTTGGATAGGATTAAAGCAAGAGCCGTCGTAAACAGCTAAAAAAGAGATGCCGGCTTTAGAGTCACGACGGGTTCTGACCCAGCCACGCACTGTGACTTTAGAACCGACGGCGTGCTCACCTTTAAATACAGATGCGACAGATGCAATGCTCATTGTTGCTTAATTCTCCAACGAAACGTTTTATATGAAAATTTTGGAGGTTTATATTACCTTGCTGGTGGCTTTTCTCAAGCTGAAAAAGGTATCCTGAGATTAATAATATCGATATTGAGCGATATAGTGAGTTAAACGGCGGGAGGCGGTATGAGCAAGACTAGAATATTTCAAATTATCCTTGCGACCTTATCCATTTTAGGCTGGGCAATAGCCGTCTATGCGCTATTAGTGTTTAGTGATGCAAGGCCAGACCGTGAAGTTGGGGCCTATTTAACCCGTGGCGCGACATTTAGAGTCCATTGGGATCCACATGAAACCCAATTATTGCAGTATTTGATTTGGGTTTGTGGCGGTATTAGTTTGGTCAGTTTAGCGTTTAACTATTATGTCGCCCATCACAGTCGTATGGGTTATTGGTTTAATATTCCCATGTTGCTGCTAACGTCGATTGTCGCCGGTTTGTATATCCATTTGGTGGTTTAAGCTAGCCATTGTTTGGCTAATTTAACAGTTTGGCTAATTTAACAGTTTGGCTAATTTAACAGTTTGGCTTTTTTAACGGTTTAGCAATGGCAAATGAAGTCAGAGGATATCGGCAGGAATGCTTAACTGGCGGCACAGATGGTCGATAATCGCGGCAGTCGCACCCCAGATAAACCGTTGTTGATAGGGAATAAAATGCACGCTGTAATAGCGCCCTTGGCGTAAAAAGCGTTTTTGGTGGCGATTATTCGGTTCAATAAAAAAGCTTAATGGCACGGTAAAGCAATCGGCGACCTCACCGGGATCGAGTTTTAAATCAAATGCCTGCTTGATAATGCCTATCACAGGAGTGATTTCAAACCCTGTGAAGGTATTGTGGGCTGGAAACGTGCCCATCACCTCGACATTATGCCTTGAGAGTCCAATTTCTTCTTCTGCTTCCCTTAACGCGGCCGCAATTGCATCGACATCGTAGGGCTCAATTTTACCTCCGGGGAAACTGATCTGTCCTGGATGGGCGCGAAGGTGCATCGGTCTTTGGGTTAAAATTAGATTTAGTTCACCGTTGATATCCTGCAGCGGGAGCAACACCGCAGCTTTGCGCAGTCCAAGGTGTGGAAAGGCCGCCGGATCTTGCAGCGCTAAAGGGTGCAGATTAAATCTGAGTCTAAATTCCGCTTGATCCATCGACGTTCTCGTGACTGTTTAGTATGAAAGCTTACGGCTTTTGCGGCTCTGCGCCAAGCAAAGGTAAAATACGGCTGATCTTATCAAAGGTTTCTTGGTACTCGGCATCCACTTCTGAATCCGCCACTATGCCTCCGCCCGCCCAGCAATAGAGTTTGCCCTGTTCGGCCACAATAGTGCGAATGGTGATGCTGGTGTCCATTTGACCGTCTTGGCTGATATAACCCATAGATCCACAATAAAGGCTGCGCCGTGAAGGTTCGAGCTCTTCGATAATTTCCATGGCACGAATTTTAGGTGCGCCGGTAATTGAGCCGCCGGGAAACGCCGCGCGCAGCAAATCACTCGCCGTGAATCGGCTATCAAGCTTGGCAGTCACCGTACTGACTAAGTGATGCACCGCAGGAAAACTTTCAATCTCAAATAGATGCGGTACACGTACTGAGCCTGCTGCCGCCACTTTGCCGATATCATTGCGCAGTAAATCGACAATCATGACATTTTCGGCACGATCCTTTGGTGAGTTTGCCAGTGTATTGGCGGTTTTCACATCCAATGCGGGATCGGTATGACGCGGCAGCGTGCCTTTGATAGGTTTGGTTTGAATATCGTCACCGCGAAGCTGAATAAAGCGCTCGGGTGAAATCGATAAAATCGTGTTTTGCGGCAGACGCATAAAGGCCGAGAAGGGCGCTTTATTGGCATTGCGCAGTTGGCTATAGGCCGACCACTCATCGCCTTGATAATGGGCTTCGAATCTTTGGGTTAAATTTATTTGATAGCAATCACCGCTGTGTAAATAGGCTTGAACTGCTGCAAATTTTGCCGTGTATTGGGCTTTGTCTATCTGTGCTGTCCATGGGCTAGTAAGCACAAATGTGGCAGAATTTGGCTTTTTGGTGATTTTATCTTGAATTCTATTCAACTCAATGTCGAGTGCTGCTTCACCTAAATAATGCAGTAAATGCCAACACTGTGCTTGGTAATCAAAAACTAACGCCCAGTCGTAAAAGCCGATGTTCATCTCTGGCAGTTGAATATCTTGCTTGGCCGTTATCGGCAGGGATTCAATTCTGCGGCCTAAATCGTAGCTAAAACTGCCCATTACGCCACCACTAAAGGGCAAATCACAATCAAAAGATTTTGAATACCAATGGGTTAATAAAGTGTTGAGTAACTCGAAGGGATCACGGTTTGGGTCTATTGCCTCGGGTAAGCTCAAGTCCGTATCGATGAGCTTTATATCGCTACGTTCACCCTGAGTCACTAACGTTGCGATAGGATTGGCGCAAATAATGTCGAATCTGGCGTCTTGATGCGGCGCGTTCGCCGAATCTAACAGAATAGCCCAAGTGTCATTTGCAAAGTGTTCGAACAGTGCTGCGGTACTTAATGTCCAGTCAAGTTGGCGTGATGCAAGCTGTTTTGACGCCCTAATTGCCATCGATTAACCCTATTCAAAATGTGATGTAGCCCAAAAAGATGTGAAAGAGTATCATATTGGCCCAGAAAGAATTAAACAAAAACAAGTTAGGCCGCAAAGGCTGCTGGAGCGCTCCTACTATGTCATCTCACCATAAAATGTCTGAAACTTCTGTGATTAAACAAGCCGACTTTATTGAAAGTGTGGCGGATGCTTTGCAATACATTTCTTATTACCACCCGAAGGATTTTGTTGATGCCATGAGCCAAGCTTATGAGCGTGAACAAAGTGCGGCGGCGAAGGATGCAATTGCCCAGATCTTAATTAACTCGCGTATGTCGGCCGAAGGTAAACGTCCTCTGTGTCAAGACACTGGGATTGTGACCACTTTCGTGAAAGTGGGTATGGGTGTCCAATGGGACAAAACCGATATGACGATCCAGGAAATGGTCGACGAAGGTGTTCGTCGTGCCTATACCAATCCTGATAACCCACTGCGCGCATCAATAGTGTCAGATCCTGCTGGCAGCCGTAAAAATACCAAAGATAACACGCCATCTGTGGTGCATATCGACATGGTGCCAGGCAACCATATCGAAGTGGCGATTGCAGCCAAAGGCGGCGGCAGTGAAAACAAAGCTAAGATGGTGATGTTAAACCCATCTGATGATATCGCCGCTTGGGTAGAAAAAACGCTACCGACCATGGGTGCGGGCTGGTGTCCACCGGGTATGCTGGGTATAGGCATTGGCGGCACGGCAGAAAAAGCGGCCGTATTAGCCAAAGAAGCGCTGATGGAAAGCGTGGATATCCATGAGTTGCTCGCCCGTGGCGCGCAAACGACCGAAGAAAAGCTGCGTTTAGACATTTTTGAGCGCGCGAACAACTTAGGCATAGGTGCCCAAGGTCTTGGCGGTTTAACCACAGTGTTAGACGTTAAAATCAAATCGGCGCCCACCCATGCGGCGTCAAAGCCAGTGGTGATGATCCCGAACTGCGCGGCGACTCGCCACGTACATTTCCATTTAGATGGCTCAGGTCCTGCGGAATTAACGCCGCCATCATTGGCCGATTGGCCAGAAATCACCCGTGAAGTGGGTGATGATGTGCGCCGCGTTAACTTAGATACTGTGACTCAAGCGGATATCGAGCAGTGGCAGAGCGGTGAAACCATTCTGCTGAGCGGTAAAATGCTCACAGGTCGCGATGCTGCCCATAAGCGCATTCAAAGCCTGATTGAAAGCGGTGAAGGTCTGCCAGAAGGCGTGGACTTTACGGGTAAATTTATTTACTACGTTGGCCCCGTTGATCCAGTCGGTGCTGAAGTTGTCGGTCCTGCGGGCCCAACCACAGCAACCCGTATGGATAAATTCACTGACTTAATGTTAGAGAAAACTGGTCTTATGGGCATGATAGGTAAAGCTGAGCGCGGCCCTGCGACAGTTGAATCAATCAAAAAACACAAAGCGGTATATCTGATGGCCGTTGGCGGCGCTGCGTATTTAGTGTCTAAAGCGATTAAACATTCTCGCGTCGTGGCCTTTGCTGATTTGGGCATGGAAGCGATTTACGAGTTTGATGTGCAAGATATGCCAGTGACTGTGGCTGTGGATTCGCATGGTGTGAACGCCCATGAAACTGGCCCAGCAATTTGGAAAGTGAATATCGCCAACGCGAAAGCGTAAAGGTGAGGATGCAGCGGATTGAACTTGATGGCTTTTTAAGCAAAACAGCTTAAGTTTGAGTTCTGATATCTGTTCTTGAGGTAAAACGTTGCGCCACTGACATTTTGTCACAAAAAAATACGCTCAGGTTCGCCATTTGGCTTGCCTGAGCGTTTTTGTTTCGATAGTGTGGCAAGCTTATCTTCGAAAGATACGATCTCAGATCGTTTTTTAACATTCGTGTTTGCAGCAATGATGATTATCGAATATTTGCAAGCCTCGAACCTGTTCAACAAAAGACGGACATAACAATGAAAATAGCTCCTCTCCTATTGGCGCTCGGCGCTGCGGGACTGGCGTTATCAGCCCAAGCGGCCGATCCAACGCCTTTTACTGTGCAACAACTCATTAAACTCAATAAGATGCACTCTGCGACTGTGTCCCATGATGGCACTAAATTAGTTTATGGTCTTAAAACGGTAAACGATAAGGGAGAGGCCAGCTCGGATCTGTATCTATTAGATTTGATAGACACGAAGGCGAAACCACTACAATTGACCTCTGCCACGGGCACTGAGCACGATGTGAGCTTCGCCAATGACGACAAGTCGATTTATTTCCTTGCTAGTCGCAGTGGTTCAAGCCAGTTATTTCAACTGCCATTAACGGGCGGTGAAGCGGTACAAGTTTCTGATTTACCTTTGGATATTGATGGCTACAAATTATCAAACGACGGTAAACAAGTTGTACTTAGCATGCGGGTATTCCCCGAGTGTAAGGACTTAGCCTGCTCAAAGGATAAATTTACCGCCGAAGCTGAGCGTAAATCGACTGGCCGTGAATACAAGCAGTTAATGGTTCGCCATTGGGATACGTGGGAAGACCACGCCCGTAACCATTTATTTGTGGGTGCGGTAAACGGTGAGAAACTCACTAAAGTAGTGGATGTGACTCAAGGGTTAAACACTGAAACGCCGCCAAAACCTTTCTCGGGTATGGAAGAAGTGACCTTCACCCCAGACGGTAAGTTTGTGGTTTATAGCGCGAAAGCCCCTAGCAAAGATCAAGCTTGGACCACTAACTATGATTTGTGGCAAGTGCCAGTGACAGGCGGCACCGCAACCAACTTAACCAAAGACAATCTTGCATGGGATGCGCAGCCAACATTTTCGAGCGATGGTCGTTACATGGCCTATTTAGCAATGAAAAAACCGGGTTTTGAAGCAGATCGCTACGGCATTATGCTGCGCGATACTAGCACAGGCCAAACCAAAGAAGTGGCGCCATTATGGGATCGCAGCCCAAGCTCACTGATGTTTGCTCCTGACAATCGTACCTTGTATGTGACGGCACAAGACCTAGGTCAAGTCTCAATTTTCCAAGTGAATACCCAATTTGGCGATGTGCGTTCTGTCTACAGTGATGGCACGAACAGTTTAATTGCGGTCACTAACGAACAACTGATTTTCGATAGCAAAACCTTAGTTGAACCGGGCGATCTCTATAGCATTACGACTGAAGGTGAAGGGCTTAAACGTCTGACCGAAGTGAATAAAGACAAATTGGCCGAGATCAAGTTTGGTAAGTTTGAACAGTTCAGCTTTAAAGGTTGGAATAACGAAGACGTTTACGGTTACTGGATCAAACCGGCGAACTTCCAAGAAGGGAAAAAATACCCAATTGCCTATCTCGTTCACGGTGGGCCGCAAGGTTCATTTGGTAATGCCTTCAGTGGTCGTTGGAATGCCCAATTATGGGCGGGTGCGGGTTATGGCGTCGTCATGGTGGATTTCCACGGCTCTACCGGTTACGGCCAAGCCTTTACGGATTCAATCAGCCAAGATTGGGGGGGTAAGCCATTAGAAGATCTGCAAAAAGGCCTAGCGGCGGTGAGCCAGCAACAAAAATGGCTCGATCCGCAAAACACCTGTGCGCTCGGCGGTTCTTACGGCGGCTACATGATGAACTGGATCCAAGGTAACTGGAACGACGGTTTCAAGTGCTTAGTTAACCACGCGGGTCTGTTCGATATGCGTTCAATGTATTACGTGACCGAAGAAGTGTGGTTCGCAGAGCATGAGTTTGGCGGCACTTATTCAGATAACAAAGCGTTATATGAGAAGTTTAACCCAGTGAATTATGTTGAAAACTGGAAAACACCCATGCTGGTTATCCACGGTGAGAAGGACTTCCGCGTCCCTTATGGTCAAGGTTTAGCGGCATTCAGTTTTATGCAGCGCAAAGGGATCCCATCTGAGTTATTGATTTTCCCTGATGAAAACCATTGGATCTTAAAACCTGAAAACTTAGAGCAATGGTATGCTAATGTCTTCGGTTGGATGGATCGCTGGACTAAGCAATAACGACCAGTGCGTTTATGGGCTTTGCACCGACGAAAGCCCATAGAAGCAAGGCTCGCCCTGATAGGATTATTATCGGCGAGTCATTTAATGCTTAACTGACAATCAAAGTATTTTTAGTCTGTATTTAAACTAAGCGTCTTCTGACCAAGTGTATTTGGATTGAGTGCCTTTTGATTCAGTATCTTAAAAAGCCAGACTTTGTTCTGGCTTTTTATTGTGTCATGAAATGTTTTTAATCAAGGAGTTAAGATGAACATTCGAGCCGCAACCTTAACTGATATCCCTGAAATAAGCGTATTACTCACTCAATTAACCCAAGAATTTATCGCCCCAACTTGCACAGCAGAGGGCGCTGCAATCTTAGTTAATGCCATGTCGATAGAAGCGATTGGTAGCTACTTTGCTATGGGTTATCAGTACCATGTTGCCATAACGGACTCGGGCCAACTCGCAGGTGTAGTGGGGATGAAGGCGAATAGTCACTTATACCATCTCTTTGTCGCCTCCCATGCGCAGGGGCAAGGCGTGGCGCGAATGTTGTGGGAACATGCCAAAGCTCAATGTTTAGCCCAAGGCAATTCGGGCATATTTACCGTGAACTCGGCGCTGAATGCGCAGGCTGTGTACTTAGGCTTTGGCTTTGTGCCCCTTGGACCCGAGCGAGAACGCGGCGGAATCCGCGATATTCCCATGCAGCTAGTGCTTTAGGTTGACTGTACTCATTTATCATCCGAACACGAGCATTATCATTCGGCTGAATAGTAATTCAACGAAAGAGCTTGAACGAAAGCACTAGGGTGCAAAGAACTTGAATAAAAAGAACTTTACCGAATAGAACTAAAAATAGAGGAATTATGGCAAATTTAACATTTTATCCCATCGGCAACGCTGGCGAAAAATGGGGCGAGGCTGAAAAAGCTGCATGGCTGGCGAGCACCCAAATCAAGCGTTCGTATCAGGACGATGTCGTGACGCCACTCAAGGCGATGGAAGCAAAGCTCTCTACGCTTGGGCTTGGCATTGTGCAATATGGCGCCTTGTCGATTAACGCCGAGCGTTACCCATTATTTGCGGTAAAAAGCCAACAGTTTGATCCACAAAAGCCAACCGTGCTCGTGACTGGTGGCGTGCACGGTTACGAAACCAGCGGTGTTCATGGTGCCCTGGCATTTTTAGCGGATAAGGCGGCTCATTATGTTGATCGCGTCAATCTTGTGATCGCCGTGTGCGTGAGTCCTTGGGGTTACGAAACCATCAATCGTTGGAACCCTAAGGCTATCGATCCTAATCGTTCATTTTATGCCAACAGTCCAGCGGAAGAATCGGCGGCCTTGATGGCCTTAGTCGCATCCGTAGAGCAAGATTTTGATGTGCATGTGGACTTACATGAAACCACGGATTCCGATGAATTAGAATTTCGTCCAGCGCTTTGCGCCCGTGATGGAAAAGAGTACGTCAAAGGTACTATTCCAGATGGTTTTTATGCTGTGGGTGATACAGAACACTCAATGGATGCCTTTCAGAAAGCCATTATTGACGGTGTGAGTAAAGTGACGCACATTGCTCCTGCCGATGAGAAAGGCGAGATCATTGGCTCGACTGTGGTGCAGCACGGGGTGATTAACTATCCGCTTAAGTCATTAGGGCTTTGCAGCAGTGTCACTGGCTGTATCTATAACACAACGACAGAAGTGTACCCAGATAGCCCAACGGCCACGCCAGCTGAATGTAATCTGGCGCAAGTTGCGGCCATCACCAGCGCCATCGATTATGTACTGGCACAGCGTTAGTCACAGTTTGTTGTGATGTTCAGCTTAGTGATCGTAAGTGAGTGATGCCCAGTTGAGTTAGCTGCTAGTGAAGTCATTTTGCGTGCGATCGATTAACGCATCGACTCTTTAATTAGGTCATTCACGGAACATCACGCAATAAAAAGCCCTCATTCGAGGGCTTCTTCATTTATGTCGCGCGGCTTTTATTAAGCACGAGCCTAGCATTGGCAGGCGATAACCTAGTTGTTGTCGCTATAGTCACGGCCATAATAGCTATCGAGGAACAGTTGTTTCAGCTCGTTAATCAATGGGTAACGTGGGTTGGCACCGGTACATTGATCATCGAACGCATCTTCGGCTAATTCATCTAACTTGGCGAGGAAGTCGGCTTCGTTGACACCGGCTTCTTGGATAGAAGCAGGAATGCCAATCGTCTTCTTGAGGTGTGTGATTTTCTCAAGCAATTTTTCGACTTTTTCTTCATCCGTCTTTCCGCCTAGTTTCAAGTGATCTGCGATGGAAGCATAACGGCACAGGGCTTTTGGCCTGTCGTATTGGCTAAAGGCCGCTTGCTTAGTGGGCAGATCCGTTGCGTTAAAGCGTATTACGTTGTTGATCAGCAGCGCATTGGCTAGGCCATGGGCGAGATGGAACTCGGCGCCCAGTTTGTGTGCCATTGAGTGGCAAATCCCAAGGAAAGCGTTAGCAAAGGCGATACCCGCAATAGTGGCGCCATTGTGGACCTTTTCACGGGCGACAGGTGATTGTGAACCCAAGTTGTAGGCATCGGGTAAATATTTGCACAGTAAGTCGAGGGCTTGTAGCGCTTGGCCATCGCTGTACTCATTCGCCATCACGCTGACATAGGCTTCTAATGCATGGGTCACCGCATCTATGCCACCAAAAGCGGTGAGGGATTTAGGCATGTCCATCACAAGATTTGGATCAACAATCGCCATATTGGGCGTGAGTTGATAGTCGGCAATCGGGTATTTTTTACCGGTAATTTCGTCTGTCACTACCGCAAAAGGTGTGACTTCTGAGCCAGTGCCTGAAGTCGTCGGAATTGCCACCATCATGGCTTTGGTGCCCATTTTGGGGAATTTGTAGATACGTTTACGAATGTCCATAAAGCGCAATGCTAGATCGGCAAAATCCACATCTGGATGCTCGTACATTACCCAAATAATCTTAGCCGCATCCATTGGTGAGCCGCCGCCGAGCGCAATTATCACATCGGGTTTAAAGCTTTGAGCGACCTTAGCGCCTTGACGGACTATGGCTAATGTGGGGTCGGCTTCAACATCGTAAAAAATTTCGGTTTCAAGGCCCTGGGCTTTTAAAATCCGCATGGTTTCATCGCAATAACCGTGATTGAACAAAAATCTGTCTGTGATGATTAAGGCGCGTTTTTTATCGCTCAGTTCTTCGAGCGCGATGGGCAAACTACCGCGGCGGAAATAGATAGATGCAGGAAGCTTATGCCACAACATGTTTTCGGCCCTCTTAGCGACGGTTTTTTTATTAATTAGATGACTCGGGCCAACGTTTTCTGAAATCGAGTTGCCGCCCCAAGAACCACAGCCTAAAGTGAGCGAAGGTGCCAGTTTGAAGTTGTACAGATCGCCAATACCGCCTTGTGAAGCTGGGGTGTTGATCAAAATACGTGCTGTTTTCATTCTAAAACCAAAGGCATGAACACGTTCTGTTTGGGTATCTTGGTCGGTATAAAGCCCTGATGTGTGGCCAATGCCGCCGAGTGCGACTAAGGCTTCGGCTTTATCCATGGCATCGTTAAAGTCGGTGGCGCGGTACATGCCAAGTAATGGCGATAATTTTTCATGGGCGAAGGCTTCGCTGTCGCAAATGTCGGTGACTTCACCAATCAACACTTTTGTCCAGTGTGGCACTTCAAAGCCCGCCATTTTCGCGATACTGGCAGCACTTTGGCCAACGATATCGGCATTTAAACCGCCATTTTTCAAAATGATGTGTTGCATCGCCGCGGTTTCATCCTTCGACAGCATATAGCCACCGTGGGTTGCGAAACGCTCTTTAACCTGCTCATAAATACTGTCGACCACAATTACTGCTTGCTCTGACGCACAAACCACACCGTTATCGAAGGTTTTTGACATGAGAATCGAACTGACTGCGCGTTTGATGTCGGCGGTTTCATCGATAACAATAGGCGTGTTACCCGCACCTACGCCAATAGCAGGTTTACCGGAAGAGTAGGCGGCTTTCACCATGCCTGGGCCTCCCGTTGCGAGGATTAAATTCACCTTAGGGTGAGTCATTAATTGATTTGATAGTGCAACGCTGGGTTCATCAATCCAACCAATAATGTCTTTGGGCGCGCCCGCGGCTATGGCAGCATCAAGCACTAATTTTGCTGCGGTTGTGGTTGAAACTTTGGCCCTAGGATGGGGCGAGAAGATAATTGCGTTACGGGTTTTAAGGCTGATTAAGGCCTTAAATATCGCGGTCGATGTGGGGTTCGTGGTGGGGACTATGCCACAGATGATGCCTACGGGTTCAGCAATGGTAATAGTACCGAAGGTGACATCTTCAGATAAAATCCCGCAGGTTTTTTCATCTTTGTATTTGTTATAAATGTACTCAGAGGCAAAGTGGTTTTTAATTACTTTGTCTTCAACGACACCCATGCGGGTTTCTGCGGCGGCCATTTTGGCCAGCGAGATACGCGCATCGGCAGCGGCAAGGGCGGCTGCACGGAAAATTTTATCGACTTGCGCTTGGCTGAATGTCGCATACTCGGCTTGTGCTTTGGCCACTCGCTCGACCATGAGATCCAGTTCTTGTGCATTGGTCACTGTCATGATTAATACTCCTAAAAAGATTTAGTGAATCAAGGCATTCACTAAATCCTCTTTATGGTAGAAAATTACACCTAAAGCCGCGTTGAAAGTGTGATATCAACGACAATATCGTGCTTTTATGTAATAAAACTACACTTAGGGTAACTTGTTTGTTTAAAATTGCGCTGAAAATGCATCGGCTTCGATAACTAAATATTATTCGAAGTTGTGATTTAACCTCAAAAATCTCATTTTTCAGTCAATAGCGCTTGAGATACTATACTTGCCCTCAAGCTTATTTTGATGAAGACGGCGTGACACGCACATAAGGATAGTCCCTTGGAGTTAACTCTTTACGTTAAATTTTTTCTTGGCCTCGTTGCCATCATTAATCCGGTTGGCTTGTTGCCTGTGTTTGTGAGCTTAACCAGCCATCAAACGGAGGCTGAGCGGAATCACACGG
Organism: Shewanella sp. SM71; assembly: GCF_025653905.1. Lineage (NCBI taxonomy): Bacteria > Pseudomonadati > Pseudomonadota > Gammaproteobacteria > Alteromonadales > Shewanellaceae > Shewanella > Shewanella sp. SM71. Next base: position 141,701 of record NZ_JAKKRW010000009.1, read on the forward strand.
GTAAAGTAGCGAACTTTGCGGTTGTGGTGATCCTCTTAGTCACGATTGTGGCGGGGCAGCACATTCTGAATATGTTCAGCATTTCGTTATCTGCCTTTAGAATTGCTGGTGGCAGCCTGATTGCCATTATTGCGATGTCAATGTTGCAAGGTAAGTTAGGTGAAGTGAAGCGTAACCAAGAGGAAGACCGCGAATCCTCGGCGATGGAATCTGTGGCGGTTGTGCCTTTGGCTTTGCCACTGATGGCGGGACCTGGCGCTATCAGTTCGGTGATTGTCTTTGCCGCTGAGCATAATTCATTGTCGAACATTATTGCGATGTTCATTACTGTGATAGTGTTTGGTTTAGTGAGTTTTGGCCTGTTTAGAATGGCATCTATCATTTATAAGATCCTCGGCAAAACGGGTATTAACGTGATTACCCGTCTCATGGGACTTTTGATGTTATCTATTGGTATCGAAGTCATTGCGGCTGGTGTGAAGGGATTATTCCCACAGCTTTTCAGTTAGAGTCATTTTCAGTCACAGATTAAGTGTTCCTTTCTCTAGAAAAACGCATTGGAATTTTCAATGCGTTTTTTATTTCTATCTGCTCCTTGTTTGACGTTTCTCAAGTTTGCTCTGCGATTAGCAAAATCTAAGCTATTGATGGAATATGGGGGAAATCCTCGTTTATCAGGATATTAGCTTGTGCAATTTCAATAAACCTTAGTCGTCCTACGGTTGATATTATGCTATACCTAGTGTTCGGTATTTGGATCTAAAACTAAGTTTAAAAGGATATTTCTATGAAATGGCAATGGATTGGTAATCTCAGTCTAAAACAAAAATTATTAATGGTTGTCTTGCCTCCGCTATTAGCCTGTTTTTTATGTGGCACGCTTTACCTCATTGAAAAATATGAATATAGAAAAGATTTAACCTTAGTAGTGCAATTAAGCGAGCTAGCCGTCACCAACAGTAATTTAGTGCATGAGTTACAAAAAGAGCGCGGCATGAGTGCTGGATTTATTGGCTCAACAGGAAAAGCGTTTGCGGGTAAAATACCTGGTCAAAGACAATTAACGGATACGCAGCTCGGCCTCTATCAGCGTTTTATCACTGAGAATCATCTGCCGGAGATATTTGCCCCAAAACTTAGAGAGTTAAACGCTCAACTTGGGCGTTTGAATGCAATCCGCTCGCAGGTGGATAGTTTAAGTATCAGTGTCGCCGATGAAGTAGCCTATTACACTGAGTTAAATAAGTCATTACTGACGATAGTCGATGAAACCGCTAAAACGGGTGCTAATCAAGAAATCGCCATTAAAGCGACGGCTTTTAGTGCTTTTTTGCAATTAAAGGAAAGGGCGGGGATTGAAAGGGCGGTACTCAGCTCAACCTTTGGCCAAGCAGGATTTAAGCCTAAGGTTTATGCCAAATTTATCACTTTGGTTTCGGAGCAAAATACCTATCAAGAGCGTTTTTTAGCGCTAGCAAATTCTGATTTATTATCCTCGTTTAACCGTTTACAGAGTTCAGCTGCAATGCATGACGTTGAGCTGTTACGTCAAATCGCATTCGAGCAAGATAATCAAAAAATCCTGCAACAAAGTCCTGAAGAGTGGTTCAGTAAATCGACCGCGCGGATTGAGCTATTACGTGAGTTTGAACAGCAAGTCTCGGCAGATTTACTTAATACCACCCATGAAAGATTAACATTAGCGAATGAGAAAATGTTCTTAGTGCTCGCGACCTTAATCTCAGTATTGGCGATAGTCTTGATATTGAGTCTATCTGTTATCCGTTATTTGCATGACAGTGTGCATCACTTATATTCGACCATCACGCAAGCCCGTAAACATTACGACTTAAGTGTGCGTCTGACTCACTCTAGCTCCGATGAATTCGGTGAACTCGCCATCGCCTTTAACGATATGATGAGTGATTTTGAAAAGGTGATCCTACATGTACGTTCCAGTGGTGCTAAATTGCAACAAGCCGTGGAGCAAATGGATCTCTGTACCCATGCCATGGAGCAAGATGTGATGGCGGGCCACAGTGAAGCAGAACAAGTGGCCTCCGCTATGACAGAAATGAGTGCAACAGTGGCCGAGATTGCTAGCAATGCAGTGCAGGCATCCGAAGCGTCTTCCGCCGCCAATATAGAGGCTAAAGAAGGCAACCTCGAAGTCGGCCGAACCAGCAAAGCGATCAAAGCGTTAGCCGACGATATTAGTGGAGCTTCTAAAGCCATTAACGATTTAGACCGTGAGATTCACGGCATAGTGGTAGTGCTTGAAGTGATCAGCAGTATTGCTGAGCAAACTAATTTACTCGCGCTTAATGCCGCCATTGAAGCTGCCCGCGCAGGGGAAATGGGTCGCGGTTTTGCTGTAGTTGCAGACGAAGTCCGAAGTTTAGCGCAGCGCTCACAAACCTCGACCTCTGACATTAAAAATATGACAGATAGATTGAAGGCGGGAGCGAGCATTGCAGTAAAAGCCATGGACAGAGGATTAGCTCAGGCGAATAGCAGTGTCCATGAAGCTGAACAGGCAGGTATCGAATTGAAACGTATTGTGGAGCAAGTAGACATTATTGACCGCATGAACGAGCAAATTGCTACAGCAACCCATGAGCAATCGGCGGTATCAGAAGACGTAAATCGTAATGCACTGAAGATCAGTGAGATTTACCTTAATACTCAAAGGATCTCCGATGAGCTTAGGGAGCTGACCAAAGCCCTGACGTTTGACGCGAATTCAATGTCAAAAGAAGTGCACAAATTTACCGTCAATTAACGGTATAAAACGGTGAAAAGATTCAAGAAATCACGGCGGTTTGTTTAGCAATTGTGCAACCGCCTGAAACTGAGTCTTTTTTACTTGACCCCCTTTAGGCTTTTGCGTACAGTACCGCTCCGTTAACGATGAAAGCCTCTCGGCAAGGCTATACGAAATCGTTAGTGATTCTTAAACGTGAAAGATTAACCACGCTAACATAAATCGACATATGGTGAGGTGTCCGAGTGGCCGAAGGAGCACGCCTGGAAAGTGTGTATACGGTAACGTATCGAGGGTTCGACTCCCTCTCTCACCGCCAAATTCTAAGAACCCGATCACATGGTCGGGTTTTTTCATTTCTATCAAAAACTTATTGAATTATAGTTGCTTAATCCAATGGCTAACCAACCTTTGGCACCTTAAGGTGGTACAAAAGGGTGGTACAAAACGATGGCATTTATGATCCAACCTCGCAGAGATCCGAAGTCTGGAATGTGGAAAATCCGCAAGGGTATTCCTGCACATTTACGGCCTTTCTTAGACGGCAAAACAGAGCTTAAAAGAAGTCTTGAAACTAAGGACGCAGCAGAAGCAAAATCTCGGGCATCAGTCATTGTTGCAGAGTTTGAAGCTATCACGGCTAATGCCCAGTTGCGTTACGATAATCAAGAACGAGAGCAGCAAGTTAACCCTGCCCAGTTAGATGCTATCGTGAGTCATTGGTTCGTTAATGAACGTCAACGACTAAGCCAGCCGGATATCCTCGCTCGATATACCCTAGAGACATCCGATGGCCTTGAAGCGATGGCAGAGTGGTTTAGCGAGCCGTTAGAGGCGTTAAACGTCGCTGAAGGTACTCTCCACCAGCAATCAGCAGAACAACGCTTCATGAGTCACATGAACGATTTCGTTGATGAAGCCCTCACTCTGTCTCAGTGCCAACTCTTTTCCCATGCTGCTAAGCTGTATCTCTCCGTCAAATTAGCTGAAGCTATTATTAGGCTGTGTAATTCTGCATTTGACCTAGAAGTATATACACGACGGGAGCGAAATAGAGGCTTCGAGCCACTGTTCATGCCACGAAGTGACTCTATGAATGTGCAGGGCTTTGCTGAGAACAGTCGTGCTGCACTAGCTGAATCAGGGCTAGAAGTCGTTCCTGATGATGTGGCTACCCGAGGGGATCTCTCAACATCATCTACCGTTTCTCATTTGGTTGAATGGGTTAATACTCAAAAAAGTCTCATCTTAGGTGAGACTGCCTTTAAGTCATGGCAAGCAGACCGCAATCGACCATGCAACAGACTCATCGAGTTTTTCGGCACTAAGCCAATAGGTCAAATCCAAAAGATTGATATGCGTAACTTCTTCAATTGGATCATTCAATGTCCCAGTAAGCCAACACATGATGTCAGAGATCTCTCCTTTAAGAAGCAAATTGAGATAGCAAATAAGCAAGGGTTGGCTCGGGTTAGCATCAATACCGCTGATAAGGAACTTAAGCTTATCTCAGGCTATTTCCAGCAAGCGGTGAAATTGGATATCTTGCCGAAAAACCCGTGTCACCAAGTCTCTCCGGGTAAAGAAGCTGTCAGGACAGTGAGAGATCCGGGCTATTCAAACACTGAGCTATCACAGATTTTTTCCTTGCCACTTTTTCTAGCTCGAACAGATGCTCAGAAAGCAAGGTATGGTGAGGCACCTTACTGGTTACCCGTTATCCTAGCCTATACAGGTGCAAGGGCTGAAGAGATTGCTCAACTCTATGTGAAAGACATTAAACAGGATAAGGACGACTCACAGCTATGGTTTTTCCATATCCAAGAGGTGAGGGACGACCAATCTGTTAAGACGGGTGAATCAAGGAAAGTGCCAGTATGTCGATCTCTCATCGAGTTGGGACTGCTCGATTACCTTCAGTCTTTGCCCGTTGATGGCCGCTTGTTTCCAGTGCTCAAAGCAAACAATAAGGCTAAGTATCATTTGGCGGTTGCAAGGCACCTCAAAGAGGCGTTTATGACGCTCAATATCGAAAATTTTGATACACTCAAACCACTACATGCGTTCCGCCATCGTTTCATCACAGAGGCAAGGAAGGTGATGCGTGAGGATATTCAAAATGCGATAACAGGGCACTCTAATGCGGGGAATACGGGGCGAAACTATGGAATCTACTCAGAACTGCATCAAGAGATAGATAAGATGCCAGTGATAGCGATTCCCAAGTGGTGTTCTGAATCATAACAAGGCAGTAGCTTAATCGCTGGGGCTTAGTGCTAGTGTATACTAGCCTTCGTTCGTTACTATATTTTTCCTTGCAGTATCAAGTTATACTGTTTGCAAGTCGAAGCTCATGAAGGTATGAGATTATGAATCGAAAATTAGAAGTTTACGGTGTTCAAGCGGTTACAAGACCGAAGATTAAAGCGACCAAGCAACTTGATTTATCTGGTGATATTGGGCGTCAAATCGTGAAGTCTGAAACGAAACTAGCATTAAGAACCCATCCTAAAACTTTCCAAAAGCTGGCTGATATGTAATGGATATCATCTGTTTTCCTTTTGAACGAGTTGTCGAAATTAATGCGTTAATTCTATCGACAGAACCCGGCATGAAAGGTGCGGTTGATATTCCTAAACTTCAGGGAGCGTTAAGCCGTATCGATAATGCGATTGTCTACCAAGGCTTAGATGATGTGTTCGAGATTGCTGCCAAATATACTGCTTGCATTGCGGTATCTCACGCTTGTCCTGATGCAAATAAGCGAACAGGCTTAGCAGTCGCACTCGAATACTTGTCTCTCAACGACTATGAAATTACAGAGGATAACGAGCTGCTAGCAAATGCTGTGCGTGACTTAGTGCTTCAAGAGATTACTGAGACAGACTTTGCAGACATCCTTTACGCTCAGTACCTTAATGGCTTGTAAGTCGTTTGATGAGGTCATTCTGTCTTCTGGCTACTGTGCGATTTATCTGCCTATAAATATTGAGTCCTAATGAAATGATGGTAAAAGAGAGGCTCTAGGGCCTCTCTTCAATTGGTTATGGATTAACCTTTAGATAGTATACTGATCCGGCGAAATACCGCTAGCTGTGCTCCACAACGGTTTTGAAGCTTGCCGTGGCTCAGGAGCGAGTTCGATAATGTCATCAAATATTGGCTTTAAGATAATTCCTTTAATCATGGCTTTACTGTTGTGTCGGCCTTTCTCAAAGCCTTTCTCCACCAGCCGTTTGGTCATGATATTACGGGTCATCTTCCAGTCGCCATCACGCTCAGCCCACTTTCTAAAGGCATCATATAGCATATCTGTATAGGTAAAATCCCCCTTACAGGTACATTCCTCAAGGAATATCGCGAGTAAGTCTGACTCGTGACGATACTCTGCGATTTCTGACTTTATCGAATTGGGAATCGAGGCTTTAATGCCATCCTTTAGCCACATTTGAACGCCTTCTAGAGCCCAATTGAGGATACCTGAGAGTTCAGCATATAGCTTATCCATTAATCGTGGGTCCATCTGTTCCTGACTGAAACTCGCATTGAATGGAAGCATGATCATTCTTCGCCACATGCCGAGGCTCGTATCACGAATCACGGGCTTGTGGTTACCTATCATGATGAGTTTAAACTTCGGACGGTATTCTAGTTCTACCTTGGCATAGAGTTGACGAGTGACAATCACATCATCACCAGTCATAGATTTCACTAGGTTTTCATTCATCCTAGAGCCTTCAGGTAATTCATTAGCCACAACTACACGACTACCAGCAAGCTTAACTAAGGATGGGTTAGGGCCTGTATTACCGTTATTGGTTTGCAGCAAAACACTACTATCGATCTGATGATAATAACTTCCCATTAATCGCTGTATCACGTTCATAAAGGTGCTCTTACCATTACAGCCATGACCGTGGAGGAAGAACAGTACCTGTTCGTCTGTTCGCCCGGTTAGCATGTAACCGACTATGCGTTGTAAAAACTTAGCGTATTCTTTGTCGCCACAGGTGATTTCATCAATGAACTGTAACCAACGAGGGCAACCTGCTGAGCTATCGAAATGAACATCCCCACAGCGGCTGATGTACATTTCTTTCTGTGCAGGTAATAGTTTTCCGTTAGCTAAGTCTAATACGCCATTGTTTACTCCAAGCAGCATAGGATTAGCATCGAAGCGGTTCGAAGATATCTGATTGCCTGACTTGAAGATTTCTAGCATATCCATCATTTTTTTACGATTAAGCGTCATTCGGCCAAATTTTTGTAATTGCTCTGCTTCGGCTAACTTAGTCTTATTTTTGGTTTGTATTGCTTCTTCTAGCAAACTACAACCTTGATTGATAAGACGTTCTCCAACACAGCGGGTATATTCAAGCTCCTTTCCGCTTGATGGAGCCCAATGTTTGCCATTAAAGTTAACTATGTTGTTAAGTTCTGGTACATACTTCATGCTGTCGTTGGTGATCGCTTTTAATCGGTCAGCATTACCCACATCATTCAGTGTGTCTTCGTTGAAGTTAGTCCAGATCGCGGGGATAGTTTCATCTGGCACAGGCACAGGGTCTGTCGAGGTGTTGTCGTGGTTTACAGCAGGTTCACAGATCACTTCAACAGACTGCTGGCTTACACCGTATTGATTAACCAGCTCCTCGAGTGATAAGGCATCTTCACGCCTTAAATAGTCGTCAATGTCCTTGCCTTGACCTTCAGGCAGACCCACTTGAGTGAGTGAGGATAACCCTAATTCTGCCAACTTCTCGCGATACTTATCACCCGCCGCATCACTATCAAAGAAGGTGATCACATCACGTTCTTGCAAGTTCTGCTTTACCCATGCCAGCTGTTCTTGACCCAGTTGCCCATTGGTTGCCAGAACAGGTCCCTCCCAGTTGTGATTTAGTAAGGCTAACAAGTCGTGTTCACCTTCAACGATAGCGACTGCCCCTGCGGTATTAATTAAATGTTGTCCATAAAACTGAATGTCATTTAACCAAAATTGCTTAGGCATTTGATATTGTTTCTCTTTCTTGGGATCTTTAAACGTGAAGCGGCAAAGATGTCCATCTTCATCATAATGAGGAAAGATATAGACATCCCTTGGGAAAAAGTCCGAAGGATTGGATTGACCTTCTTTAACCAATCCTGATGCGTACATCTCATTACGACTGAAGCCTTGAGCTTCTAAGGCACACCAAAGTTGACCTTGGGAATATCCTATGTCGCTATCAAACAGTACTTCTTGACTGAGTTTTCGCTTTTCCATAAGAGCAGCAAGAGGTTTACTTTTATCAGCAATCATAGGTTCAAAGTAGTATTCACATGCTGCATTCATAAGCTCTTGCCGACGAAGGAATTGCTCTTTGGTCAGTTCTAGCTTCTCTGGCTTAACTTTCTTAGCTTTGGGTTGAGCATTGATGGTTATCCCTTCAATCTCGCCAGCAAGTAACTTGTTGGCCGCATCATAGGGATTGTTTGCAAGGTCATAACAGGTCAGAAAACTATAAATATCACCGTGTTCCTCACATGAGTAGCAGTGATAGTTTTGGTCCGCTGGATCGCCATGATAAATTTTGAAACAGCCTGCATGCCCACAGAAGGGACAAACATCATCCTCTAACTGGCAATAGTCGCTTGATGTTGGCTTAATCTCACTGTCGACGAGCTTAGCGATCAGCTCTGGCAAGTCATAAAGTGCTTTAACGCCCTCTAAGCCGATTTCATTCAATGTTTCATGGTTAAATCTGTTATTTCTTACCAATACTTGAGATGTCATGTGACATATCCTCTAAAACAGAGGCCAACAGACTAAAATATATATGTAAATAGTTTGTCTGTAGTTTGGCCTTCGAGCTGGTTTTAGCTCTTCCCCTGTTTAAGTCGTCCTTAAACCTAAACAGGGGCATTCTTTCCTCTATTAATCGAACATACGACGATAAAGGTTTGTTGCCTGCATCCCTGTGGCATTAGTTGTTTGAGAGCATTCCAGAAGTCCCGAAGCCACCAGCCGACCGATATGGCGTTTAGCCGTTCTTAATGAATAACCGCAACGCTTCATTAAGGTATTAGCTAGACTCTCCCTACCACCCAACAGCACGCCATTACTCACAGGCATCCGGCTTATCTCGTAGAGTGTTCGGCCTAATTGATCTTGGAATAGCTCAAAAGGTAGCTTGAACACGCTAGAGCTAACTGCGTTGCTTGCTGTTGCTATAGGGCTGTGGTTTAGGTCATGGTTTATCATCTCAATCTCCGGTGGGGTCATTCATGTCATGCCTCTCACATAATGTTTTAATCGATTGGAGTTAGAGTTGAACGCAGTAAATTGATGAGATTTCAACCAAATCGGTTAAAGAGGCGAATTGTTGCCTAAAAGGTTTTGGTATGACATTTTTTCATTAATGCAGCTTTAGTTATGAATAAATGGAATAGCACTAATTTATAAGGTTTTTATTGCTGGTTTACTTAGTGGAAATTACAAAAGAAGATAAAAGATGGCATCAACTGTCTTAGGCTGGTGATGCTAGAGTTCACGATAGTAACTCGGATGAAGTGAACTCTAGTGTGCTGGCGGAGTGTTCAGTATGAAGGTTCCCACATCTAGAGGCAGATAGTCACTTGTTCACTCGTCTTCACTCTCACTCCCAATAAGCCTAAACCGCTTTACACCAACCTCAGCCGAAAATTCAGCAGACTGACTAAAGTATTTCTATTAACTTTTTCTATAGATATTTTTAGAAAATTAATTAAAAATCAGCAAGTAAAAACAATAAAACTGTCAAATAGGGCAATGATACTTGCATTTGATGGAGAGTGAGTTGGCAGAAATCAGCAGCAAAATCGGCAGGGAGAAAATAGCAGTCGTCGAGTGGATAATTAGCCGCAAACTGTGAAATAACAACTGTTCACTCAAGGGGATGATTGGTAGACTCTCGGCACTTTTGTTATTGTTTTTATAGAGCTGCTCACGGAATAAGCAAAGCAGCCAACAGGGCCATCATGGAACATATCAGTATCAGTTCTCTTGCCAGTTTTATCTGGTCAGTTGCCGACCTTCTACGCGGCGATTTCAAACAGTCTCAATATGGTCGCATCATTCTGCCGTTTACTGTGTTACGTCGCCTCGAATGCGTATTAGAAGCCACCAAAGACAATGTACTGGCTCAAGCTGAGGCCACTAAAGCCTTGCCCGAAAATGCCCGTGAGAAACTGCTGCTGAATGCTGCTGGGCAAAACTTCTATAACGCATCACCGCTTAACCTCAATCGCCTCGGTGAGAACAATACGGGGGATAACCTTGACGCCTATGTGCGAGCCTTCTCTACAGATGCAAGGGAAATCTTCGAACACTTCAATTTTGTCAACACTATCTACGGCCTTGACGATGCCAACATCCTCTACCAAGTAGTGAAAAAGTTCCGTGAGGTTGACCTGTCGCCCGAAGCCGTAGACAACTACCATATGGGCTTAGTGTTTGAAGAGCTTATCCGCCGCTTTGCCGAGAGTTCTAACGAGACCGCAGGGGAACACTTTACCCCAAGAGATATCGTGCGTTTGACCACTTCCTTAGTGTTTAGCGGTGACGATGCGGCCCTGACTAAGCCCGGCGTAGTGCGTTCAATCTACGACCCCACCGCGGGGACGGGTGGCTTCTTATCCTCGGGGATGGAATACCTCAAAGAAATCAATGAGAATGCCCGTTTAGCTACCTATGGCCAAGAGTTAAATCCTGAGTCATACGCTATCTGTAAAGCCGATATGCTGATCAAAGGGCAGGACATCAGTAACATTAAGCTGGGTAATACCCTGTCGGATGACCAACTCGAATTCGAGCGTTTCGATTACTGCCTGTCTAACCCTCCGTTTGGGGTGGACTGGAAGAAGGTCGAAAAACGCATTAACGATGAGCATAAGCTCAAAGGCTTTAATGGCCGTTTTGGGGCTGGCTTGCCTCGCGTGTCTGATGGTTCCTTGCTGTTCTTGATGCACCTTATCAGTAAGATGAAGCCCGTAACCGATAAATCCGAAGGCAGCCGCATTGGGATTATCCTCAACGGCTCTCCGTTATTTACCGGAGGGGCGGGCAGCGGTGAGAGTGAGATCCGCCGTTATATTTTGGAGCGAGATTTACTCGATGCCCTTATCGCACTGCCAACGGATATGTTCTATAACACCGGCATTGCGACCTATATTTGGGTGCTGTCAAACCATAAGCCAGCAGAACGCAAAGGCAAGGTATTGCTGATCAACGCCAGCGATATGCATTCCAGCATGCGTAAATCCCTTGGCAGTAAGCGTAAGTTCCTCGACGATGATGCTATTAGTACTATTGTGGAGCTCTACAGCCGTTATGAGCAAAGCCCCATTGCCAAGATTTTCAATACTACCGATTTTGGCTATCGCCGTATTACCGTTGAGCGGCCATTAAAGTTAGCCCTCTATCCCCATGATGCAGAGCGGCTCAATAGTCTTCAGCAGCAAAATGCATGGGCAAAATTGGATGCTGAGCTACAGCAAGGTATTTTGTCCGCTTTAGCGGCTATGCCACAGGATAAATACTTATCCCGCGATGGCTTCAAAAAGGCATTTAGCAAGGCATTTGCTGCTGTGTCCAGCAGCAAGTTACCTGCTACCGTGCTAAAGCTGATTTTCAGCAATCTAGGCGAACAGGATGATACCGCTGAAATATGTCAGACCAAGGGGGAGCCTGAGCCTGCCACAGAGCTAAGGGATAACGAAAACGTACCGCTCAATGAGGATATTGACGTTTACTTTTCGCGGGAAGTATTACCCCATGTGCCCGATGCGTGGATTGATACCAGCAAAACCGACCCCCTCGACGGTAAGGTCGGGCTGGTGGGCTATGAGATCCCCTTTAACCGCCATTTTTATCAGTACCAGCCACCACGCTCATTAGAGGAAATCGATGCCGATCTGGATGCCGTAGCGAAGGATATTATGCAGCTATTGGCGGAGGTGCATTCCTGATGGCTATCCTGACGGTCTTTTTTACCGATAACCGCGTTGTGGCTGTGCTCGATCAGTCACATAGGCTAACTATGCTCCTTCGCTGTGCCCAGGCACGCCTTGTTCTGGGCAAAAAATCCTTATCAGGAGGTTTGTCATGAGTGAACAAGCAGAGTTGAACAGCAAGTATGTCGCATATTCTGAGTACAAGGATTCGGGAATAATTTGGTCGGGCTTTACACCATCGCATTGGGAACAAATTCGTTTCAAGCATGTGTTTGTTGAAAAGCAAAAAAAATCAAACATTGAGTTACCCGCTGGTTCAATCAGTTTTGGGCAAGTTGTATACAAAGATGAAGATAAGCTTGCTGCAGATACAAAGGCATCCTATCAAGAAGTTAAGGTCGGTGAATTCTTGGTCAACCCTCTTAACTTGAACTTTGACTTAAAAAGCTTGCGGACTGCGTTATCAGATATTGATGTCGTGGTAAGTACCGGTTACATCGTGTTGCAATGTTACAGCCAGCTTGATGCCAAGTTCGCCCGTTGGCTATTACATGAATTTGATGTCGCTCATATGAAGTCACTGGGGGCAGGGGTAAGGCAGACTATTGGATTTAATGATATTGGCAATAGCTACTTTTGTAAGCCTCCTCTTGAAGAACAGCGCACTATCGCGGCCTTTCTCGACTACGAAACCGCCAGAATTGACCAGTTGATAGCAAAGCAACAGCGGCTGATTGAACTGCTTAAAGAGAAACGCCAAGCAGTGATCTCCCACGCCGTCACTAAAGGCCTCAACCCAAACGCCTCCATGAAAGACTCTGGCGTCGAGTGGCTCGGCCAAGTGCCAGAGCATTGGGTTATGAAGAAATTTAGTTATTGTGCATCAATTAGAAATGGGCAAGTTAACCCAACTACATCTCCTTATAATCAATATGCATTGATAGCACCAAACCATATCGAAAGCGGAACAGGTAAGTTGCTAGGGCTTGAAACTGCGGAAGAACAAGGTGCTGATAGTGGCAAATATTTATGTAAAAAGGGTGAAGTGATTTACAGCAAGATCCGACCAGCACTTGCAAAAGTGTGCATATCTCCAATAGATAATGTTATTTGTAGTGCTGATATGTACCCGATTAACGCGAAAAATGGACTTGAAAATCAATTTTTGTATTACTTCTTACTCTCTGAACCATTCACCCGTTTTGCAGTTAATCAAGCAGACCGTGTAGCTATGCCTAAGATCAACAGGGAATCTTTAGCTGATTGTAGAATTCCAGTTCCTCCATTAGATGAGCAACAAGCAATAGTCATGCATGTGAGTAAACAATCTGAAAAACTCGAGGTTTTAATCGTTAAGGCATTACTAACTATTTCATTAATGCAAGAACGCCGTACTGCACTAATTTCCGCCGCTGTGACCGGAAAGATCGACCTACGTGGCTGGTCACAACCCAATGCCTGAGTCAACCAAGTTGTTAAGTCATGATGTTGATGATTGGAGTACAGTCCAAGAAGTTAACACTGTGATGGATCAATACTTAAATGCCTTGGTTCAGCTAGAGGAACTACAGCAGACATCAGCTAATTTACTTCCAACATGGTCAATGAATATTGGGAAAATTGGGGAGTATTTTGCTTATGTTTACTTGCGGCATATCAATCCCGATGCTGAAATCATTTATGGTAAAGCGAATGAAAAATCCTGGGATATTGCAGTTAAAACAGATCACAAAATTAGCCGTTATCAAGTGAAGACATCTAGGGTTGGTAAATCTCCAGCCAAGATTAAGAATTTAGAGAAAGGGTTTGATTTTCTACTGGTTATATTATTAGGTAAGGATTACTTTCCTGAAGATGTCTTTATACTCTCAAATGATTTTGACTTTAGGTATTCATCCTCCTTTACAGTTCCATGTAGAGGCAGGAAGGGCTCACCGATTTTTCAAACCCACTCACACAATATTCTCAGCGATTTATTAGATAGTATCGCCGACCGTTTTTGATGAGCGATTATGCCTACATGAAGGGAAGCTAATGTTGATGGCCGATAACACTTATATATTGTCCCTACGATCCAACCTAAACCGCTATCAATCTGAGCTGGTGGATCTGAGGTTATTACTGAGTCAGCGTGTGTTATCGGCTCTGGAATATCGAGCGGCTGAGCGACTTGTGCAACTAGTGCTAGTGAGTTGTATTAGTGTGGCCAAGCATTGGGCTAAGGCGATTACGGGGGATTGCCCGCAAGATGCTTATCAAGCATTTGAGTGCTTAAACGAGAAGAAAAGTAGGGGTAATGTCTTACCAATGCCTAGCCTAGACTATTGGGGGAAGTTGATTGAGCTTAGGGACGACCTAATCCATCAATCACAAGATCTTGACCCTAAGATAATCCCCAATATGATTGCTCGAAACGAGACCGAAGTCCTCTTTAACTTTATCCATCAAGGTATTAATTGGTTAGCACAACAGGAGAAACAAACCCTATGAGCATGGATGCGAAAGCCCGTGAAAAAGCCTTTCAAGACTATATCATTCAAGCATTGCTAAAGCAGGGGTGGTTACTGGGGGATTCTGCCCATTACGACCGTGAACGTGCTCTCTACCCTGAAGATGTATTCGCTTATGTGCAGCAAAGCCAACCTGAAGCATGGGACAAATACGCTAAGGTTTACCCGCAAGAAACCGAAAAACATCTACTCAATGCGGTGGTTAGGCATTTAGACCATGCCGATAAAGGCACGCTTTGGCTGCTACGCAATCACCTTGAAGACCGTGGTGCAAGACTACGTTTAGCCACCTTTAAGCCAGATCATGGCCTGAATCCTGAGTTACTGAGCCGTTATCACGCTAATCGTCTACGGGTGGTGCCTGAGCTGGTGTACAGCCCTAATGGTTATGATGGCCGTTTAGACCTCACCTTATTTGTTAATGGCTTACCCGTTGCGACCTTAGAGCTCAAGTCGTGCTTTAAGCAAAGCCTTGAGAATGCCAAGCAGCAGTACCGTAAAGATCGCCAAGTCAAAACTGGTAACAAGGATGAGCCGCTACTGAAGTTTCGCCGTGGTGCGTTAGTGCATTTTGCAGTGAATCAGTTTGAAGTTGCGATGACGACCAAGCTGGCTGGCGAAAACACTTACTTTTTGCCCTTTAACAAGGGGACCAAAGCGGGTGGTGCGGGCAACGAACAGTCCGAAAATGGCCATGGGTTTGCCACTGAATATTTATGGGATGAAATATTTTCACCGGATAACTGGTTGCGAATTTTAGGGCGTTATATTCACCTCGAAGTGAAGCGGGAAGAAGATGCCTTAGGCCGAGTCACTAAAAAAGAAACCATGATATTTCCCCGCTATCACCAGTGGCATGTAGTGCAAAAGCTATTGTCACAGGTTGAGCAAGAAGGGACTGGCCAAAAGTACCTTATTCAGCATTCAGCAGGTTCGGGTAAGTCTAACTCGATTGCGTGGCTAACCCACCAGCTCGCCTCGTTATACGACCATGATGGCAATAAAATCTTTAAGTCGGTGATCGTGATTACTGACCGTACCGTGCTTGATAGCCAGCTACAAGAAACTATCTCGCAATTTGAGCATGCTGAAGGGGTGATTAGCCGGATTAACCGCGATGAAGGTGATGGCAGTAAATCGGCACAGTTAGCCGCTTCGCTGACAAGTGGTACACCGATTATTGTGGTGACAATTCAAACCTTCCCCTATGTGCTAAAGGCGATTCAGGAAGCCACCAGCTTAAAGGATTGTACCTTTGCGGTGATTGCCGATGAGGCCCATTCGAGCCAAAGCGGCAGCACGGCAAGACAACTGCGTGAAGTGTTGATGGCCGAGCAGCTTGAGGACAATGAAGAACTCAGTGCTGAAGATGTGATGAACATGACGCTAGCCGCCCGTGGAGGCAGCAAAAACATCAGCTACTTTGCCTTTACAGCGACCCCAAAGGGTAAGACGTTAGAGTTATTTGGGCGACCAGAAAACCCAATGATGCCGCTTAGTGACGACAACAAACCTAAGCCTTTTGATGTGTATAGTATGCGGCAGGCGATTGAGGAGAACTATATCCTCGATGTGCTGCGTAACTACACCAGTTACAGCTTGGCTTATCGAATGGCGATGGCAGGCGGTAACGCCGAGCAGGAAGTCGATAGCAAAAAAGCCAAGAAAACCCTTAACCGTTGGATGAGGCTGCATCCACATAACATAGGCCAAAAGGTGCAAGTGATAGTTGAGCACTTTAAGGCAAATGTGGCTCATTTACTCAATCATCAAGCCAAAGTGATGGTGGTAACTAGCAGTCGCCTTGAAGCCGTCAAGTATAAGCTTGCATTTGATAAATACGTTAAGGAACAAGGCTATCACCAGATAAAGGCAATGGTGGCCTTTTCGGGTGAAGTGATTGACCCTGATACTGCTCTTGGACATACCGAACGGAGCATGAATCCAGATCTTAATGGTCAAGATATGCGTAAAGCATTCGATACTGATGGCTACCAACTGATGCTGGTGGCGAATAAATTTCAAACGGGTTTCGACCAGCCAAAACTTTGTGCCATGTACGTGGACAAAAAGTTAACCGGTGTGGATTGTATTCAGACACTCTCGCGGCTTAACCGGACTTATCCGGGCAAGGACCGTACCTTCATACTCGACTTTGTGAATGATCCGCAGGAAGTATTGGAAGATTTCCAAAAGTATTACAAAACGGCAGAGCTTGAGACTGCGTCAGATCCTAACTTAGTGTATGACCTGAAGCACAAGTTGGTGAATGAAAGCATATTCCTTTGGAGTGAAGTCGAAGCCTTTGCAGGCTGTTACTTCGACCCTAAACGGGGCACCGATTATATGCTGCATTATCTTGCTCCGGCGAGAGACCGTTTCCGTAAACGCTATATGCTGGCCACCGATGCCTTAAGAATCGCTAAGCAGCAACTCAAGCAGATAAAGCAGGCTGGAACAGACGTTGATAAAGCGAATGCCGAGAAACGTGTTGCCGAAGCGGAAGAGGCTAGAAATCAGTTGGTGATGTTCAAGAAGGACCTTAACAGCTATATCCGCTTCTACGAGTTTGCCTCGCAGATAACTCAGTTTGATGCTATCGACTTAGAGCAGCTCAGTACCTTTGCCAAACATTTACTGCCATTGCTGCGAGAAGAAGCGTTGGAAGATGATGAGATTGACCTTGATGGATTGGTCCTTAGCCATTACCAATTGAAGGAGAAACGGACTCAAGATCTGGAGCTTAGAGAAGGCAGAGGTGAAGGGCTTGATGGGATTACAGGGCTGGGTAGTGCGACGCCTAAGAAAGACAAAAAGGACTTTCTCTCTGAAATTCTTGCCAAGATGAATGACCTGTTTGGCGAAGGCATTACCGATGGCGACAAGTTAGATTGGCTTCATGGTATGGCGAGTAAAATTGCTGAAGATAAGGTCGTGATGGACCAGATCCACAATAATGACCGTAAATCCATTATGCAGGGTGACTTTCCTAAAGCGGCAGATCAAGCTGTGATTGAACGCATGGACATTCAGCATGGGATGTCGATGGATTATCTTGCTCGCCCCGAAGCGGCTAAAGCTATCCAAAATATTCTGTTGGATATCTTGCTCAAGGGGCTAGGGCGAGAAGTGAGAAGTTAGTGATTGTTCCTAATAAAAGTGCTTTATAGAAGACTGGGAGCTATATCGTGGAAAAACTGAAGTGTGCAATTTGTAACGAAGTAATCGTCAAGAAGAACTTGTGGAAGCACTTAGTAAATGTTCATCGTTGGTCTGTGGTTGTACCGCTTACAACTACTTTGAACACTCAAAGTCCATCACTATCTTCTACAGTAATAGTGCCAAATTCAGTAAAATCGCAGAAAAAAACTCCTAGCCAAACACCACCTGATGATAACTTGATTGCTTGGGCGAAAAAACAACCAGTGCAAAGTCAGCATCATAAGTTATACGCAGAGTTATTAAAGAAACCGTTATCATATTTGCATGATGAGCAAGCTAGGCTCACTACGATAATAAAGACCAAGAAAACAGAATCCGAAAAAGAATTACAGCTGAAAAGGTTAGTTCTCATTACTCGTGCTTTAGAACATCTGCAAAGACAGTCCCAGAAAAAACAGAAAGCAAAATTAAGGGCAAAAGCCCTCGCTGATCTAAATCGTCAACTGGGTGTCAAAGCCTATAATTCAAGTTCAGATTTAATGGATCAGTATAGAGGCGGGAATAGATTGGTTTGTTCTGGTGGCTTACCAAGTCTTGGTAAAAAGAAGTGATTCAGAATGCGGTTTTAGAGACTCACCTTCAACCTTTGTGGGTGAGTCTGTCTAAGGTTCGTATCACATTATCTGTCTGGATAATCACCATACCAATAGTTAACGCTAAGCCATTCCCCAAAAGCCTGAAAATGGACTAGTTGCCTGACTATCCAGTGCATATATGGTAGATGTTCTCTAGGATGAGTCGCGTATAGATTACCATCCCTTGTGATTGAGATAGTCTCAGGGGTAAAACCTTTCTCAATGAGAAATGCTTTAATAGCATCTTGATCTCTAAAGCTCCCTGCACCCATTGCCACCTCTCCTTGAAGGTGCATCATCTTCTGATCTGTACCTCGTTTATCTGGGACAATCTCAACTGTAAAGAAGGGACTGTGGTTTTTGATGGCTTCGTTAATTTGATGATCTCTTGTTTCTGGCGTAAATCTGCCTTCAACAAGCAAAAGGGGGTAGGTTAAGACTAATTCGTCGTGCATGATTTTTTCTCCGATTGAAGTTTCAATGGGGCAGTATTTGTCACCCCCCATATTTCTATTTTAATCGGTGGGTGATGGTGCCAACTGACTTATACCGTCATTTTTTACCATGAACTAAGGCATAAGAAACCTGATGTAAATCAACTATACAGGAAACATATATGCTTATTTCAACATTAACCCACCGTAATCAACTCGACTCTTCAGACTCAGTTATCAGGGAAGCCATTGCTATCTTGGAGAGTCGCTACACCCTGCAAGCTAATCCGCAGGCATTCACCTCTCCACAACTGGTAAAAGACTATCTTCGACTGAAAATGGCTGGATACGAGCGGGAGGTATTTGCAGTATTGCTACTGGATAGCCAGCACCGTTTGATTAGTTGTGAAGAACTCTTTTTCGGCACGATAGATGCCGCCTCAGTATATCCTCGTGAGGTGGTAAAAATAGTTCTGCATAGAAACGCCGCTGCCGTGATATTCGCCCACAACCATCCCTCAGGCATGCCTGAACCCTCAGAGGCCGATAAACGTATTACAGAGCGTTTAAAGACAGCCTTGGCAACTATTGATGTATCAGCGTTAGACCATTTTGTTGTTGGTCATCAAGATGTCGTTTCGTTTGCTGAAAGGGGATGGTTATGAATACGCCAACGGCAACTGAACAGCCTATTCAGATTGACCTTCAGTCAGGAAGGAAATTACTACCTATCACGCTTAGTTTGGCCCAGATCCTCAAACGATTGCTGGTGGATGCTAACAAACCAATCAATAGTAAAGCCGTTACGATTAACTTCCGTGATCCAAGCTATTCTGCTGAGTCTGGTGGCTTTCATCCGGTCGAAATCCGTTTGGAATATTCATCAACTACCAGCATGTGGCAATTCTGCTATATCACTGACTTTGCCTATCAGGGACGTTACTACCCAGAATTAGAGAAGGACATCGATTTCAACTTTGCAGAGGCTTCAGGGTATCAGGCTTATGTTGGTCATCATCCGTTAAGCCACTTCAGCGGCCTATACCGGCTATGGGAAGCCAACTTCAGAAGCTATCTGGTAGATGATCTCTACCAAATAACCATCAACTGGGATTAACCCGCAAACACCATTAAGACAGCCAGCGTTTCACTACATGGGTTCATGTGGTGGGCATTCGGCTGCCTGAACGACAATCAGGAAGGAGAAACATCATTAACGAGTTACTAAAAAAGGTCGCTAAAGCTGCACTGCTGACCATAGTGCCGATCCTCATCCAAGCCTTCGCTGAGCGTTACCTTTCAGATGAAGAACCTTGGGCAAATATTGATGTTGATGAAGATCAAGAATCTGAATAACACATTGTTTTCATAACCAATAAACCAAGGCCATGTGACACGGTCGTAAACACATCAATAACCGTGTCACATGGGTTGTTTTGGACCTTTTGAAGGGCTTGGTCAGTATACCTTGCCCTATTGAACAGGAGTCGTTCATGGCAGAAATCGGATATGCCCGTGTATCGACCACGGGACAAAGTCTCGATGCCCAACTGAAGGCATTAGCAAACTGCGACAAAGTGTTTCAAGAAAAGGTAAGTGGTGCAAAGGATGACCGTCCGCATCTGCAACTCATGCTGGAGTTTGTGAGGGAAGGTGACATCGTTATCGTCACCAAGCTGGATAGACTCGCAAGAAACACTCGTCACTTGCTTGAAATAGCTGAGTTTTTGGAACGCAAAAAGGTTTCACTGCAAATTCAAAACCTCGGGATTAATACAGCAACCCCTACAGGCAAACTTATGCTGACTATGGTTGGAGCCATCGCAACCTTTGAAAGAGAGTTGATGTTGGAAAGACAGGCTGAAGGAATAGCTCTCGCAAAACTGCGAGGGAAATATAAAGGACGTAAACCCACGGCAATCACTAAGGCCAAAGAAGCCGCCCCAATGCTTGCAGAGGGCATATCTAAACCGGAAGTCGCAAAGAGGCTAAATATCAGCTTATCAAGCGTCCAACGGATAGCAAAGAAATTATCTGGTAAGGATTAATTATGAGTCAAAAAACAAAGGAAAAACTGAAAGTTTACTTTGCTCTACTTGCAACCGCTTCTGTGGTAACTACTTTGATCGCTTTGGTATTAATCATTTCATTCAGCACAACTGATGGGCCTTTTCGTTCTTATCCTATAACAAAACTTATCGTATGCTCTTGGAATTACATTCTAGAAGCAGGTTTGATGCTAATAGCTATTTTTGCTCCTATCGGTATGTGGCACATTTCAGTTAGACAGAAGTGGCCAGAGAATGAAAGCAACAATCAGGTTGAGCTAAGAAACAAAATCCTTAAGTTACAGACAAGTATGAAAGCGTATTCAGCCATTGGCATATATGGAATTATCAGCCTGATATCGATTTTCCATATGAGTCTATTAAATATAGGAGATTTGCTTGAAGTCTTATTCAGCGAAGCTATGGGGTGGGAAATACTTGCTGCCGTCATTATAGGGAAATGGGGTTACTTTCAAAGCAAACAGAAACTGGAATTACTTCAAAGCAGTTCATCTAAAGCTTCAGAAAGCTCGTATTCATCAGACAACATAGAAATTGAAAAATAAGAGTAAAGCCATCAGAAATTACTGGTGGCTTTTTTTTTGGAGGAAATATGCGTAAACCAAGAGATGTCGTTATCTTCATGCTCCTTATTGGGACAGCATTTTCATTTCCTGTAAGAGCAGGAATCGAAGACATGGCAAGCAATCTACAAACACTCTATATGTGGGAAAAAATTGCTTCTGTATGTAAAACCAAGGCACCAACGGAACTCAAG
The DNA here is from genome assembly GCF_025653905.1 of Shewanella sp. SM71. Lineage (NCBI taxonomy): Bacteria > Pseudomonadati > Pseudomonadota > Gammaproteobacteria > Alteromonadales > Shewanellaceae > Shewanella > Shewanella sp. SM71. Next base: position 163,005 of record NZ_JAKKRW010000009.1, read on the forward strand.
CAAGAATGGGCTTTAATTGAAATGACTGTCTATGTTGAGACTACATTATGGGAGAGTAATATCAGTGCAGTATTACGCTCAGTTGGTCGAACCGAACCACAGATTAGTCCCGTTTTTGACTCTCTAAAGTCAAACGGTGAGGTACTGGCAAGAGGATTTGTTGGAAGCATGCTTTGTAATGCAACGGATAAAGATCGAGCGGTTAGGGTAATGGTATCAGACCCCGCATTTAAAGACGCGAGTGAGCAGGTTCTGGAAGCTTCGAAATCTCGCTAATTACAATAGTAGTTGATTGTATTTAATGAGCACCCGAAGTCGGAACATCAAAATGATCTATTTCGCTATAAAGTAAAAATCTACTCAACAAGTGCATTGTAATTCAATATAGTTAGCGACAATGATCTTCCCTAGCTTAAAGTAGCATTTTTGAGGTGGTTCGTATGTCTATAGAGAAAACAAAAGGGCAACTTCATCAGTTACTTCTACAAGGTGAGGACTCTGTGATTGCTTTGTCTGGAAAATGGGGGACAGGAAAAACTCACCTTTGGAATAAAGTTAAAGAAGAATCAACCGATGATAATTTAAAAAATGCTCTATATGTTTCTCTCTTCGGACAATCTAGCATTGACCAAGTTAAACGAAAGCTGATTGAAAATTCAATACCATTGAGTAAGGAAAGAGGTAAGTGGATTGATGCTTTTCAGAACTTAATAGATGTAAGTGTTAAAACTGCATCTCAGTACTATAAAATGTTGGCAGCAGTCAAAGACGTAAATTTGTTGTTGATGGCTCCACTTATGCTTAAAAATAAAGTAATCGTTATTGATGACATAGAACGTAAGCATGAAAAACTTGGAATAGACGAGGTCCTAGGATTTATTGATGAGTATTCAAATCAGCATGGTTCACGCTTTGTTCTAATACTTAATGATGACCAATTGTCGGAAAAATATGAGCAAAAAACACTCTGGGCGACTTTTAGAGAGAAAGTCATAGACCAAGAGATTAAGCTATCAACTTCTCCAGACGAAGCATTTTGCATAGCACTTGATTTGGTTCCTTCTAAATATTCTGAAGCAATTAAGCAAGCCTCAGTAAAATGCTCTTTAACAAATATCCGGATAATCACAAAAATAATAAAATTAATCAACAAGATACTGATGTGTAGGGATATTGCTGTTCCAATACAGAATCGGGTTGTTCCGTCCATTGTATTGTTTTCTGCCATACATTTTCGCGGTCTGGTTGATGGTCCAGATTTCAAGTTTGCTTTAAACATAGGAAACCCAGATTGGTACATGTTCAGTAAAGAGGAAAATACGGATCCATCACCTGAAGAAATTCGTGAGAATAACTGGCGAACACTGATGAGTAGGTTAGATATATATGGTTGTGATAAGTTCGAGCAATTCTTGGTTGATTTTTTGGAATCTGGATTACTTAACACGGAGCTAGTTGAATCTGTTATCGAGGGGTATATTGCTGAAAATGAAGCTATGGAAGCAAACGCAGCTGTTCATAGCTTCATCTATCAATTGATTTGGAATCATCGATTGACAGAGCCAATGTTACTCGAACAGGCAAAGACTTTTCTGAATGTCTGTCATTTGGTGAATAGTTTTACGGTCACTAAACTTCACTTAACTATTAAACAACAATTAACTGAAGGAAGCCAAATTGCAGAAGAAATCATTGATGAATGGATAAACCATAATCAAACAGATGATGGTTCAGATAACCCTTTTAGCAATGACATACATCCTAAGATTCAGATGATCTTTGATGCCAGAAAAGATGATAATCATACTAAAAGGTCGGTCGTAGATGTTGTTTTATATATTTATGCACATGATGGATGGGGACCATCGCATCAAAGTATTTTAGCAAAAGCAACTGCGGATGACTTTGAGAGTGCTATCCGAAATACAGATGACTTTAAAGATTTCATGTATCAGATGACTAAATTAGTAGTTAATCGAGGAGATTATGAACAATACTTTGGCTCAGCTGTAGATCACTTTATTGAAGCTTGCAGAACTATCATCAATGATCCAAATTCTACACGCCTAGCCACTGTGATCAAGGGGATATTTGAGAGTCGTAATATAGAAGTTGAACCGCAACAAAATTGAATCCTGTACGATAAGAATATCTATACTGACAATAGTATTGCGAAGGAGTCGACTTGCCAGTCATGCTCCTTTAGTATTTCAAGTGGTACAAAAAGCTGGTACAATCTGAAAAATCAAGGTGCATAACACTATGATTTTATAGGGTTTATTAGAATGGATTGTGAATCGAGGGTTCGACTCCCTCTCTCACCGCCAAATTAAAGCAAAGGGAATCAGTATCTTACTGATTCCCTTTGTTGCTTTTTGGCAAAAACTGGGCAAAATCGCCGTTTTGTTCTCCTTCTGTGTCCTTGGTAAAACCAAGCATTTCTGACACTCGATTAGCTATTTTTTGCGAGTCCTTAGGTTTTTGCCGCATTAGGTATGTTATTCGTCGTCATTCTTTTACGCGCTTGAACTAAGGTATAGCCGCCACTTAATACTATGAGTAGGCTTCCCAGAATAGTCAGCAAATCTGGGGATTCTCCAAATATAAATATTCCTAAAGCTAAGGCAAAGAGTAAACGTGTATAACGAAAGGGGCTTACTACCGATACATCTCCAGTGCGCATAGCGATTGTCAGCGCATTATAAGCCATTACACCAAAGACGATTGCTCCAATTATCTGTATTGCTGCGGTAGCACTAAACTGTATTGCTTCATTTTGGTAAATCAGTATCGCTAAGCCTGTAGGAATCAACACAAAAAAACCATACACTCCAAGCTGCATATTAGATAACACGGGAGAAGCTGCGCGTGTTGCTAAATCGCGTCCTGCAAAACCTAAGGTAGCGATAACGGCGAATAAAGATGTGGCCTCAAAACCATCAAGTCCTGGACGAATGATCATCAGCACACCCATAAAACCAATCAATACTGCAAGCCATCTCTTATGACCCACTTGTTCACCGAACAACAATGCCGCGCCAAGCATGGCGATTAAAGGTGTGGCTTGCAAAATAGCGGATGCACTTGAGAGTGGCGTTAACGTGATGGCTAAAGCAAAACAGAATCGGCCGACGATTTCACATAGTGCACGTACTAATATGGGGGTAGACAAGACTGCAGGATGAAGCACAGTTTCACCCTTTCGCCAGGTTAACAGTATAAAAATCAACATTCCACCTAGGCCAAATAGCGCTAAAATGAGGCCGATAGAGGTGGTTTCTGCTGCGGATTTGATCAGCATGTCTTCAATAGAAAATGCTGCCATCGCAGCAACCATAAACAGACTACCTTTTCTATTATTCAAAATAAATTCCCTAAATGCTTAGACGCTATCTCTAGTCAAAAGTTTTGTCATGAGAGTTCTGGTTTCATCAACAAAGGCACAGAAGTTACGATATAGCTTATTAGAATCCAATAGAAACATCATTTTCTGATCACTATAGCAAGCTTTCTCTGCTTATCTTAATAGGATTCGCTGCTTAAGGTAGTAATGATTCTGGCTTAAAAATAAATAGGGATAATAAGCATTAGCAAGAAATGATAATAGATACAGATATGGTTTTTTTATCTATATCAGATGGCAAGTTAAGCCTCTTTTTACCATAAGGATTATGGTTGGTGTATTGTTTTAATATTATCAACTTGTGCGGCTAGTATAAGATATTGATGTCAGGTATGTGCTGCTGTTTTTCAGCTTTTATGATGAATAACATTGTTTGAAAGAGGTCTATATTGTGAGGTTAATTTTATATGTAGTAGTCTTAAGTCAATAATGGCAACGCTTAAATAATCCATCAGTTGATTTTATACTAAGTGATTTTGTATTGGGGATTTAGTGTTTTTAGGTTTATATAAAATGAATTTGCGTTGAATAGTACGGGAAAGTTAACTAAATAACTTTGGGGAAATGATTAATCGCTCAACTAAAACTGCGCGATTAATCATATTAACGAAAAAATATTGTTGTTTTAAAAATTAACTTTGGATATTAATCGTTACTTTCTCGATGACGATAGGTTCACGGGGCACGTCTTCGTGGCCAGCGACCGTGGTGGTTTTGACTTTCTCAATCTGCTGGATAATGTCCATTCCCGCCGTAACCTTACCAAATACCGCGTAGCCCCAACCGTTATTGGTGGTGGCGGTATGGTCTAAAAAGTCATTATTGGCTGTGTTGATGAAGAATTGCGCGGTGGCCGAGTGAGGCGCATCGGTGCGAGCCATAGCGATTGTGCCTATGGTGTTACTTAGGCCTTTGTTGGCTTCGTTAACGATAGGCTCGTGGGTCGGTTTTTCCTTCATTTTTGCGGTAAACCCGCCGCCTTGGATCATAAAGCCTTTGATTACTCGGTGAAAAATAGTGTGTTCAAAGAAGCCTTCTTCACAATAGCGAACAAAGTTTTTTGAACTGACAGGCGCATGTTCAAAATCGAGTTCTATAGTGATGTCGCCTAGATTTGTGCTAAATGTAATCATGCTAATATCTTCTATCTTAATGAGTTTTTATATCTAATAAGTCACGACTTGTACTGAGTCATTACTTAGTTTTAGGGCCGCTATTCCACGGATTAAAGGGCGCGCTGCGACCCGTTGTCTCGTTACCATTGTCAGTCTGAATAGATTGCGGCCGTGTTACATTGGCTTTAACCTCTGGCTTTGATTTTGCGCTGCGATGCTTTTTCGCATGGGCGGTTTCAAAGGAGCCTTCCTTCGCGGGGCGCGAGGATCTGGCCTCAGGTGCCCGAGTTTTAAAGGTTTTTGGCGTAGTATTTTTGGGCACAAAATCGAGAATAGACACAGGCACTTCTTTGTTCGGCACAAAGCCTTCAATTTCTTTACGCACTATGAGGTGACCTAGACGGCGCTCGATAGCACATAGATTCCTAAAATCATCTTTAGAAACAAAGGAGATGGCTTCGCCGCAGGCGCCAGCACGACCGGTTCGGCCAATACGGTGAATATAATCATCGGCTTCATCGGGCAAATCATAATTGACCACACGGGTGAGGGCGTCGATATCGATACCGCGGGAAGCAACGCCAGTCGCGACTAAAAAGCGTAGTTTGCCAGATTTGAAATCCACTAATAATTGCTCGCGTACCGCTTGGCTGCGACCGCTGTGAATGGCTTCGGCGGCAATGCCACGTTTTTCGAGTTGGCTAACCAGTTTGGCGGCGCCTTGTTTCGTCTGGATAAAGATCAGTGCCTGTTCCCACGCTTGCTCAGTGATGAGTTTGCTTAACAGGGCCGACTTTTTATCTTTATCGACAGTGATCAACCATTGGTCGATTTGTGGTGCGTTTGCGCTGTCGCGGGCAATTTCAATTTCGACAGGGTTTTCAACCGCTGTTTTCGCTAAAAAGCGCACTTGCTTAGATAAGGTTGCCGAAAACAACAGATTTTGGCGTTCTGTTGGCAGACGTTCGATAATCTTATTGATGTCTTCGATAAATCCCATATCGAGCATTCTATCGGCTTCATCTAGGACTAATACCGAGATTTCATCGAAATGAATCGCTCTTTGGGTGTACATATCGAGCAATCTACCGGGTGTTGCCACCAGAATATCGACGCCTTCAATAAGACGTTGTTTCTGCGGTGCGGAATCCACGCCACCATACATGGCCATAGACGTCAGCGGCAGGTATTTTGCGTACTTGGCAATATTGTCTTCTACCTGAACGGCCAATTCGCGGGTTGGCGTTAAGATTAATGCACGAACGCGTTTAGCACGGATTTTCGGCATCTCGGCGAACATTTGCAGTATTGGCAACACAAAACTGGCGGTTTTACCTGTACCTGTTTGCGCGCCAGCAAGCAGGTTTTTGCCTTTCAAGATCACCGGAATGGCTTTTTCTTGGATCGGAGTAGGTTGTGAATAGCCGAGCTCAGTGATGGCTCTTAAAATCGGATCGCTTAATCCAAGTTTGGAAAATGGCATTGAATGTCTCAGGTAAAGGGTCAGGTCAATAATGTATAAGCAAACTGTTACGCTAAAGCATGAACAGTAGAGCAGGGCGATATTATAGCAGGAGGTGAAACAGAATAGGTGATTATCATTATTTGTGTGTGTTTGGTAAAGAGGGGCTTATACGTCGAATAGGCGAATGATAGGCGGCAAAATATTGAGAACTTACAATTTTGTAACCGCGCATGTATTCATGGCTAACATAGCTGCAATTATTGGGACAATATGATTAACTGAGGTAATTTTTGTATGCCTGATAAATCTCAACAAAGGACCCATAATAATGAAAAAAAACGCTATTTCCCTTGCGATAGTGCTATCGCTGGCCAGCCTTGCTGGTTGTCAATCCCATACCAGTCAAACTAAGCCTGTGGTTGCGGCTGAAGTTAAAGCCCCGTCATTTGAGCAATTTTCAGCATCCTTTATTGATTCATTGTGGGAATTGTCACCGACTTGGGCCTTATACAGTGGCAAGCATGTTAACGATGGTTACCTTGAAATCCCCGATGCAGCAGGTCGAGCAAAAACCTTAGCGTTTGTGAAAGCTCAACAAGCGCAATTGACTCAGTTCGAGCAAAAGTCGCTAACGCCGAATGAACTGATTGATTACCATCTGATCGACAATTTACTCGGTAGCATGGCATGGGAAATTGACAGTTTTAAATCTTGGCAGTGGGATCCTTCAAGTTACAACGTATCGGGTGGTTTTGCCCAAATCATCAATGAAAATTTCGCTCCATTAGATGACAGATTACGTTCGGTATTAGCGCGTTTAGAAAATGTGCCAGCTTATTATGCTGCCGCGCAGGCGAACATTAGCAAACCAACATTGGTGCACACTGAGTTAGCAGTGCTGCAGAATCAAGGTGCATTTTCGGTTTTTTCCGATGACCTATTAAAACAGGTCGTTGACTCTGGTCTGACTGATGCGGAAAAAGCGTTATTTAAAACGCGTTTCGATGCGGCCACTGCGGCGATTAACGGCCATATCGCTTGGTTAGACAAATTAGTGGTTCAACTTAAAAAAGATGGAGCACGTAGTTTTAGAATTGGCGAGGCGTTATATGAGCAAAAATTTGCCTTTGATATCCAAGCGGGGATGACGGCGAAACAGCTATATCAAAAAGCCGTAGCCGATAAAGATCGTGTTCAAGGAGAAATGGCCAAAATTACCGATAAGTTATGGCCTAAATATTTTACTACGCCAAAGCCTGCTGACAGTAAGCTCGCCATTCGCCAATTAATCGATAAATTATCGACTCAGCATGTTCAGCGCGATGAATTCGTGAATGAAGTGCGTAAGCAAATTCCAGAGCTGATTGAATTTGTGAATAAGAAAAACCTAGTCACATTAGATCCTAAAAAGCCACTCGTTGTCCGTGAAACGCCCGAATATATGCGTGGTTATGCCGGTGCGTCAATTAGTGCGCCTGGACCCTATGAGAAGTCAGGCAATACTTATTATAACGTGACGCCGCTCGATGGCATGAGTGATGAGTCCGCCGAGAGTTACTTGCGTGAATATAATCACTGGATCCTGCAAATCCTCAATATTCATGAAGCCATCCCAGGGCACTACACTCAACTCGTTTATTCTAATCAATCTCCGAGTTTAGTGAAAAGTTTATTTGGCAATGGCGCTATGGTTGAAGGTTGGGCGGTTTATACCGAGCGTATGATGTTAGAAGAAGGCTATGACAACTTTGAGCCTGAAATGTGGTTGATGTACTACAAGTGGAATTTACGTGTTATCTGTAACACTATTTTGGATTATAGCATTCATGTGAAAGGCATGACTGAAGAGCAAGCTATTGCCCTGATGATAAATGAAGCCTTCCAACAGCAGGCAGAAGCCGAAGGCAAGTGGCGCCGTGCGACTCTTAGTCAAGTGCAACTGACGAGTTACTATTCAGGTTATCGAGAAATCTATGATTTCCGTGAAGAATACAAAAAATCGCAAGGTAAAGATTTTGACCTTAAAACCTTCCACGAAACATTCTTGAGTTATGGTAGTGCACCAGTGAAATATATACGCCAATTAATGCAGAGCAAATAAGTTCGCATATTGATATAAATCAGCAGAGCTCAGGCTCTGCTTTTTTATGCTAAATCGCTAGACAGGTATAGTGTGAGCTTAACATAAGTTGGCATTGTTACTTATGAAATGAAATCGTTAATACTGTGCGAATAATGGGAAAAATAAAATTCTGCCATATAACCGAAAAAGTATATATTTCGTTATATGGCATATGCAGATGTTAATCAAACAATTTAACTGCGTGGTGATAGAGGACAATGGCGATAAACTTACTTCTTAGATTTAGATGATGCCATCAGCGCTAATACTTCATCGTAAGAAATGTTAAATTCTCTCGACAAGTTAATGATTTTTGTTTTGTAGGTTTGAATATTCTCTTGCTGAGCTAATTGATGTTTCTTTTCTTCAACTAACTCATTAACGGTTTCTTGTAATATCAATAATCGACGCAAACTATAGTCGAGAGATTTAATATATTTACCCATTTGTTGCTTGTTACGTGCTTGCTCAAGATCCGTTGAGACTTTCTTATCATATCCATACTCATCAAGAGCTGCGATTGCGCTCTGTAAATCAAGATCAGTTGTCATTTGGTTTTCGCTTTATAACAAAGAGGTGTGGGAACAAATGTATGAAACTTTAAAGAGTGTCATAGGACGTTAACTATCGCAGATTATAATGCTTATGCCAATATACACCAAGCCTTTGCACGTTAAAATGAAATAAAAAATTCCGCTGATTTTTGCTTTGACCTTGTCGGGGTCTACAATAATGAGTAGTCTAAAGTTATAGACTATCATGGAGATTCAAATGCTTGATCTACTACCAGATTTATTCGACCACTATCCGTCTAAATTACAGTTACTTCCCCTTGCATTTAAACCCTTTGGTGGTAAACGGCTCTTCTGGGGCGAGATAGTCACAGTAAAGTGCTTTGAGGATAATTCAAAGGTAAAAGAGATACTTGCACAGGATGGGCATGGAAAAGTGCTCGTTGTCGATGGGGGCGGTTCTCTGCGCCGCGCATTGTTAGGGGATCTCATAGCGCAGAGCGCCTTAGATAATGGTTGGCAAGGGATAGTGATTAATGGTTGTGTTCGCGATGTGGCGAGATTAAAAACTTTCAGCTTAGGTGTCTTTGCCTTAGGGGCTATGCCGATAAAAACCGAAAAGTTAGGTCAAGGCCAAATTAATGTAGCTGTCGATATGGGGGGCGTGACGGTTAAGCCCGGTATGATGCTCTATGCTGATGAAAATGGTATTGCAGTAAGTGATGAAATGTTGAACTTTGCATTTTTAAATTAACATTTCTAAATGCATTAGTTGCTATAAATTCAAGTTGTTTTTTGATAAGGATATTTATATGAAATTCATTAAGTGGCTCTTAGCCTTAATGGTGACGCTCATTCTTTTAGTTACCGTTTATCTCACCGTCTTTTTCGACCCTAATGATTTTAAACCTGAAATAGTCGATGCCGTAAAAAAACAAACGGGTCGTGAATTAGTCATTACTGACGATTTATCTTGGACATTTTTCCCTGTCATAGGTATTAATTTAGGGGGGGTGTCTTTATCTAACCCTGAAGGTTTTACGCCTAAGGCTATGTTAGAAGTCAAAAAAGCCGTTGCTGAAGTGGCGCTCATGCCGTTGTTTAGTCAGAAAATTGAAATTGCAGAATTGAGTCTCGATGGCGCAACGATCAATTTAGTCACCCGTAAAAATGGCACTAGCAGTTTCGATGGGGTGAGTGGCGATAATAGCCCAAAAACAGCGTCTCCAGCTGCCGCCGAATCTTCATCGAATGCCAAACTTAACGACATTAATATTGGTGGCATTTCTATCACCAATACCCAAATTAATATGATTGACGAAGCTAATAAGCAGACTCAAGTCTTTACCTTAAGTAGCTTCACCCTAGGTGAGTTCTCTTTAGATAAATTTGCGCCTATCGCCTTTGAATTCAGTGCAACTATGCCGGATATGACGGTAAGTAGCGAAGCTAAAGGTGAACTAAAACTCAGTCGAGACTTTAAACAACTCGTTATCAATGGGCTGAAAATTGACACTGTGGTGGAAGGTGAGAGTATTCCGAACAAGAAACTCGAAACATCTGTCAGCTTAGCAACTCAAATCGCCCTTGATAAACAGCAATTGTCCGTCGATATTGCGCAGCTCACAGCAGCGAGCATTACCGCTGCGGGTAAAGTGGGTGTTAATTATGGTACGAAAATCCCACAAATTAATGCTGATTTTCAAGTTGGCGATATTGATTTAGATACACTGTTACCTAAAACAGAGGCCGCGGCCACCGCTGAACAAGCGCCAGCAGCAAACTCTCAGGCAGTTGAGCCTGATCTCTCAGCCCTTAAGCAGCTTGATGTAAAACTCAAGTTGACTGTTAAGTCTATTAAGGTCGCGAATCTGTCGACTCAAAATTGGTTAATGGATGTGGGCATTAAAAATGGCGTGTTAGATCTGACGAAATTGAATGCGGATTTATATCAAGGTCAGTTGCTGGTGAGCGTTCAGGTTGATGCTCGTCAAGCAGTGGCGAGTTATCAATTTGATAAAAAAGTGACGGGCGTACAAATTCGTCCTTTGCTCAAAGATGCAGCGGATGTGGATTTATTGGCCGGTACAGCCAACTTTGATGTGAAGGGGAAAGGTAAGAGTTTGATCCCTGAGCAGTTAAAGAAAAACCTGTTAGCGAATGGTCATTTTGATATTAATGACGGTGCTCTGTACGGGGTAAATATTCCACAGATGATCCGCAGCGCACAAGCTAAGTTAAAGGGCGACTTATCGCCAGAAACGAAGGCGGAGCGCAAAACTGACTTCTCGAGTCTGACGGGCAGTTTCTCGTTGGATAATGGCGTTGCCACGAATCCAGATCTTGCCTTGTCTTCGCCTTTACTGCGTTTGGATGGTAAAGGCACTGCGAATTTATTGACTGAAGCCTTGGACTACAGACTAACCGCTAGCCTAGTGAATTCATTGAAGGGTCAGGGCGGTAGCGACAAAGATGCGCTGGCTGGAGTTGACATTCCGTTGGCGATTACAGGCACTTTCCAAAAACCTGAATATGCTTTGGATACTAAAGCCTTACTGAATAATCAGCTAAAGGAAGAAACCGACAAAGCTAAGGAAAAATTAAAAGACTCCTTATTGAAAAAACTAGGCGGTTTTTAATGGTTGCTTCAACGCGTTACGCATTACTTGTTTGCGCGAGTGCTTTTGTCGGCGGGCAACTTGTTGGGTGCTCGGCGCCCGAAGCCGCTGACACGAGTCAGTCAACCAAGGGTGAGACTACAACAGCTGCGGCCGTTCAGCCTGAGATTATTCGCGCTGCCGATCTGGCGCTCGATGTTTCTGGGCTTAAAAGCACTCCGACATTAAAGGCTGAACCTGTGATGGCAGAAAAGGCACAAGGCTTGCTTCGCGGCGAATTAACTCTAGAACCTTTTATCGATTTTAAGCAGTCGGTTAAGGCGACATTGACTGTGACAAATCCACAAACCTATGCTGTCGGCCTACGTTATAACTCTGGGATGACGGCGGATTTGTGGTTGGTAACGCAAGAGGGCAAACGTCTGTGGGCTTGGTCGGATGATATGATGTTTACCCAAGCATTACGTGATAGCCAATTGGCGGCAGGGAAAGTGATCACGACTTCATTTAGTATTCCGCCCAAAGCATTTGCAGGAATACCTGCAGATGGTGCTCGCTTAGAAGCGCATTTTGCCGCTAAAGCATTAGAGTCTGATGCCGTTGTTATGGCGCCCGTTGTCTTATTACTGACGATGGAATAACGCCGCCTCTCATAATAGAGAAAGCCCGTAATAGAAAAAGGCAGCAATCCGATAGGGTTGCTGCCTTTTTGTTATCTATGGCTCAATTTTGCTTAGGATTTATAGCACTAATCCGTTCGAACTATGTGCCAGTGTAGTCCTTACGCACTCAACTTAGTTTCATCAACCACTAATTTGATCACTTGGCCTGGTTGTAAATACTGTGATTGCGCTAGGCTATTCCACTCGAGTAGCTCGGCAACAGTTACGTTAAATTTATTGGCGATACGGGCAAGTGAATCACCGGATTTTACCTTGTAACTGACAGTACGAATTTGTGCGGTTTGCTCAAGCTCCTTTGGTGCTAAGATCACTAACTTCTGACCGTTTTGTAGCTTGCTATTCTTAGCCAATTTGTTCCAAGTGCTGAGTTGTTTCACCGTCACTTTATGGGCTTGGGCTATTTCAGAGAGTGTGTCTCCTGACTTAACCTGATAAGCAATTTTTGTTGATTCAACTGCAGCATGTGATTTTTTCGGCAATTGCTGCTTAGTTGACAGGGCATAAAGTTGCTTGTCTTGCGCATCGACAGGAATAATCAAATGCTTGCCTGCGACGATCGTGTTGCTTTTCATGCCGTTGGCGGCGCGAATAGCGGCAACGGTCGTATGGTGCTGCGTAGCAATCTTGCCAATACTATCGCCAGATTTGATCGTGTAACGTAACCAGCTGATCCTATCTTCGGTTTCTGTTTCAGCGAGCGCTTTTTTAAATTCTTCCGATTTATCAATTGGTAGCACTAAGGTGTGCGGACCAAGTGGCGATGTAGCCCAGCGGTTATAACCTGGGTTGAGTTTTTGTAACTCAAGCGTGGTCATATTAGCAAAACCTGCCGCCATGGCTAAATCAATTTGGCTATCAATATCAACCACTTCAATAGTGGGATTGTTGTCGATTGGCGCTAAAGATATGCCATATTCATCAGCGTGTTTAATGACTTCTGCCAGTGCGAGCAGTTGCGGCACATAGCGTTCTGTCTCTCTGGGCAAATCCAATGACCAAAAATCCGTTTTTAAGCCTTTTTTCTCATTACGTTTGATTGCATTGAGCACCCGTGATTCACCCGAGTTATAGGCAGCAATAGCATAAAGCCAATTGTTATTGGTTTTATCGTAGAGGTATTCCAGCATATCGAGCGCCGCAGTCGTTGATGCGGGGACATCACGGCGACCGTCATACCACCAGTTCATTTCTAAACCGAAATGACTGGCCATAGGTGTTGTAAATTGCCACAGACCCGATGCCGCGCCAGTCGATGATGCGGATGGATCAAAGGCGCTTTCAATTATTGGTAACAAAGCTATCTCAATAGGAAGATGACGCTTTTCAAGTTCTTCTACAATCATGTACATATAAGGTGCAGCACGTTCCGAGATGATCGCCAGATGCTGTGGATTTTTGATGTACCAATCACGGTATTGATTCACCAATTTTTGATCTGGAACCGGTAACTGCATGCCCTGACGAATTCGCTCCCATACATCGGTAATTTGCGCCGATGGAGCCTCGGTTGCGAGGTAATATTCTGGGACTGTATTTTCGGTTGTGACGGCTTCAACTTCTGCTTGGTTAACGCCATGGTTGTCTAATGTTTGACAGCCTGTGAGTAGGGCAAATCCCCCTACAACAACATAAAGTGATACTCTCATTGAAAACGGTAGTCCTCTGTTAGTGCATCGCTTTTCTTTATAGTAACAGTATGTTTTATATGAAGATAAAGACGACGCAGCGCGCAAAGTTTTCACGCAAAACGAGCCATTCTATGGGATCTTTTCGATCTTGTCCCTTAATTATCGTACATAATGTAAGGCCATTTTTGACTTACATCATCAAAAATGAGAAAAACTGTTTGAATTTCAATCTATAATATTGCTTTTGTGATCAAAAATTATCTTTCCACTGTCTGAGTAAGGTAAAACTGCTGAGTTCGTCTAAATTTGCGTGATTTAGACTGCTAAAATGCTGTTTTATGTTATCGACAATTTCAGTGTCGCTAGGGCGTAGAAAGGGATTGATGGCGCGTTCTAAGGAGATGGTGGAGGGAACTGTCGCTTTGTCTTGGCGACGTAACTGCATCGCACGTTCGTTATAGTCTTGGAGCTCGCGATTGTTGGGATTGACCGCGAGGGCAAATTTGAGGTTTGAAAGTGTGTACTCATGGGCACAATAAACCCGAGTGTCGGCGGGAAGCTGGGCAAGTTGCTGTAGTGAGTTGAGCATTTGCGCTGGCGTGCCTTCAAATAAGCGTCCGCAGCCGCCGCTAAACAGGGTGTCACCGCAAAATAAGGCATCTTCAACAATGTAGGCTATATGTCCTGCAGTGTGGCCTGGTACATCTAAGACTTGCAGCTCAGAGCTGAGATACTCCAGTGTGAATCTGGGCTTGGCTTTTGCGTGCAGTGGATGTGTGATGCCTTCGATCTTCTCATTATCTGGGCCATAAACCGTGAGTCTATTATGACTATAGGCTCGAAGCGCTGGTACGCCACCCGTATGGTCATTGTGGTGGTGGGTCAGTAAAATGCCCGCTAGCGTGAGTTGATTGGCTTGTAGGTAATCAATGACCACACTTGCATCGCCGGGATCGACAACATAAACCTGAGTATGGGGCTGTTGTTGTAACACCCAGATATAATTGTCATTAAAGGCTTTGATCGCTGTTATAGTGAGCATAGAACTGCCTATGTCTGTATTTCAATTTGAAGATGAAGGTATTATCCATGAGTGAACGGCCCTTGGCGACCTTTGCCGCTTTTGCCCTGTGGCAGAATGTGGTCATCTTTGACCCCATTGGATACTTGTCTACCCAACTAACGGAGGAACTCTGTGTCGCATTTTAGTACTGAGCTCAAGCCCGAACAATGGAGTGACCTACCCAATGGTGAGGCACTACAGCAAGCCGTCGCTAAACAGCTTGAAGATTGGTGGCCAAGAGTCTTTGGTTATCATTTATTAAAGTTAGGGCCTTTGAGTGCCGAATTGTCGAGCATGGCATCGCCAGTCGCCCATCATTTTTCACTCTCGCCATCTAAAGGCGCCTCTATTGAAGGCGATTTTTGCCATCTACCCCTGCAGAATGCGGCGATAGATGCGGTGGTGATGAGTCTATTGCTCGAATTTGAACCCGATCCTTACCGTATTCTTCGCGAAACCGATAGGGTACTCATCGCCGGAGGCTATCTTTTTATCGTCGGTTTTAATCCCTTGAGTCCAGTATTTTTGGGTAAGTTATGGCCTAAATATCAGGATTGTCTTCCTTGGAATGGCCGTTTTTTTATGCCTTCGAGGGTGCGAGATTGGTTAGGTTTATTAGGTTATCAAGTGGTGGGGGATGAGCGTTTGGTCTATCACCCATTAATGGGCGAGTTTACCCAAGGTAGATTTTTTCAACAGAGTTTAGCGTCATGGCTTCCTAGCGCGGGCAGTTTGTATTTGATTGTGGCACGTAAACTCGAGTCGCCACTCACACCTATTCGCGATAAACGTAAGGTGCGGCAGACAAATTGGACCACGGCACCGACTGCGGGTCGTTCGGGGCATTTATCAGAGCATTCGGAAAACTGATAAGCCATTTCCATTTTTAGTACAGGTTTTTATATGCGGATCACCTTAAGACAACTGGCAGTATTTGAGGCCGTGGCACGTAGCGGCCAAGTCGCGAAGGCGGCTGAACAAGTGAATTTATCACCACCGGCGACATCTATGGCCTTGGCTGAATTAGAAAAGCAGCTAAATGCCCGCCTATTTGAACGTATTGGCAATCGATTACAGCTTAACTCGCAGGGTAATTTACTGCTGCCATTGGCAACGGATCTATTACACCGTGTTGAACAAATTGAGCAGGCATTTACTTATCATGGTGGTGATCTGGTTGGGCGTTTAAGCATCAGTGCCAGTTCGACAATTGGCAATTATCTGATGGCGAAAGCCGCAGTGGCATTTTGTCAGCAACATACTCAAACCCATGTGGATGTGGCGATTACTAATACTCAAGATGTGATCCAAGCGGTTGCTCAGTTCCGCTCTGAAATGGGTTTTATTGAAGGCCATTGCACTGACAATCGTTTGAGTGTCGAGGCATGGCATAAGGATAGGCTGCTGGTGTTTTGTCATCCGGCGCATCCTCTGGCGGGGAAAGTGGTTAAACCTGCGGCGGTTAAAGGCCTGTCTTGGGTGCTACGTGAGGAAGGATCGGGCACTCGCGAATATTTTGTAAATGCCGCCAATGAGTTGGATATGCAGCCAGAGGCTAAATTCTGCTTTACTACGCCGGATGCGATTAAATTGGCTGTGAAACAAGGTGCTGGGCTTGGGGTGTTATCTGAGCTGGCGCTGGAGAAAGAAATCAGTCGTAAAGAATTGGCGTTAGTCACGATTGAGGGACTCGTACTCGAGCGGCAGTTTTATCGCATCACCCATAAGAGCCGTCAGGCGACATCACTAGGTCAAGCTTTTGTGCTGTTTTGTGAGAATTTTTTCAATATTGCAGGTGTGGAACTGAAATAAACCGTTTGATAGCAATGGCTCATAAATAGTGAGCTGACAGTGAGATGAGTAGTGAAATAAATCATCACGCCCAAGTGCTTAACTTAGGCGTGATGGCATCGAACTTACTTTTTCGCACTTAGCGAGTTTACACTGAGTGGCACAGGGTTAAGGCTGGTAGCCTAAATCGGGTTGGGTTGGTTTAGATTCTGCTGCGGTGCGAGCTAACACATCGCAACGTTCGTTTTCGGCGTGTCCTGCGTGACCTTTAACCCATTGCCAGTCGATAGTGTGCATCTGTGAGGCTTTATCTAATCGTTTCCATAGGTCAACGTTTTTGACTGGGGTACGGTTTGATGTCATCCAACCTTTTTTCTTCCAGCCATGGATCCATGTCATTATGCCTTGGCGCATATATTGGCTGTCGCTGGTGAGCACGACTTGGCAAGGCTCTTTCAAGCTTTCTAACGCTATGATTGGGGCTAACAATTCCATGCGATTATTGGTCGTGAGCGCAAAACCGTCGGACATCTCCTTTGTATGACCTTTATAATTCATTACAATGCCATAGCCGCCAGGACCGGGATTGCCTAAGCAAGAGCCGTCGGTGAAGATGTGGATCAGTTTTAGTTCAGTCATCAAATTGTTACCATAGCCGGGAATTTCGGCCGAGTATAACTAAAAATTGTCATAAGAAGCGCATAAAAACATGAATATTATCTCTAATGCTAGCCGTCAGGTTATTTTAGATACCGAAACCACAGGTATGAACCAAGGCAGCGGCGCCATCTATTTAGGCCATAGGATCATCGAGATAGGTTGTGTGGAAGTGGTGAACCGTCGTTTGACGGGACGTTATTACCACCAATATATCAATCCAGGTCAAGCAATCGATCCCGAAGCCATCGCCGTTCACGGTATTACCGATGAACGCGTTTCCAAAGAGCCGCGTTTTCATCAAGTTGCTCAAGAGTTTATCAACTTTATCGACGGTGCTGAAATCGTCGCCCATAACGCGAGCTTCGACGTGAACTTCATGGATCATGAGTTTTCACTGCTGCAGCCGCGTGGTCCGAAAACCGCTGATATTTGTCAGATCCTCGATACCTTAGAGATTGCTAAGTTTTTACATCCCGGTCAGAAAAACAATCTCGACGCGCTCTGTAAGCGTTACGGCGTCGATACCTCTCGCCGCGAGTACCACGGCGCATTACTCGATGCCGAGATCCTCGCTGATGTTTATCTGATCATGACTGGCGGACAGACAAAGTTTAATTTGTCTAACGAAGAAGCGGGGCAGGAAGCGGGGGGGATTCAACGTTTTGATCCGCAATCACTTAATCTTAAAGTGATTGGCGCATCGGCCGATGAACTGACAATGCATGAACAACGCCTTGATTTAGTCGCAAAATCAGGTAAATGCCTCTGGAGAGGATAGAAGAATTACTATGCCGATGTCGCGCCATAAACCCATTTTAGCTTTTTGCCTGCTTGCCACTACGCTGTTATTTAGTGTGGCGAGTGTATTTGCCGCTGACCTAGATCCCGCCAAAAAAGTCGTCAAGCCACCTAAGGCTGCACCGATTGTAGGATTGGAGACGGCTTCCGAGCTTAAAAACCGTTTTCGTATTGATCATATGGTCGATAACATGATCTTATTAGTGGAGCGTGAATATGGCTCTGCGCCCGTGGTCATAGTGTTACCCGATGGCAGTAAATGGTACGCCAATCGTCATCCAGAAACCGTTAAGTGGGTTGATGGTATAACGGGCGATATTATTTACATTGAGTCACCACAACCCGGACCTTGGCAGTTGGTGGGCAAGGTCGTCTCTGGTTCAACCCTTAAGAAGCTCTCTAAACTCGAAATCGAAGTTCAGCCTTTACCACAGCCAATCTTCCAAGGTGAACAAGTTAAAATTGTCGCGCAGTTAATGGGTGACGAGCAGCGTGTGCGTATGCCTGGGTTAGATTATTTAGTCGAATGGACGGCACATTTTGTGAGTAAACATAAGGCGGGCGATGAAAACTTTGCCGCGGGTGACATTATTGTTGGTTCCTATAAAGACAATGGTGAAGATTACGATGAAAAACCCGACGATGGTGTATTTACCAGCAATATCAATATAAAGCAGCCTTGGGGTGAGTATGAGTTTGTCGTGCAGGCACGTAATAATGTGTTTGAACGGCAGGTTTCATTCCCGTTTAAATTGTCACCTCGGCCAATTAATCTAGAAGTCATTACCCCTGACGATCCGCTAACAGGGCAATGGAAAGTCATGTTACACGTGGATAAGACAGTGTTGCAGCTGGCTGAGACGCATTTTTCCTTTGAGTTAGTCGGCCCTGCTGGCTTGCAACTGCCTTTGGTTGTTAATGGTCTCACTGAGCCTGACTCTGAATTAGATTTACCTACAGTGACAGAGTTTGGTAGTTATCGAATTAAAGGTTTTGTGGCGACGACGACTGTCACTGGTCGTGAAATCGTGCTGGATTTACCTGAGCTTTTCTTTAACTTAATTCAACCACCAGAACCACCACCAAGTGCTGAAGAGTTGGCTGCTGTTGCTGCACAAAAAGCGGCAGAGGAAGAAGAGCTTGCGAAGAAAGATGCAATGTTCTGGATCATTACAGTCAACGCTATCTTATTAGTCTTAGGCGTGGTGGGATTAATTGTGTGGCGTAAGCGCCAAAGTTTGGCGCAGGCCTTAGCTGCCGCGGAGTTACGTTTATTAAATGAAGCATCTGCAAATTCACCCGCAGCGCCTTCATTAGATGAAATCGATCTTACAATGCCAGATGAAACAGATAAAGACCGTTAGCCAAGCGTTGCTTAATGTGTTTGATTTATGACTTTGAACTGGAACGTTGCAGCGATATTTGGGATATAAATCAAGGTCTGCAATTGATTTGGCTTTTTTTTAATCAAATGATAAATCGAAGTAAAAAAACGGTTGACGCCTGCAGGGCTCAACCGTATTATTCTTCGCATCTTAAGCAGAGCCTTGATAAGTGTGTCGAATTATCGTTCTGTTTTAACATCAGCGGCCTGTCACGTTGGAGTTAGCGGGTTAGATACCTGTCAAATACTTGTATATGGAAAAATTTGGAGCGGTAGTTCAGTTGGTTAGACTATCGTTTTAACATCAGCGGCCTGTCACGCTGGGGTTAGTGGGTTAGATACCTGTCAAATATTTGGATATGGAAGAATTTGGAGCGGTAGTTCAGTTGGTTAGAATACCGGCCTGTCACGCCGGGGGTCGCGGGTTCGAGTCCCGTCCGCTCCGCCAAATTGCAAAAGCCCCATCGAAAGATGGGGCTTTTTGCTTTTTACTGATCTCCTTAATTTCTGCGCTGTTCATCTTATTAGCGATGAGACTCGATTCAAATGTCAGCAAGGATCACGCTGAAATCTTAATATGATTAAGTGATAGCTACTGTGGAGCCTGTGCGGTGTCGGTGAGGATGACTTCAACCCGACGGTTTTGCTGGCGGCCACTGGCGGACTCATTATTGGCAACAGGTGAGCTTTCACCTTTACCTAGGCTGCTGAGCCGATTGGATTGGACCCCTTTTCCCTGTAAAAAATGGCTAACACTATCAGCTCTTTGCTGCGATAAACCCAGATTGTATTGTTCACTGCCTACGCTATCTGTATACCCTTCAATCATGGCACCACGCGCGGGATACTTGTTCAGAAAGTTCGCTAGGTTGGTTAGATGTTGACTGGTCGATGACTTAAGATCCGCTTTGGCAGTGTCAAATAAAACATCACCTAAGGTTACGACCCAACCACGTTCTGACTGACGGGCATTCAGCAATGTGAGCTGGGCTTGCAGTTCGGTCGTTTCCTGACGCGCATCTGCAGCATCAGCACGGGCTAGGCGCGCATCTTGATGGGCTTGATTGGCCTCTGTGGTGCGAGCATCCAATCTGGCGTCATCGCGTTTTTTAGCGAGGACTTTGTGTTGATCCTCGGCAAAGCGGCTCTGCGCTTGAGCTAAGGCAATATTGACTTTCTTATCAGCAACAAACACGAGGTGCTGTGATTGTTGCTCATCTTTTACCGGTTGTTCAGCAGCGCGAACGGCTTCTTCAGCTTGTTTAATGGCAGCAGGGGCTAAAATTGCCAGTTCATTATTCGCTTGCAGTTTATTAAGTTCTGTACGGATATCACCGATGCCTTCAGCTATTTTAGGCGTACTGCTACAAGCTGCTACTGTGCTTAGGATTAGGCTATATGCCAGTAGATGGCGGCTAAAACGTAAAGGCAGACCCGACGAAGCGATAGTTTTTTTCATTACTGAATTCCTCCTGAACGGCGTAACATTTCTTGCTGCAGAATGCTGATATTGTTTTTCATTTCATTATTGACGCTATTGGCTTGTGCCAGCTCAGCGCGAGCTTGGGCCAATTCGGCCTCAAGGCTCGCCTCTATGGCGTAACGATCGGCGCTGACAGTGTCCATATTGAGTAATGCGCTGCTTGCAGATTGAAGTTTAAGTCTGGCCTGTGCCAGTTCATTTGAGGCATATTGGCCGACTCTTGCTTGCTCTGCGCGGGCAATGGTGTGTTCAGCCCGTTCCATTTCTGCGGTCTTAGTCAATGGCGTTGAACTGCAGCCCACGAGCGCTGTTGCAATACAACCTGCCAATAAGAAGTGCTTGGCTCGCTGTAGACTGATTGGATATTGCTGTGGTTGTTGATTTTTATTGATGTTCATTTGAAATTCCTTTCTCGGAAACAGTGTCCAGAGTGTGGTCTTTAGGTTTGTTATTCCACCATGCACAGTTAAATATGCTGGTGAATAGCCTCATTTTTGAGCCAGTTGGTATGAGTGAGTAATTTGACGCCACGGAAATTCATGATCTACTCCTCTGAGTTAAAGAGGGCCGACACAGTAAGGGTTGCATCGGCTTGAGCTAAACGCAGTGTGTTACTGCATGGTTTAGTTTTTGCACTTAATCAATGAAACTTTT
Source organism: Shewanella sp. SM71 (assembly GCF_025653905.1). Lineage (NCBI taxonomy): Bacteria > Pseudomonadati > Pseudomonadota > Gammaproteobacteria > Alteromonadales > Shewanellaceae > Shewanella > Shewanella sp. SM71. The sequence continues at coordinate 184,384 of NZ_JAKKRW010000009.1, forward strand.
CCCTGTTTGTTCGTCACGTCCTAGTCTAACGAGTGATGATTTGGCTCTTTTTCAGTCCAGTTATCTTCCTTGTCGTTTGATTTAAGTTCTTCAACCTCGCTTATTTTTTGTGCTTTTACTGGTATCCACGTCTTGTTTAGCTTTATCCGCAACTGTGGCTTTGATCATCTGACGGTTGCGGGCTACGACGGGAGGATTGGCTTTGTTGGTGTTGGAATTCTGTGCATCGTTATCGACGGATTTATGTTGTTCTTTGAATTTTTTCATATAAACCTCAAGTAACCCGGTGTAGTGCAAGAGTGCATGAACCGTACATTCAGCATGACCTGCTAAATATTGAACGTCTGTGCGTTAGCGCGCATGGGATTAGTGATGGCAATATTGGCCGCTCGGCACGTTTTTTGTTTGCTGGGCGGGCCGATATAATCAATAATAATGCATTGATTACAAAGGTAATGTGTTGGATATTAGGCTGCATCAGTTTGCGCCATGTTGGCGTGTAGGGTTGATGACTGCCTGTTTTGTTTATGCTCTGCAGTACCAGTGTGGGTTTAGTACTGAAGTGGCATATGGGATAACGATAGAATGGCTGTTGTACGAGTGGTCTAGCCATCCGTTATGTGTATTTTTATCCACAGTACGTTTATGTTTGCTGCGCTTGTTGAGGTGGCATCAGCCGTTCTGATTCCTGCTTAACGACTGCGTAACATTCACAACAGGTTTGTTCTAGTAACGCGCGATCGACCACTTCAATATTCCCACGACTGTAATTGATTACCCCCATGCGTTGCAGTTTTCCTGCCGCATCGGTGACACCTTCACGGCGTACGCCGAGCATATTGGCAATCAATTCTTGTGTCATTAACACGCGATCATCGGGCAGTCTATCTATCGAAAGCAGTAACCAACGACACAGTTGCTGTTCAATACTATGGTGTCGATTGCAAACCGCGGTCTGGGCCATTTGGGTCAGTAGCACCTGACTGTAACGTAGTAACAGATGGAGCAGGGCGCCATGACGGTTAAATTCGTCTTTAAGCCGCTGACCAAACAAGCGATAGGCAACGCCAGCACTTTGCACCACAGCGCGACTCGTGGTGCTTTCTCCTCCCATAAACAGTGCAACGCCGACCATACCATCATTGCCAACGACAGCAATTTCAGCGGATGCCCCATTTTCCATCACATATAGTAGCGAAATAATCGAGTCCAGCGGGAAATACACATAACGCTGCTTTGAGCCTGCTTCACAGACCACTTGTCCGAGTTCTAATGGAACCAGCTCCAGATGCGGGAAAATACGTTGTTTGACTTCCTCTGGCAATTCACATAACAACCGATTGGATTCTGGCGGTAAGTGAGTTTCCGGTGGCGGGCGCTCTGATACAGATTTCAGTTTTAGTGTGTCCATTATGATAGCGTGTCCTTGTTTGGTGATGTCGCTAACTCAGATTACAGCGAGAAACACCTATGCTATGTACGGTAGCGAACATAATGGCAGGTTTTTTGAATCGTTGAGCGGACAATATGCACTTAAGTGCGCATTGAGTGATAGCAACTGCAGCAACGGGCAAGTAGAACTTGTCGATCAAGAATATGTAATCGCCCACGATTATATGAAATGCTACCTCGGGTCTGTAAATTGCCTGCGGCCTCGGTAATACTGCTTCGCCTAACACCCAGCATGTCGGCTAAAAATTGATGAGTTAGATATAACTCATCAGTCTGAATTCGGTCGTGACTCATTAGCAACCAACGTGCTAGCCGAGACTCAATGGAGTGAAAATGGGCACAGACTGCATTTTGTGATAATTGGCATAACAAGGTGTATAGATAAGTCTCTACTATTTGCTTCAGATTGGTATTTTGAGCGAGTAAGCCTTCAAAGGTTTCAATGGGGAGCCGCCAAGCTTGACCAGAACCTTGGATGATCGCCTCGGAAGGCACTTGCCGAGTGCCCAGCAAAGTCGTCGCTCCAAGCATACCTTCGTAACCAATCAAACCCATTTCCAATGCCGGATGTTTGGGGAGTTTAGCAATCAAAGAAATAAAAGCCGTTAAGGGAAAATAGACATATTGATATGACTCGCCAGGCTTGCACAGTAAGTCGGCAAAGTTAAGTTGGACTAATTCAGCTTGCGATAATAAATCTGCTTGTTCCACCACTGGCAGATGACGGATTAATCTGTTCTGAATTTGTGGGGCTAATGTGTCTTGGTGTTGAGTGGGCATAGCGGTTCAACCTGTGGTGGCATTGACTTGGCACCAGAAAATCTGCTGCAAAAAGAAGGGCCGCAGCATCAGAACGGGGCTGCGGAATGATGGAGATTAAATGACTAGTTTTTTAGTTGCGGTGAAGGTGCGCCAGATTTCAGTTGCATATCGTTTTTGACTGAAATAACGCCGGGGACTTTGCTTGTTAGTTTTACCGCAGTATTGATATCTTCTCGCGATTTAACAAACCCGCTGAGCTGGACCACGCCTTTAAAGGTTTCAACATTAATCTCGGCCACACTTAAGTTTTTATCACCTAAAATGGCAGCTTTCACTTTGGTGGTGACCACACTGTCATCTAAATACTCGCCAGTACCTTCTTTGTTGTATGCAGAACTGCAACTGGCCACGGCGACTAAGCCTAGAGCCAGCAGGAAGATACTTAACATTTTAATTGTTCTCATCAGATTATCCTTTTTGATAAAGAGTAAAAATGGGGGATTAGCTAACGCGTCCCGTTAACAGCAATATGATCAGTACCAGTAGCACTATGCCTATAAGGCCACCTGGACGATAACCCCAGTTTCGGCTATGGGGCCAAGTGGGGAGCATGCCGAGAAATAACAAAATTAAAATAATCAATAAAATAGTCGCAATTGACATGGCTAATCTTCCTGATGCCGGGGCAATTTTGCACTGGGTAACATGAGTCTGTGCCGTAGCAAATGGGATGTCGGTACGGTGGCGCACTTACAGGGATCTGACGAGTCGATGTGTTTATATTCGCATTAACTGATAAGCGGTATGCCGAACAGAGCGAGTGATTGAAGAGATGCATACTCTAACTTATGTCCAATGACGGACATGTTCAATTCGAAACCAACGTTTGGTATTTCACTTATTCCGTTGTCCAGTTTCATGGGCTGCGCTAATAAAGAGGTCAACAAAATGAATTATCATGATCGCGATGTTTACGGCATTTACAACAATCCACAGTTCGCTTCTCCATCATTGGCACAAGGACCCGGCCCATATCTGATGGGCGCTGAAACACTGATCGGCAATAATGTTGTTAATAATTCTGGTGAAACCTTAGGGGATATCAAAGAAATTATGCTTGAAGTGGAAACGGGCCACGTCGGGTATGCGGTACTGTCGTTCAGTACTTATTTTGGTTTTGGAGAAAAGCTGTTTGCGGTGCCTTGGAAGATGCTGACACTTAATCATGAGCAAAAATGTTTTGTCATGGACATATCATTAGAGCGACTCAAAACGGCGCCGGGGTTTGACAAAGGCCATTGGCCCAATATGAAAGATGTTGAATGGGAAAACGAACTGCACGATTACTACGGTAGCCGTAGGGATTAATGGTGTTAAGCAGGGGATTTATCCCCTGCGTTATTATTTGGATTCGGTAAATATGTATAAGTGTGGTTGTGTCTATCAAGTGAGTAGGCCCACACGCATTTTAGTTGTTAGACATTAGCTCATCGTTATAGTTGACACCTAATAACGATAAAAGTTTGAGCTAGCGTATTATCGAAAGTCACCAGCGTGTATTGCTGATCAATGTCTTCGCTTCATCAAATGATTAAAGCCTTGTCGAAAGATAAGGCTTTTTTGTTTTTCTATTTTAAGTTTAAATCCCTATTTAAGGTAAATCTGATGTTTTCGGATTTGTACTACAGCTTATTTTACTTGATGTCGCTAGATTGCTCCGTTTTCTTGATTTTTTCTCCATAGGTGATGAGGGAAGAGTCATATTTAACAGTGGATATATCGAATAGATAATTTCAGCTTACTGTTCATGCTGTTGTCATCTGCGTCATTAAAGCTAAGCTCATTAGTATTTAGCTCAGTTATCTAAAGGATTTATATGGTTGAACACATTACTGGCATGCTAGCGCTAATTGGAGTGCTATCGTTATTTTGTCAATGGCTTGGCTGGAAACTGCGGTTACCAGCGATTTTACCCTTGTTGCTATGTGGGCTCACTTTAGGCCCTGGGCTTGGATTCCTCAATCCTGATGCGATTTTTGGTGATTTGCTTTTTCCGATAATTTCCCTCGGGGTCGCCGTGATTTTATTTGAAGGGGCTTTGACTCTTAACTTCAAAGAAATCAAAGATCATGGTCGTATGGTGACGCATCTTGTGACTATCGGTACCGTGATTACTTGGGCCTGTATCAGTACGGCCACCTTTTATTTACTGGATTTTAGTTGGGAAATTGCATTGCTCTTTGGGGCGCTAGTGGTAGTGACTGGGCCTACGGTTATCGTGCCAATGCTCAGAAGTGTGCGTCCTAAATCCCAGCTAGCGAGTATATTGCGTTGGGAAGGCATAGTGATTGACCCAATAGGCGCGCTGCTCGCAGTGTTAGTCTTTGAATACATAACCGTTGCCAGCGATCAAACGACACATGTGCTTTATGCCTTAGGCTCTATGTTGTTCCTCGGATTAGGACTTGGCGCAGTGGCGGGTTATCTAACGGGACAAATCTTAAGACACAACCTATTGCCACACTATCTGCGTAATACCGCCGTTTTGACCTTAATGCTGGGTATCTTTGTCGGCTCGAACCTATTACAAGAAGAATCGGGCTTATTGACTGTGACGGTTATGGGCATTTGGCTTGCGAATATGCGTGGTGTGGATATTGCTGAAATCCTTGAATTTAAAGAAACATTAACTGTACTGTTGATTTCTGCACTGTTTATTTTACTGGCGGCGCGATTAGATTCTAACGCCATGCTCGGCTTAGGTTGGGGTGGACTGGGTGTTTTAGCGGTGACCATGTTATTGGCACGACCGCTGAGTATTTGGGTTTCTGGTATCGGCACATCTCTGTCGAAAGCGGATAAGTGGTTTTTATGCTGGATTGCCCCTCGAGGTATTGTGGCCGCGGCGGTATCTTCGTTATTTGCAATCAAGTTAGAAGCCAACAATGTGCAGGGCGCAGATGCAATTGTGCCCTTAGTGTTCTTAATTATTATCGGCACTGTGGTGGTCCAAAGTTTAACAGCGGGACGTTGGGCACGATTTCTTGGAGTTAAAGCCGATTCTGCCCAAGGTTTATTGATCTTTGGTGCCTCAAAATTTTCCAGAGAGTTAGCGAAAATTTTAAAAGCCAAAGATGTCAAAGTGCTACTGGCTGATAATAACTGGGACAACATTAGGCTCGCGCGTATGGATAATATCCCAGTGTATTTTGGTAATCCCGTATCGGAACATGCTGAAACCTATATGGATTTAACTGGAATTGGCCGCGTGTTGATTATTTCACCTTACCGACAGTTAAACCCGTTAGTGAGCTTTCATTTCCAAGACTTTTTTGGTGCTAAAAAAGTTTTTGGTCTTAATAATACCGAAGTAGGCAGTGCGCGCCACCAGCTCTCTGAAAGTTATAAGCAACGTTTATGTTTGTTTGGTGATGCAGTGTCTTATGCCAAGATAGCCAGCCTAATGGCGAAAGGCGCTCAACTGAAAGTAACGAATTTAACCGAAAACTTCAGCTTTGAACATTTTCGTAAGCGTTACGGTGAGACGGCAATATCACTGGTTTACCTGACGAAAGAAGGTAAGGTCGTCGTTGTTTCGGGTAATGATACCGTATTTCCTAATGGCATTGAGCTTATCAGTTTATTGCCAATTGAAGCCTTAGAAGAAGCCAAAGTGCAGCAAGCAATTGCAGAGCGGGAAGCCCAAGAAAAAGCGGCAGAATCTGCTTTAGCAAAGGCAAAAGCGGAAGAGGAGGCCGAGCGATTAAAGCTTGAAAAGGCTCAAGCTGAGGTGGCTACTGAAGATAATACCGCTGATCCACTACAAGCTGTAGATGAGACCTTAGTAAAGAATTAACCTAGGCTGCTCATTTAAAGCTGCTTAATGACTTGAGTCGTGGATTGGTTATAGGCATTAAAAAAGGAGGCTTATTAGCCTCCTTTTTGTGGTTTAAATCTTACTGAGTGGATTACGCAGCACGTTCCTGTGAAGTGGTTGAAACCACTTCTGGACGCAGTTCTGCTGGGTCAAAGTCATCAACGTTGATTGATTTCATCCGACCAATTTCGGCTCTTTCCAGTAATTGCACTTCGGCATCGCTTAACACACCTAAGGCTTTACCTTCTGCGGCAACTTTATCTAACCACATAAATGGTAGACGTTTACCGCTCGCTTTACAGACTTTGTCGTGCAGCAGTTCAGACGCGATGATGTCGAGTAGTGTTTGTTCTTGGATACCCACAGCATTGTGCTCAGAGTTAGTCCAGAACTGGCCTTTACCTAAACGGTTACGGCTTTCACACGGTGTTTGCATGATCTTAGCAACTTTATGATCTAACACATCGCTTGGGCGTTTCAGTGGACGACCGAATGGGAACATCACCACACGTAATGCGCCGCCAAGGCCCATAGGGAAGTTATCCAGTAAATCGTCTAAAGAAGCTTGCAGCTTGTACAGCGCATCTTCAACTGCCCATTGTACTAATGGCAAGTCGTCGGTTTGACGGCCTTCATCTTCATAGCGTTTCAGCGTGGCTGATGCCAGATACAGTTGGCTCAGTAAGTCACCTAAACGGGCAGAGATACGTTCTTTACGTTTAAGGTTACCACCCAAGGTTGCCATGGCTAAGTCAGAGAGCAAGGCAAGGTTGGCACTGAAACGGTTCATCTGTTGATAATAACGTTTGGTTTTATCTGAATAAGGCGCGTTAGAGAAACGGCTTGATGTCAGACCTAACCAGAAGCTACGGATGAAGTTACTGGTCGCGAAACCAATGTGACCAAAGATAGCCGCATCGAAGTTAGCTAAACCTTGACCCGATTCAGTATCAAACGCAGACTCCATTTCTGCGAGTACATACGGATGGCAACGAATTGCGCCTTGGCCGTAGATGATCATAGAACGGGTAAGGATGTTTGCACCTTCAACAGTAATTGCGATAGGCGCAGCTTGGTAGCCACGGCCTAAATAGTTATTGGGGCCAAGACACACACCTTTACCACCGTGAATATCCATGGCATCGATAACGCATTTCTGCATTCTGTCTGTCAGGTGATATTTCACAATCGCAGAGATAACCGACGGTTTTTCACCTAAGTCGATACCTGTAGTGGTCAAAGTTGTCACAGCATCCATCAGATAGGCGTTACCGCCGATGCGTGCCATTGGCTCTTCGATACCTTCAAGCTTGCCGATAGGTAATTTGAACTGGCGACGAATGCGAGCATAAGCCCCTGTTGCCAGCGCAGCGGTTTTCACGCCACCCGCTGAGTTTGATGGCAGCGTGATACCACGACCCACTGATAAACATTCCACCAGCATGCGCCAGCCTTGACCCGCCATTTTCGGGCCGCCAATGATGAAGCTTAATGGCACGAATACTTCGTTGCCGCGAGTCGGACCGTTTTGGAACATGCAGTTGAGCGGGAAGTGACGACGACCCGTTTCTACTCCTTCCACATCGGTAGGGATCAAAGCACAAGTAATGCCGAGTTCTTCTTTATCGCCAAGGAGATGCTCTGGATCGCGCAGTTTAAAGGCTAAGCCTAATACTGTCGCGACAGGCGCTAAAGTGATGTAACGCTTGTTCCAGGTCAGCTTCATCCCCAGAACTTCTTCACCTTCCCATTGGCCTTTACACACGATACCAAAGTCAGGAATCGAGCCTGCATCGCTACCAGCTTCTGGGCTGGTCAGTGCAAAACAGGGGACTTCTAAGCCTTTGGCTAAACGCGGTAAATAATGGTTTTGTTGCTCTGGCGTGCCGTAATGTTGCAGCAGCTCTCCGGGGCCTAAAGAGTTAGGTACGCCAACAGTTGAAGCCAATTCACTGCTTAACCCCGCCAGTTTTTGTAACACGCGAGATTGGGCATAAGCTGAATATTCTAAACCGCCGTATTTTTTCTTAATGATCATGGCGAAGAAACCGTGATCTTTCAGATATTGCCATACGTCAGCAGGCAGATCGGCAAGTTGATGTGACACTTGGTGTTGATTCACCATGCGGCACACTTCTTCAACAGGGCCATCGAGGAAGGCCTGTTCGTCTGCACTTAAACGCGCAACTGGGTAGTTATGGAGTTTTTTCCAGTTCGGGTTACCCGCAAACAGATCGGCTTCCCACCAAGTGGTGCCGGCTTCAATCGCTTCTTTCTCTGTTGAAGACATTTCCGGCATGATGCCGCGATATACCTTCATCAGTGGACGACTGATCACATTTTGTCTAAATGCACTGATATTTAACGGCAGCGCGATCACGAGGAAAACGATCCAAGAGATAGGGCCGACAACATCGAGTGTCCATCCTGCTGTCATCACAACAGCGGCTGTAATAGTGGCAGTGAGCAAAGATACCCGAAGGTAAGCTAGGGCTCCTAGCACTAAGATCATGGCGATGATCCAAAGTAGGGTAGTCACTGTAATTCTCCTTAAATATGACCGAGTGCCAACCACAGGTCATAGAGTGTTTTATTGATTGCGATCACAATTATAGTTTGTGGTCAGACCTGTGTCGCATAAAAGTTAAACCTAAGAGAATTTTAATACAAGTATTTTTCAAACAATTGTTTAAATTATTTGTCAGCTTTGATCATTCCACAAATGTCATCAACTAGTTACAATGCCAATAAGTAGTTTTTTTGATTGATGATAGGCGAGAAATATGTGCGAGTTACTGGCGATGAGCGCCAATGTGCCGACCGATATTGTGTTTAGTTTTACGGGATTAGCACAACGTGGTGGTGTAACCGGTCCCCACGTGGACGGCTGGGGTATTACTTTTTACGAGGGGAAAGGTAGCCGTACTTTTAAAGATGCTTGCCCGAGTAGCGAATCGCATATTGCAAAATTGATCAAATCCTACCCGATTAAAAGTGAAGTGGTGATAAGCCATATTCGCCAAGCGAATCGCGGCTGCGTGTCTTTGGAGAACACCCATCCTTTTACCCGCGAATTATGGGGACGTTATTGGACCTATGCCCACAATGGGCAATTGACGGACTATCTGCCCAAGTTTCATGTCTCGCGCTATCAACCCGTAGGCGATACCGATAGCGAACTTGCTTTCTGCTGGATTTTGGAACAAGTCGCCCAGAAGTTTGGCGGTACTAAACCTGAAGATATGTTGGCTGTGTTCCATTACGTCGCAACGTTGGCCGAGCAAATCCGTGCCTTAGGTGTGTTCAACATGATATTGAGCGATGGCGAGCATTTAATGAGCTATTGCAGTAATAACTTATGTTACATCACTCGCCGCGCGCCGTTTGGTAAAGCGAAACTTATCGATACCGATGTGGTGATTGATTTTGATAAGGAAACTACCGCCCATGATGTGGTGACTGTGATTGCGACTCGCCCATTGACCGAGAATGAACAGTGGCGCGTTATGCAGCCGGGTAACTGGAAGCTGTTTAGATTGGGTGAGCTGTTAATCGATCTCTGATGCTATGCCGTTGAGCTAAATAATGAGGGCAAGCGGATTTACGGTTGATTTTGTTTTGTTCAGGTCACTTTATTAAAAAGTTAGAGTGAGTATCTAACATATTTTCTAGCAATCAATGATGAGTGATGAACCATTAGCGATGAACATTAACCGAAACCGAACTTAGAGGTAGGCCCTAAGTTCAGTTAGATATAGTTCAGTTAGATATTAGGGTCTGTTGATCTTTGCTGTACAAATGTTGTTCAGCAATACATCGGCAGCCACATTAACATAARCGCCAGTGACACCATACTGGCGTAATTTCTTGCTAGCTTGTCATATCTTGTTGATATTGCTCGATAGTGCTTAATTCTTCCAAAAGCATTCTCCACTAAATGTCGATACCGATATAAGCACCAATCGACTCTTTCTTGAGGTGTATTCTTATAGCGGCGCCTTGGAATAACAGATTTCCCGCCTTTATTKGCGATAAGTTCACGAAAAGCATCGCTGTCATAACCTTTATCTGCAATGACGGTATCAACCTGCTTCAGGTGCTCAATTAAGCTGGGGGCGTGTGTAATATCGTGTTTTTGGCCTTCTGATAATTCGAAATAAATCGGTAATCCTCCGCTGTCGACGGCTAAGTGAATTTTGGTTGAATTACCGCCTCGACTTTTACCAATACTCTCATTACTTAGCGTCGCTGCACCTGCACTGTGCTGGTGAGCCCGCACTATCGAGCCATCAATAAAGACCCATTCTATATCAGCAAGGTTGGCTAAGGCCTTGAATAAATGTGCTAGAACGCCTTTCTTAGACCATAAATGAAACCGTCTAAAGACCGTGCTCCAATGACCGAACTCTTTAGGTAAATCTCGCCAAGGGATACCTGTTCTAAGGCGGTAAAGAATACCTTCGAATGTTTGTCTATGTTCAGGTTTGTCATAAACACGG
>NZ_JAKKRW010000010.1:0-173032 GCF_025653905.1 Shewanella sp. SM71
GTAGGAGTCTGGGCCGTGTCTCAGTCCCAGTGTGGCTGATCATCCTCTCAGAACAGCTAGGGATCGTCGCCTTGGTGAGCCATTACCTCACCAACTAGCTAATCCCACCTAGGTTCATCCAATCGCGGAAGGCCCGAAGGTCCCCTCCTTTCCCCCGTAGGGCGTATGCGGTATTAGCAGTCGTTTCCAACTGTTATCCCCCTCGACTGGGCAGATCCCTAGGCATTACTCACCCGTCCGCCGCTCGCCRCCTCAGGAGTAAACTCCCTTGYGCTGCCGCTCGACTTGCATGTGTTAGGCCTGCCGCCAGCGTTCAATCTGAGCCATGATCAAACTCTTCAATTAAAGTTTTTTTGCTTCCGTCTTGCGACTTCAGCGGCTCAATGAATTCTGATTTTTGTTCCCACTTAAAAGCAGAAACAAACTGTACATATTGCTATGAACACTCATTGTTACATTGATTTAAATTTTTGACTGCCAACCCAAAGGTTAAGCAGTTTCGATTAACTCAACACCTGTGAGTGTCCACACAGATTTGCTTGATAAATTGTTAAAGAGCGTTGACCACACACTGAGTTTTCAGCGGGTCAGGGCTGCGTATTCTACGCATTCCCGTTAGTGCGTCAAGTAGTTTTTTCAACTTTCTCAACACTCATCGTTTAGCTCGCTAACCGATGAACTGCTTGGCTTTCTTTGCTTAACTTGCGTTACGCTGTCTGCCGTGTCAGTGGATGCGCATTATAGGGAGATTGAGAAAGTCCGCAAGGGCTTTTTTGAGAAAAATGGATCTTTTTTTAATACTTTCAGTTAGTCACACAATACCCCCACTTTATCCTCAGACTTATCCACAAAATGGGTTTTAACGGTTAAATTTGCTACAGCGGCGGGTTAACTTTAGTGGCTATAGATAAGAGTGAAATGATGTTCAATGGGGAATAACGACGATTAGCTATATAAAGAAGAGTAAGAATGTAATCCGGATGACACGAGAGTAAGCGCTAGGCTTATTAAAGAGGAAATAAAAAGGCAACTTAAATAAGTTGCCTTTAGTGTACGTTTTATTCTACTTATTCAGTAGGCTTAATCTGTCAGCAGATTAACTTAACTTGCCGTGACATTGTTTGTACTTACGACCAGAGCCACAAGGACAAGGATCGTTGCGACCCACTTTGTCACCATCACGGATCATAGGTGCTTGCGCAGTGACAGCTTCATGCTCATCATCACCGCCAACAAGCGACTCTGCCGCTGCGTGTTGATAGTCGCGCTGGATCTTGGCATCTTCTTCACGACGACGCGCTTCCATTTCTTCCACATCTGACTGAGCTTGCACTTGTACTTTCGACAGCACACTGATGACGTCGTGTTTCAAGGTGTTCAGCAGTTGTTGGAATAACTCAAACGACTCACGCTTATATTCTTGCTTTGGATTCTTCTGCGCGTAACCACGTAAGTGGATACCTTGACGCAGATGGTCCATCGCCGCTAAGTGTTCTTTCCACAGACCATCGAGCGTTTGCAGCATAACGGCTTTCTCGAACTGGCGTAGCACTTGTGCGCCAACCATTTCTTCTTTTGCCTTATACGCATCGCCCCAAGCAGTGATAATACGCTCACGTAGACTCTCTTCATGCAGATCGTCTTCTTTATCTAACCATTCTTGGATAGGTAATTTGAGCATAAATTCTTGGTGTAGACGTTGCTCTAAACCCGGGATATCCCACAACTCTTCTACTGATTGCGGCGGAATATATTGATCGATTACCGCGCCAATTACATCGTCTTGGATGTTTTGGATAGTATCTTCAATACTTTCCGCATCCATCAACTCATTGCGCTGGGCGTAAACCACTTGGCGTTGATCGTTAGCGACGTCATCAAATTCGAGTAATTGCTTACGGATATCGAAGTTACGGGCTTCAACTTTACGTTGAGCGTTTTCAATTGCGCGAGACACCCATGGATGCTCGATCGCTTCGCCTTCTTCCATACCCAGCTTTTTCATCATGCCAGAGACACGATCCGAGGCGAAGATACGCATTAAGCTATCTTCCATCGACAGGTAGAAGCGTGATGAACCCGCGTCACCTTGACGACCCGCACGACCACGTAACTGGTTATCGATACGGCGTGATTCGTGACGTTCTGTGCCTAGGATATGTAAACCACCCGCAGCAACGACTTCATCATGACGAATTTGCCAATCGGCTTTGATCTTAGCTTTTTGCTCTGCTGTTGGATTATCGAGTTCATCGATTTCCATGTTCCAGTTGCCGCCAAGCACGATATCGGTACCACGACCTGCCATGTTCGTCGCAATAGTCACAGAGCCAGTACGGCCAGCTTGCGCGACGATTTCAGCTTCTCGTTCGTGGAATTTAGCATTTAAAACTTCGTGCGGGATCTTTTCCTGCACCATTAAGCGCGCTAACAGTTCAGACTGTTCGATTGATACTGTACCCACCAATACTGGCTGACCACGTTCACGGCAATCTTTAATGTCTTTAATGATCGCTTGATATTTTTCATCGGCGGTCAAATAAACTAAATCCATTCAAACGCTTCAGTGTCAGCTGTACCTGTCATACCTGCCAGCTTCTCGTATTGACGGAAGTAGTTCTGGAAAGTGATCGAAGCTAATGTTTGGTTTTCGTTTTGAATGTGTACGCCTTCTTTGGCTTCGACAGCTTGATGTAAGCCTTCTGACCAACGACGACCTGGCATAGTACGACCCGTGTGTTCATCGACTATGATGACTTCGTTGTCTTGTACTATGTAATCCACATCACGTTCAAACAGCGTGTGCGCACGAAGCGCCGCGTTGACGTGGTGTAACAGGGAAATATTAGCTGCAGAATAGAGTGAGTCGCCTTCGGCTAACATGCCGCGCTCGATCAACAGGTTTTCTACTTTTTCTTGACCACGTTCGGTAAAATGCACTTGTTTGGCTTTTTCATCGATGCTGTAGTCGCCCTCACCCACAAACTCTTCCGTATCTTCTTTATCTTGACGGATAAGATTAGGGATCAGGGTGTTGATCTTGATGTATAGCTCAGAGCTATCTTCGGCAGCGCCAGAAATGATCAGCGGCGTACGCGCTTCGTCGATTAAGATTGAATCCACTTCATCGATTAGGGCGTAATGCAACGGACGTTGAACCCGTTCTTGCGGTGAAAACGCCATGTTATCGCGCAGATAATCGAAACCAAACTCGTTGTTGGTCCCGTAAGTGATATCGGCGTTATACGCAGATTTCTTCTCATGTTGGCCAATGCCTGCGACGTTGATTCCTACGGTTAAACCAAGGAACTCAAACAGTGGGCGGTTATTCTCGGCATCACGACGTGCCAAGTAATCGTTCACTGTAATCACGTGGACGCCTTTGCCTGTCAATGCGTTTAAGTAGGCGGGTAAGGTTGCCGTTAAGGTTTTACCTTCACCCGTACGCATTTCAGCAATACGGTTGCTGTCGAGTACCATACCGCCGAGTAACTGTACGTCGAAATGACGCATATCAAATACACGCTTAGACGCTTCACGCACTGTAGCAAAGGCTTCAGCCATGATGCTATCTAATGAAGCTCCAGCAGCTAAACGCTCACGGAACTCTGCGGTTTTCGCCTTTAATGCTTCATCGGTTAATTTTTCATAATCAGCTTCTAATGCGTTAATGCTAATAACGATCTTTTGAAGCCCTTTAAGGGTGCGGTCGTTGCGACTACCAAATACTTTTGTCAGTAATTTACCAAACATCTGAATCACTTATTCTCTGTAGGCCAAGTCCATGATGGAAACTAGAAGCCAATGTTTCAATTAACTTGCTTTGCGGTAGACAAACTTTTGTGGATCTATCTGCTGTCCGCCGCGCAACACTTCATAATGCACATGAGCCCCAGTTGAGCGCCCAGTGCTTCCCATACTGGCGATAGCATCGCCTTTTGCGACCACATCACCTACAGTCACTGACAAAGCTTTATTATGGCCATAACGCGTATGCAAACCGTTACCATGGTCGATTTCAACCAATTCGCCATAACCGAACATATTTCCAGCAAAAGTCACCACGCCTGCAGCAGTCGCAACAACTTTAGCTCCTTCTCGACCGGTAAAATCAATCCCCTTATGCACAGACCTGCGACCGTTGAAAGGGTCATTACGTAATCCGTAGGGCGACGATAACCAACCTTTATCGAGCGGGATACCTGATATATAACGTTCATCATCTATATGGTGGTTAGATGACACTGTTTCAAGTAGTGAAAGCTGAACATTATTATTGTCAATTCGTGATGCCAACTTATCCATATCGTCGATAAGCTGTCCGAGCTCGATGTTAGTGCCTAGTTCGCTCAAACCACCCACACCAACCTCGGATGAAAAATCAAAATCTTCATCCAACTTATTCTGCTGAGCGACCTGTTGACCTAAAGCTTCGAGACGGGTGATCTTGGCTTGCATACGTGCAACATGAGTCACAAGCATAGCCAGTTGAGACTCAGTAGCACTTTTAAGCTCTAAGACTTGTTTCTTTTGCTGTTCGCGCACGAGACGATCGTTATCGACACTGGCTTGCTGATCTTGAAATCGAGCGGAGTTGTGTTGATAAATACCGGACCCAGTGGCCAACAATAGTATTGGAAGTAGCAACCAGCGTTTACTGGGCTGCCAGCGTGTGACGCCATTCCGACCTTGAATAAATACTGTTACACTCATAGCCTAATTCAGCCATCTTATTATCATATGAAAAAGCCCCCTCAAGATCTCAGCCAATTACTGCATCAATCGGGAAAATTACCCGACCTTGCTGAGAAAGCGGAACTACTTATGTATCTGGATCAGCATGTGAAGCAGATTATTGCAGGTCCTGTTGCGGAGCAACTAAAAGTCGCTAATTTCCGCCAGGGTGTTCTTGTGGTTGAAACCACTTCGGCAGCCTGGGCTGCGCGAATTAATTTCCAAAAGCCGAAGCTATTAACCCAGCTTCAAGCAGAAACGCTCCCAATCCTTACCGCAATTGAAGTTAAAGTCAACCCGAGATTAGCAATGTATGACGCAAAGCCTAAACAGGGACATAAAGAATTAAGCCCAGCAGCAGCGGAGCACATTGCAGCATTAGCGGAAAATATTGGCGGTTCACTGGGTGAAAAACTAAAACGGCTGGCCTCATTGGCCAGCCGTAATAAATAATCTTACCGCTTTTTAAGCAAATACAGCGCCACCTGGTACGGTAAAGCTGACGGGGACATCGGCTTCTTTTTCGAAGCTGACCAACTCCCACGCATCTTGTTGCGCGAGTAAAGCACGCACCAATTGGTTGTTCAACGCATGACCAGTTTTATACGCAGTGAACTCACCTAAAATAGCGTGCCCAGCTACATATAAATCACCAAACGCATCTAGAATTTTGTGCTTAACAAATTCGTCCTCATAACGCAGGCCGTCGGGATTAAGGACGCGATATTCATCAAGTACAACAGCGTTTTCCATGCTGCCGCCCAACGCTAGGTTGTTGGCTCGCAAATATTCGATATCACGCATAAACCCAAAAGTACGGGCGCGGCTGATATCTTTCACGAAAGCAGAAGTTGAAAAGTCCATCACCACATGCTGTTGGCTACGAGCGATTTCTGGGTGCGCAAAATCAATTTTAAAATTGACTCTAAAACCTTTAAACGGTTTTAACTCGGCCCATTTATCGCCATCTTCAACGCGCACAGTGCGCTTAATCTTTAAATACTTCTTAGGCGCGGCCTGCTCTTTAATACCAGCAGACTGCAACAAGAAGACGAATGGGCTTGCACTGCCATCCATAATAGGAATTTCAGGCGCGTCCACTTCGATTACAGCGTTATCTATGCCTAAACCCGCAAGTGCTGCAAATAAATGCTCAATGGTCGAGATACGAATACCTTCGTCATTGACAAGTGCCGTACACATAGTGGTTTCACGAACTTGCTCCGCCTTCGCTGGAATGGCGACGGCAGGACTCAAATCGGTGCGCACGAGTACGATCCCTGAATTAACGGGCGCGGGCATAATGCTCAAAGTGACCTTGTTGCCAGAATGCAATCCGACACCAGTTGTTTTCACCATTTTCTGAACAGTTCGTTGAAATATCATTCAGTTACCCGTTTATATGCCAATTATAAAGCCTAATATTTGTACACTCAGCGTCGGCAAATCGAGCCGCACTGGTTCAACATAATAACATAACTTTATTATGTCACACAAATGCAGCTATGTTGTGGTATTGCCCAAAACGAACAACACCTCACATATTACGCTGGACTCAAACGCTCTCGCTAGTCGGCTTGCTTACGCAAAAATGCTGGAATATCAAGATAATCCAATTCATGCTTTGTCGATGGTGCAGGCGTAGGAGCTGGCTGCGGAGCCGCTGGCAACACGTTGCCTTTTGGCGCTGCATAGTTCACATGTGCAGCTTCTTCGACATAAGCTTCGACTTTTGGTTCAACAACTACAGGCTCTGGACGAGGTGCAGGTTTAGAAACCAATTGGATATCTGGACGCTTTTCAGCACCAATACCAGTCGCAACAACCGTTACACGCAACTCATCACTCATTTCTGGGTCGATGACAGCACCAACCACGACAGTTGCGTTGTCAGAGGCGTAAGCCTTAACGTGGTTACCAACCGTTTCGAATTCTTCGATACTCATGTCCATACCCGCAGTAATGTTAACTAACACACCACGCGCACCGGCTAAGTCGATGTCTTCTAATAATGGGCTGGCAACAGCAGCTTCGGCCGCTTCTTCAGCACGGTCTTCACCACGAGCAACGCCAGTACCCATCATGGCATTACCCATTTCAGACATCACAGTCTTCACGTCGGCGAAGTCGACGTTAATCAGACCAGGACGAGTGATAAGCTCGGCAATACCTTGTACCGCCCCAAGTAACACGTTATTCGCTGCGGCGAACGCATCGAGTAAAGAAGTACCACGGCCCAATACTTTTAATAATTTTTCGTTCGGGATCGTGATTAACGAATCCACGTGCTTAGCCAGCTCAGCAATACCTTGCTCAGCGTAAGCCATACGTTTTTTCCCTTCGAATGGGAAAGGCTTAGTCACAACCGCAACGGTCAGAATACCTTCTTCACGTGCGATTTGAGCCACAACAGGTGCAGCACCTGTACCTGTACCACCGCCCATACCGGCAGCGATAAAGATCATGTCAGAACCTTTGATTGCCGCGCGAATGTTTTCGCGGTCTTCTTCAGCAGCAGCACGACCCACATCTGGGTTTGCCCCTGCTCCAAGACCTTTAGTGACATCGCGTCCTAATTGAATTGTTGAGCCAGCGCCTGATTTTCTCAGGGCCTGAGCGTCTGTATTGGTAACGATAAACTCAACACCTTCAATGTTGTGTTTGACCATATGTTCGACAGCGTTACCGCCGCCGCCGCCAACGCCGATGACTTTAATCACCGCGTCGTCTGAGTGAGTATCCATGATCTCAAACATTGTCTGATCTCCGTGTTGCCTGCGTTATGAAAATTAAAATTCGCCCTTAAACCAGCTTTGGACCCGATTCCAAGCGCTAGTTACCCCTTGGCGCTCAGGACGTTCGAACTGACGTTCGATCACCCGTCGTGCGCCGTAATGAAGCAGTCCGACTCCTGTGGAGTAAATAGACTGGTCCACGTATTCATATAAACCTTTGATCGGTAGCGGTGACGCTACGCGAACTGGCATGCCAAAAGTCGCTTCCGCAATATCGACCACACCTTGAATCGACGCTGTGCCACCTGTGAGCACAATACCTGCGGCGATTTGATCTTCTAACCCACTGTCTTTCAACTCTTTAAGCACAAGCTCAAACAGCTCTTGGTATCTTGGTTCTACCACTTCGGCGAGCGTGTGACGTGACATGCTACGCGATGGACGACCACCTACCGATGGCACTTCAATACTGTCTTCGCGGCTCACCATAGAACTGCGCGCACAGGCGAACTGCACTTTAATTTGTTCAGCATGTGACGATGGCGTGCGGAAAATCTTCGCAATGTCGTTCGTCACTTGGTTACCAGCAACCGGTACAACCGCACAATGACGCAAGGCGCCATTGGTATATACCGCGATATCCGTGGTGCCACCGCCGATATCGACGATACACACACCTAAATCTTTCTCATCGAAGGTCAACACAGCATCGGCTGAAGCAATCCCAGAGAACACTAAGTCGTCGACCTTAAGGCCACAACGCTCAACGCTCTTAGTAATATTCTTCGCCATATCATTGGCGCAGGTCACTATGTGTACCTTGGCCTCCATACGCATACCGGACATACCGATTGGGCTGCGAATACCGTCTTGAACGTCGATTGCATATTCCTGCGGCAGCACGTGTAAAATGCGACGTTCGGTCGGGATCTTCACCGAGCGAGCCGTATGGATCACGTTATCAACATCTTCCTGTGTCACTTCTTCATCGTTGATCGATACCATGCCGTTTTCATTTTGGCAGGCGATGTGTTTACCCGAAATACTCAAGTAAACCGATGACACTTGGCAATCCGCCATTAATTCCGCTTGATCGAGCGCACGTTGCACACTGCGAACTATCGAATCTAAATCGTTCACGCCACCTTTATCCATACCCCTTGAGGGATGGTTACCAAGGCCGACTATGCTAATTTCGCCATCGGGCAGAACTTCGCCTATGATCACTGCGACCTTAGAGGTTCCTATGTCCAATCCGACGATAAGGTTTCTATCTTGGTTTTTGATCATTAATTATCGGCTCTCTTGTTTGTGCATCGCCCCAGCCTACGGCCAACCCTGTGTCGTAGCGCAAATCTACTCTGGCAACGGATTTCTCTTGTTTCGCCAAAACCGGATAAACAGTAATAAATCGTTGTATCCGTGCAATTTTATCTTCTCGACCCAAATCTAAAACGATACCGTTTCCAAGGGTCGCGTGCCACGCATGTCGTGGCGTTAAATTCAAACTGGCTAAGGTAAAGCCATTAATCTTTAGTAGGGAGTTGATCTGTGCATAGACTGTCAACACCTCAAGGCCCATATCATTTGGTCCAGATAATTGCGGTAAATGCTCAAGCTCTGGGTGCGATGGCGCTTCGAATACTTCTCCATGCACGTTCAACCACAAGTCACCATTCCAATGGGCTGCGGGTTGTTGCTCTTGCAAATACACCCTGAGTTTCGCTGGCCACTCGCGCCTTACCGATGCGCGATACACCCAAGGTAAAGCTTCTAACGCCTGCTGCACTAAGGTAATGTCAGCACTAAAAAAACTGCGCTGCATTAAATGCTGTAGTGCTACTTGTATATCTTTATCTGTGGTGTAAACCCGCTCACCTTTGATGGCAACGGCCTCAATCGGCAAGTTGCTGGCATCATTCAAAAATTTATGTAACTGATAGCCACCAAATACAAAACTGGCTACGATGAAGAATAAAAAGCCAGCCCCGCTCCATTGATACCAATTAAACCGTGACATTCTTGCCCGCCAGTGCCGCCTCTTATCACTCCAAGACACGCTTCATCCCACCTTTAACGACACCCATTAAAAACCACAGAAAACCGGCCATTATATAGACCAAAATCCTTTGGTCAAAATTTCCTTTTTCTCGCAGATCAAGCGCTAAAGATCAGCTTGCTTGCGCAGGTAACTCCACCACAGCAAACCCTAATCCAGACGACGCTAACTGTCGCGACAGGGCGCCAATATTACCCGCACCTTGGGTGAGTAATAAATCCCCGTCCTGCAATACATCGGGCAACACTTCTGCAAGCAGATCTGGGCTTGCGATAAAGATCGGATCTAGCTGACCACGCAAGCGAATTGAACGACATAATGCGCGACCATCCGCACCTGTGATCGGCGCTTCCCCCGCACTGTAAATATCGAGTAACAATAAGCAATCCACTTGCGATAACACTTCCACAAAATCCTCATACAAATCACGGGTACGAGTGTATCTGTGCGGCTGATACGCCATGACCAAACGCCTATCAGGCCATCCTGCACGCGCAGCTTTAATGGTCGCCGCAACTTCGCTGGGATGATGACCATAATCATCCACTAACATGACTTCGCCCTTCGGCGTGGCGAATTTGCCTAAATGCTGGAAACGACGCCCTATACCTTGGAACTCCACTAAAGCCTGAGTAATCGCGTTATCGTCGATTTCATCTTCAGTCGCCACCGCAATGGCCGCTAACGCATTGAGCACATTATGTTGGCCCGGTAAATTCAACACCAGATCGAGATCTTCTTTAGCTTTACGTCTGACAGTAAAACGGCACTGATGACCTTGCTGGCTAAAATTAAGTGCTTGCACGTCCGCATCGTCACTGAAACCATAGGTCACGTGTTTACGGCCAATACGCGGCAGAATCTCACGCACGACGGCATCATCAATGCACACCACAGCGACACCGTAGAACGGCAAGTTGTGTAGAAAATCCACAAAAGTCGATTTCAGTTTTTCAAAATCACCGCCATAAGTATCCATATGATCAGCTTCGATGTTGGTCACCACACTGACCATAGGCTGCAAATGCAAAAAGCTCGCATCACTCTCATCGGCTTCGGCAATCAAATAACGGCTGGTGCCTAATCTGGCATTGGTACCGGCACTGTTAAGCAAGCCACCAATCACAAAGGTTGGGTCCCGCCCAGCTTGACCATAAACGCTGGCGATAAGACTCGTTGTCGTGGTTTTACCATGGGTGCCCGCAATCGCCACACCATGTCGATAACGCATCAACTCGGCTAACATCTCAGCACGACGCACAATAGGAATACGTAATTCTTTAGCGGCAAGGATTTCTGGATTTTCCAGATTAATCGCGGTTGATACGACGACCACATCCACTTGCTGCACGTTTTCAGCGGCATGACCAATTTGGATCTTGGCACCGAGTAAACACAATCTGTCGGTCACGGCATTTTGCGCAATATCCGAACCACTCACCTGATAGCCTTCGTTCACTAACACTTCGGCGATCCCGCCCATGCCCGCGCCGCCAATGCCGACGAAGTGAATACGCTTAATACGGCGCATTTCTGGGATCATACTTCTCAGTTGTGCGTATCTTTCTGTCTTAGTCATGCTTATCCTTTCTCAGCAAGGCTGATGCACACTGCGGCAACTTGTTCAGTCGCATCCAGTACCGCAACGTCTCTCGCTCTTTGGCCCATACGGGCTAATTCTGTTCTGTCATTGGCGAGCAACTGTAATTTGTTCGCCAGTTTATTCACGTCCAAGATGGCCTGTGGCAATAGGAAAGCTGCGCCAACCTCAACCAATACTTGAGCGTTACGGGTTTGATGATCATCCACTGCATGGGGATAAGGTACCAGAATACTCGGTAGCCCCACCGCCGCTAACTCAGACACAGTCAAGGCGCCAGCTCGGCACAATACCACATCAGCCCAGCGATAGGCGGCTTCCATATCGTCGATAAACTCAGCGATATTCACGCCACCATCTTGTCCTTGTTGCTGATATGCCGCCTTCACGCCCGTAAGATTATCTTTTCCCACTTGATGCCAAACCGTCACTGACTGCTGCTGACTCAGTATCGCGACAGCTTCAGGCATCAGATCGTTAAAGACTTTGGCGCCAAGGCTACCGCCGACAACTAATACTTTTAAGGCTTCATCAGCCTCTGGCTTTGGTTCTGCACCTAAGGCAATCAGTTCTTGGCGAATCGGATTACCAACAACCTTGGCCTTCACTGTGGTAAAGGTATTTTTAAAGGCACATAACACTTGCGTCGCAATCCGCGACAACAACTTGTTCGTCATCCCTGGGATGGCATTTTGCTCATGTAGTACCAATGGAATACCGGCTAATCTTGCCGCCACACCACCTGGGCCACTGGCGAATCCGCCCATGCCAAGGACCACATCGGGTTTAAACTCAGCAATCACGGCCTTAGCCTGCAATATTGAGCGCACCACTTTAAAGGGCGCCGCGAGTTTTCGGATCAAACCATTACCGCGCACACCTTTGATATCAATGAAATCAATATCAAATCCATACTGGGGCACTAAACGCGCCTCCATACGATCGGCCGTGCCTAACCAACGCACTTGCCAACCCTGTTGAGCTAAATACTTAGCCACCGCCAGTGCCGGGAACACATGTCCTCCCGTACCACCCGCCATGACTAAAATACGTTTTCCTGTTGGAGTCATCACTTCAATCTCCCTTGCACGGCCTGAACTAATGTCATACGCCGCTCGTAATCAATGCGCAGCAACATCATCGCTGCCGCAGTCATGACCCATAAACTACTACCACCGTAACTGATAAAAGGTAATGTCAGCCCTTTGGTTGGCAACATGCCGATACTCGCGCCGACATTCACCACAGTCTGGAAACAAATCCAAATACCGATGGCATAACCTAAATAACCTTCAAATGGCTTATCCATGGCTAAACACAAATTACCTAAACGAATCGATCTCAGCGCCACAAATAGCAGTACAGATAACACGGCAATAATGCCGATAAAGCCCAATTCTTCCCCGATCACGGCAAAGATAAAGTCTGTGTGCGCTTCGGGTAAATATTCTAATTTTTGAATACTATTACCTAGCCCTTGGCCAAACCAATCGCCGCGACCATAGGCCATCAAAGATTGAGTCAACTGGTAACCGCTACCGAAGGGATCTTGCCAAGGATCCATAAAGGAGGTCACTCGGCGGATACGATACGGTTCCAATAGCACTAGGGCCACAAACGCCAATACGCCCGCAAAAATCAAGGCAAAGAAATCGAGTAAACGCGCACCGGCTAAAAACAATAAACCAACCGTTCCAACAAATAGCACCACCACAGTACCTAAGTCGGGCTGCATCAAAATCAGCACAGCATAAATCGCAAATACTGCAATCGGCTTATAGAAGCCTTTAGCATTCTCGCGCACTTCCTGATGACGCCTCACTAAGTAACCCGCCATATAGATGGCGAAGGCAAATTTAGCGACTTCCGCCACCTGGATGCGAATAGGGCCTATGGATAACCAACGCGTCGCACCGTTTACCGTAGTACCAACTACCAATACAGCTAACAACATCAAACCCACAATCAACAACAACATGGGGCTCCAGCGCTGCCAAGTCTGCATCTCTACTCTTAGCACAAATGCCGCAATGAATAAGCAACCCACTAAATAACCCACATGGCGAGTCATAAAATAAAATGGGTTCCCCGTGAGCGTTTGCGCTTCAGGCATAGAGGCTGACATCACCATTACAAAGCCGAAGCTAATCAAAGACAACACAGCCGCGAGCAAAGCACGGTCGTACAATTGCACGCCCGGGACTTCGGTATCACGTTGCCAATTGGGTATTGCTAAACGCAAACGCCCAAATAGGCTAAGTTGTCTTGCATCACTCGCCATTAAGTTGTCCCACGAGGTTTCTAAAATCATCACCTCGAGCCATGAAGTTACTGTACATATCTAAACTGGCGCAGGCTGGCGATAATAAAACGATATCACCAGAGGTTGCCAATTCAGCGGCTTTCGCTACCGCAGCAGCCATAGTGTCGACTCTTATCGAGCCGTCTTTCAATGCAGCAATCTTTTTACCATCGCGGCCTAAGGTGATGAGGTGTGTAACTTTAGCTAAAGCCACAGCTAAAGGCTTAAAATCAGCCCCTTTACCGTCACCGCCAGCAATCAAAATAATATCGCCTAAGTGGTCACTCAAGCCATCGAGCGCGGCGACTGTAGCACCGACGTTTGTCGCTTTAGAGTCATTGACATAGGTCACGCCATTCTTAACACCAACCACTTCACAGCGATGGGATAAGCCAGTAAAAGTACGCGCCACTTTTGCCATAACGTGCTTATCGACACCCACGACATCCACAAGCGCCATCGCCGCAAGTAGGTTGGCATGGTTATGGCTGCCAATCAGCGACACTTCAGTGATCGGCATTATTTCGCTGCTGCCGTGATAAATCTTGCTGTCGCTGATGCCCCATTCGTCCGCTTCTGGCGCCGCTAAACCAAAACTGTTTTGGTTCATTGGTTCTGGCGGTACGGTCAGTTTATCGTCACGATTAAAAAGTACGGCACGGGTTTGTTTGTATAAACGTAATTTAGCCTCGCGGTAGGCATCAATGTCGCTGTATCTGTCCATGTGGTCTTCGCTGATATTCAAACAGGTCGCCACCACACACTTAAGACTGTGAGTGGTTTCCAATTGAAAGCTCGACAACTCAAGCACAAATAAGTCCGCATTTTCATGCAGTAAATCCAGCGCAGGCACACCGATATTACCTCCGACGGCAACAGCAATACCCGCTTCCCTTGCCATCTCGCCCACCAGCGTAGTGACGGTCGATTTTCCGTTAGAGCCAGTAATGCCAATCACACAAGGTTTACGGTCAGCAATCTCACGGGCAAATAGCTCCACATCGCCAATCACCTCAATGCCCATATCCACAGCGGCACGCACCTCTGGGGTATAAGTGGCAATGCCTGGACTGATAATGATCTGCGTCGCTTGCACAAGATAACGGCAATCGAATCCGCCAGAAATCAGCTTCACATCAGGAAAAGACGTCGCTAACGTTTCGGCGCCCGGAGGCTGCCGACGACTGTCCATCACCAATGGCGTAATGCCCTTTCCACACAAATAGCGCACCACGGACAAGCCCGTGGCCCCCAAACCTAACACTATGTGTGAATACTGATTTTGCATAACCAATTACCTTAACTTCAACGTGGCTAAGCCAAGTAAGACGAGGAATATCGAGATAATCCAAAAACGCACTATCACTCGAGGTTCAGGCCAACCTTTTAACTCATAGTGATGGTGGATAGGCGCCATGCGGAAAATACGCTGGCCGCGTAACTTGTACGAACCCACCTGCAGAATGACTGACAGGGTTTCCATCACGAACACGCCGCCCATAATCACTAACAAAATTTCTTGGCGAACAAGCACTGC
The DNA here is from genome assembly GCF_025653905.1 of Shewanella sp. SM71. Classification (NCBI taxonomy): domain Bacteria; kingdom Pseudomonadati; phylum Pseudomonadota; class Gammaproteobacteria; order Alteromonadales; family Shewanellaceae; genus Shewanella; species Shewanella sp. SM71. The sequence continues at coordinate 14,968 of NZ_JAKKRW010000010.1, forward strand.
GATCGTGCCCAGTGCAGCACCTAATGACAGTGAACCCACATCGCCCATGAAGACTTGCGCAGGGTAAGTGTTGAACCACAAAAAGCCCAGACCCGCACCGACAATGGCGGTACAGACAATCACAAGCTCACCAGAACCGGGTAAATGCGGAATATGTAAGTAGTTCGCAAACTGAGCGTGACCCGACAAATAAGCGATCAACGCAAACGCCGCCGCGACCATTACCGTCGGCATAATCGCCAAACCATCGAGGCCATCGGTTAAGTTCACCGCATTACTCGAACCCACTATCGTGAAGTATGCCAATACGATAAATACGGCGCCGAGTTGCGGCATCACGTCTTTAAAGAAAGGCACCACTAATTGGGTTTCACCTGGATTGGCCGCCGTGGCATACAGGAAAAAAGCAATGAGCAGCGCAGCCAAAGACTGCAGAATGTACTTCCAGCGCGCGATCAAACCTTTAGTGTCTTTACGCACCACTTTGCGGTAATCGTCGATAAAGCCGATCAAACCGAAACTGCCGAGCACAAACAACATCACCCACACATAGCGGCTACCGAGATCGCCCCACAGCAACACACTGATGAAGATAGCGGCCAATATCAGCAAGCCACCCATAGTCGGCGTGCCACGCTTACTAAAATGTGATTCTGGACCATCGTTACGCACAACCTGACCAATTTGCAGTAACTGCAAACGTTCAATCAGTTTAGGGCCAAACCATAAGCTAAAAACCAATGCGGTCAATAAGCCTAAAATGGCTCGAAATGTCACATAGGAAAACACGTTAAACCCGGTATGAAAACGGGTTAAATACTCGGCCAGATATACCAGCATTTACACTAACTCCCCACGCCCGAAGGCTACTGTTAGGCCATCCACGACCCGCTCCATGGCGGCGCTACGTGAACCTTTAACGAGAACCGTTACCTGTCCCGGCAACTGGTTTATATGCTTTATAAGTTTTTCTACTAACGTCGCCACACTGTCATAGTGCTCCGCACCGAAAGCTTGGCTCGTGTGCTGACTTAAAGTTCCAGTACAAAACAAGGCATCAATCCCCTGTTGCTTGGCCTGTTGCCCTAGTTCAGCGTGTAAAAGGGGCGCATTGTCGCCTAATTCTCCTAAATCTCCCAGTACCAGACAGCGATTTTCAGAAATTTCCTTTAACCAAGCGATTGCCGCCCCAACGGACACAGGATTCGCGTTATAGCTATCGTCGATTAGACGAACGCGCCCCAATTGACTCGGCTGCATACGTCCTTTCACTGGCGTTAATTGGCTCAAGCCTTCAGATATTTCAGTCAAACTCAATCCCAAAGCAATACAAACACTTGCAGCGGCGAGTGCATTACTCACCTGATGACGACCCGCCAACGGCAATACCACTTGGCAAGATTCACCTAAATAATTGAGCATAAAACGATAGCAACCATCCGCATTAGTCTTATGGCCTGTCGCTATCACGTCGATATGACGTTTAGCGGCACCATCTTGCTGGGAGAAGCTCAGTTGCTTATAAGGTCTTGCCTTAACGCTCATAAAATCAGCGAAGGCATCATCGGCATTGATGATGGCAGTGCCATCGGCCTGCAGATGATTAAAAATTTCTGACTTCGCCTGTGCGACACCCGCTTGCGATCCAAATCCTTCTAAATGGGCGCTGCCGACGTTATTCACCAGCGCGACGTTTGGACGCACGAGTCCCGAGGTGTAATCGATTTCACCTTTATGGTTAGCGCCGAGCTCGAATATCCCAAACTCATCCTCTGGCGTTAAACGCAGCAAAGTGAGCGGCACACCAATCTCATTATTAAAATTGCCAGCGGTATAGAGGATTTGATGCTTAGCCGACAGAATGGTCGCAATCATTTCCTTCACGCTGGTTTTGCCGTTTGAGCCAGTCAAAGCAACACAAATCGGATTGATCTGGTCACGAACATAAGCACCAATCGCACCCATAGCCTTTTGACAATCAGCCACAATGATCTGCGGGATATCAAAAGCTAACTCACGCTCAACCATTAACGCCGCGGCGCCGTTCGCAATAGCTGTAGCTGCGAAATCATGGCCGTCAAAGCGCTCACCCTTTAAGGCAACAAACAGGGTTGCAGCGCCGATTTTGCGGCTATCACTGCTTAAATCTTGGATGGTGACGTCGTCACCAACTCGATACACGCCTAAGTGTTGACTTAGGGCCTCGAGAGAAAGTGGGATCATCTTGATTGCTCCAATGACCGATGTGCCAATACACATCCATCATAGTGTTGACTTAGAGTCTCGAGTGAAAGAGGGATCATCTTGATTGCTCCAATGACCGGTGTGCCAATACACATCCATCATAATGTTGACTTAGGGTCCCGAGAGAAAGAGGGATCATCTTGATTGCTCCGATAACTGGCGTGCCAGGGCGCGTTCATCATAGTCATGACGCACACCTGCCGCCTCTTGGTAAGTTTCGTGGCCCTTGCCCGCCAGCAAGATCACATCGCCAGGTTTAGCCAATGCCACAACCTCTTTAATTGCTGTGATACGGTCAACCTGAGTCAATGCCTGCTCTGGTGTTGCAAGCCCTTGGATAATATCGGTAATAATTTGCGCGGGGTCTTCACTGCGCGCATTGTCGCTGGTCACCATAATGCGGTCGGCAAACTGTTCAGCAGCTTGGCCCATCAAAGGACGCTTGCCCTTATCACGGTCGCCGCCACAACCAAACACGCACCATAAATCACCAGCACAATGGCGACGTAGCGCGTTTAACGCTTGTTCGATCGCATCGGGTGTATGGGCATAATCGACCACTAAGGTGATGTTATCCGCAGTAGTGAAACGCTCCATACGACCTGCAACGGGCGTTAAATATTGCACCTGCTCGGCTAACGCTTTCATATCAAAACCTTGCAGATACAAGGCCGATAACGCCGCGAGTAAATTAGAGAGATTAAAGGCACCAAGAAGTGGCGAGTGGATTTGAGTCTCGCCCTCGGGCCACACTAAGGTTGCACTGACACCTTGATCGTCAAACTTGGCATTTTTGGTATAAAAAGCCGCACCTTGATGACCTTCAATACTAAAACCCCAAATCTGCGCAGGCGCAGGCTTAAGCTCAGTCAACCAAGACGCGCCAACTGCATCATCGAGATTCAATAAACCGTGACCTAAAGTGCTGAAACGAAATAGGCTTTGTTTAGCGGCGGCATAGCTTTCCATATCGCCGTGGTAATCGAGGTGATCGCGCGTCAGATTAGTGAACACGGCAACATCAAATGGTACTGCGTCGACGCGGCCTTGCACTAAGCCGTGGCTCGACACTTCCATGGCGCAGACGTTCGCGCCTTGGGCTTCAAACTCATGCAACTGACGCATTAAGGTAATCGCATCGGCTGTGGTGTTACCACTATCAACAAGCTCGCCCCAGAGACCATTGCCAAGGGTGCCCATGACGGCGGCTTTGCGCCCCAATGAAGTCACCAGTTGTGCAATGAGTTGACTCGTAGAGGTTTTACCGTTAGTTCCAGTAATACCGATAACCCCAAGGGATGGCATAACGGCAGACTTGTGCGCTAAGGGATAACGCTGGGCGGCAATTGCCGATACCTGACGACTTAACTGAAAGAAATAAATCTGCACACCGTGCTCGGCATTATCGCCCAGCAACACTTTGCCATGTTGGTCAGCATCATCCGTGTGAACTATTACGCCTGCGGCACCTAAATCTAAGGCTTTTTCAATAAACTGTCTGCCATCGACCTTATGTCCTGGCAGCGCCAAAAACACATCGCCGCTACGTATTGCGCGGCTATCTAAGGTCAGATCATTGAAGGACTGCGCGCCAGCATAATGTAGCCAAGGCGCTAGCAAATCCCGTAATAACATCATTCTGCTCTCCCAGCGGCGATTCCCGCCAATTGCACTTGTTCTTTATCGGTAATGGGTTCAACGTTTAACATTTGCAGTGCGCCAGACATGACTTTGGCAAATGCAGGCCCCGCCACTGAACCACCATAATAGAGATCGCCCTTAGGCTCATTCACTACCACCACTATCGCTAATCTAGGATTATTCGCAGGCGCAACACCCGCAAATAAAGCAACATAATCATCACCATAACCACCAGCAACTGCCTTACGACTTGTGCCAGACTTACCTGCAACTGGATAACCGTCGATGTGCGCTAAGGTGCCAGTGCCGCCTTTTTCCGTTACACCGACCAGCATTTGCATTACATCGTGGGCCACATTTTCAGAAATGACTCGCTCACCGACAGGTGGCTTTTTCAGTTTCATTATCGAGACAGGGAACAAAGTACCGCCATTGCCTAAGGTGGCGTACATGCGCGCAAGTTGAAGTGTTGTTGCCGTTAAGCCGTAACCAAACGACAAGGTGGCACGTTCAAAGTCTGACCAACGGTGGCGATCTTGAATCAAGCCAGCGCTTTCACCCGTGAGGTTAATTCCCGAAAAGCTGCCAAGTCCCATGGATTGATAAGTACCGAGCAGTTGCTGCACCGGAATAGACAAAGCCAATTTACTGATGCCGACGTTACTGGATTTAGCCAAAATACGCGCCAAACTCATATCGCCGTAGTTCGCGGGGTCACGTACTTGGCGACCACCTAAACGCATCCAACCCGGTGAAGTGGCAATAATATCGGTCGATTTAACTGTGCCAGCTTCAAGCGCTGCGGCTACCACAAATGGCTTAATGGTCGAACCCGGCTCAAAGGTATCTGTCATAGCACGGTTACGCATTCTGAAGGTTTGCAGATTGTCGCGCGCATTGGGGTTATACGAAGGCGTATTCACCATAGCCAAGACTTCACCCGTGTGAATGTCGAGGACGACAATCGAACCCGAAGTCGCTTGGTTCATCTCAGTGGTGCGTTTTAGTTCGCGATAGGCTAATTGTTGGATCCTATGATCGATACTCAGCACGAGATCATTTGGACTCTCGCCTTCCTGCACTATATCGAGACGCTCGACGACATGACCATCGCGTGACTTACGCACTTTTTGTTTGGAAGGCGTACCTGTTAACCAACTATTATAAGCATTTTCAACACCTTCAATCCCAACATCATCTATGTTAGTGATGCCGATTAATTGAGCTGTGATTTCACCACCAGGATAATAGCGGCGAGATTCGGACTTTAGAAATACACCGGGTAATTTAAGCTGAGTAATATAGTCCGCAACCGCAGGGGTAATTTGGCGTTTCAAGTAGGTGAAGCGTTTGGTGGGGTTACTGCGCACTCGCTCTAACAAATCTTCGAGGGGCTCATGCAACACATCTGCTAAGGCTTGCCAGCGGCGCATATCGGCAAAACCATTACTATCATTGACTTGTTTTGGATCGGCCCAGACGGCTCGTACAGGTACGCTCACGGCCAACATGTCGCCATTACGGTCGGTGATCAAGCCACGCTGCACTTCACGACTAGTGGTCCGCAATGTTCGCATGTCACTTTCGTGACGTAATTTGTCAGGCTCGATAATTTGAATGTAAGCTGCGCGTCCCACTAGGCTGCAAAACAACGCACACACAAACCCGACCACTACGTATAAACGCCAGTGGATCAATTGAGGTTTTTGCGGTTTGCTTACCCGTTTGATTTTCGCTTGCCTAGTCATATCTTCCCTATACTCACGGCACCTTTACCACAACTTCTTCGCTGGGTAACGGACGACTCATGTTGAGTTCCTTAGAGGCAATACGCGTAATACGACTGTGCTCAGTCTGCGATTGCTCTTCTAATAATAAATTGCGCCACTCAATATCTAATCTATCTCGCTCCTGCAGTAACTGGTCCCACTGGGTTGTCAGTTGACGGCTAACATGGCTGCCATAAACCACGGCAACCGCATTACTCAGCACAAGCAAGGCTAATAACAAGATCCATTTATGCAGCCATAAATCATGTAAAACGATCCGTGGCAGATTAATCGAGGGCTTACTCACAGTGCGCCCCTTAGTAATCTAAACGCTCGGCAATGCGTAACACTGAGCTGCGAGCTCTGGCATTGCGTTCGATTTCTTCGTCGGATGGCATAATCACCTTGCCCACGGCACGTAACTTACGCGACTTGTTAATTTGATCTTCAGTCACCGGAAAACCGTGCGGTACACTTTCGCCTTGGCTATGACGACGAATAAAACGCTTCACGATACGATCTTCTAAAGAATGAAAACTGATGACCGACAAACGTCCTTGGGGAGCGAGCACATTGACGGCTCCTTCAAGTGCCTGATCAATTTGATCTAATTCACTATTAATATAAATGCGGATCGCTTGAAACACCCGAGTCGCAGGGTGCTTATTACGTTCTTTATTTTTAGTGATACGCGCAATTAAATCGGCTAAATCTTTGGTACGTAAAAACGGCGTTTTCTCACGATCGGCAGCAATACAACGGGCAATATGGCGGGCGTTTTTCTCTTCGCCATAGGTTTTAAATACCCAAGCCATATCTTCAATTTCGGCACGAGCCAACCATTGCGCAGCCGTTTGGCCTTGACTGTTATCCATACGCATATCGAGTGGACCATCGCGCAAAAAACTAAAACCGCGTTCAGCATCGTCTAGCTGGGGTGAAGACACACCTAAATCGAGTAATACGCCATCAATTTTGCCCACAAGCCCAAGCTCTTCGACATAATCGGCTAATTGACCAAAGCCACCATGCACGATTTGAAAGCGTGGATCGTCAGCAAATTGTTTGGCCGCTTCAATCGCTTGAGGATCACGATCGATGGCGATCAATCGACCATGTTCACCGAGTTGTTGTAATACTTGTCTTGAATGACCACCGCGGCCGAACGTGCCATCGATATAGATGCCATCGTCTTTGATGTTTAAACCGCCAACCGTTTCTGCTAGCAGTACGGATAAATGGGCAAATTCTTGACTCATTACTCTCTTCTTATTTAGTTATCACGACTCGTTAAAGTGAAAAATCCGCGAGGCGCTCATTATTAACGAGATCCTCACTTCGAATCGTTTCCTGACATTCATCAATTTGCTGCAGCCAAGATTGCTCATCCCACAGCTCAAATTTATTCAATTGCCCCACCAGCATGATGCGCTTATCTAAATTGGCATATTGCCTTAACGGTGGCGGCAGTAATATGCGCCCATTACTGTCGAGCTCCACTTCGTGGGCGTAGCCGAGTAACAGGCGTTTTAAAGATCTCTGGGTTTTATCGGTATCTGAAAGCTTCAACAACTTAGCTTCGATCAATTCCCATTCGTGAATGGGATACAAGAGTAAACAGGCGGATTGGATATCGACGGTAATCACGATGCGGCCTTGGTGCTCAAGCTGCAAAGGTTCGCGGTATCGCACTGGAATAGCGATCCGTCCCTTTGTATCTAAGTTGATAGCACTGGCTCCACGAAACACGCTAATTCATCCTATCCTTTGATTTTTGATCCACAAATATCCACTATTTCCCACAACTGCTAAGTTTAGGGACAGTCGACAAGCATTGTCAAGGGATGGGATCCTTTTATAAATCCAGTCGGCAAGCGGGTTAGCCGCATGTTGAGCACTTAACCTCGCGACAAACTTTTGACAAGAAAAACCATTAGAGATTGACTAAACAGAGGAAACAACAGGAATAAATAGCGCCGATATATTCAGCAACCTTTTGCTTTCAGGTGCTTGCGATGAAAAAAATGGGGAATTATTTCTGTATTTGTGGGATTTTACGGGTCGAAAAATAACGTCAAACTCAAAAACGCAACAAAACAAACTTACGTCCATCCTTATTCGACAGTCAAAAAAGAGTTGAAATCAGCATAAAAATCTAAATTTTTATTCCAAATAAAGACGTTCATCTTTTTACTAATGGCTGAATATTAATGTCGCGATTGCGAGAAAGATCAAAAATCCCACGTAAAATCCACCAAAAGAACCACTTTCTCCCTATACATTCACCTTAATACCCGCACTAGCTACCTAATGGCTCGCCTTATTCGCCTTAACAAGTTAAACGGCGTATAGTCTAAATATTGACCTACTTCAGCCGATATCATATTAAGAGGTGTAATAACAAGGAGGCGTTATGAGTGGATTGGATAGCATTTATGCCATGCTGGCACAGCCAGTAAAAGCCGTGTTTCACCCTAAACGGGTTGTTGACCAAGTCAGCAGCGCAAGCGCAAATGCCCCCGATAGCCATGAAACACCGCAGTCGCAGTTACCTCCAGCGTTAGAAAGCCGTAATACTAAAATCAGGGAAAGACGCAAAGAATCAGATAACAATAAAAATAAGAAACGCCGTGCATCGGATGAAACCGAAACGCTAAAACTAAAAGAAGGTGTCGTACTTGAAGTGACCGATGATTCCGCAGAAATCAAGAAGCCACCGAGCCAACATATCATTGATGTAGAAGTATAAATCCGTACTGATATAAAACGGAAAAGGCGCAATCCCATTGGATTAGCGCCTTTTTATTAGCCTCTTTTTAGCAGCACTATCGAGCATGCCTGAAATCAGGCCAGATTTCGAATCATGCGATACCTCAAATTAAGTTTTATCTCAAACCAATGCCGCCTCAAAGCGTATTGTTTAAGTTCGAGTTCTGGCCACCGCGTCCTGCCAACCTGCGTATAGCTGTACTCGAGTCTGGGCATCGATATTAGGGATAAAATGCTTATCAATGCAGGCTTTGTGCTCAAGCTCTATCACACTCTCCCAAAAGCCCACTGCCAACCCAGCTAAAAATGCCGCACCCAAAGCGGTTGTCTCACAAACGCTTGGTCTTAACACTTCGACATCGGTAATGTCGGCTTGAAATTGCATCAAAAAATCATTAGCGACCGCGCCGCCATCCACCTTTAAACGCTTAAGGCTAACGCCACTGTCTTTGATCATGGCATCGAGTAAATCTTTACTCTGATAAGCGATGGATTCTAACGCCGCCCGAATAATATGATTACGATTCGCCCCGCGTGTCAGACCAAATAGCGCACCACGGGCATTGGGATCCCAATAGGGCGCACCGAGTCCCACAAAAGCGGGCACCAGATACACGCCATTAGTATCGGCGACCTTAGAGGCAAAGTACTCAGTATCACTGGCATCACGAATAAGCCCCAGTTCATCTCGCAGCAATTGAATGGTCGCTCCGCCCATAAAGACTGAACCTTCAAGGGCATAGTTCACTTCACCCTTAGGCCCCACGGCAACTGTAGTCAATAAGCCATGGTTTGAGCGCACCGCTTTTGTCCCTGTATTCATCAACAAAAAACAACCAGTACCGTAGGTATTCTTCGCCATGCCGGGCTCGACACATAACTGACCAAAAAGCGCAGCCTGTTGATCGCCCGCCATTCCTGCAACTTGGATTTCACTGCCTTCGCCAGCAATCCGTGTTGTACCATACACGCTGCAGGAAGGTTTAACTTCTGGCAACATAGACGCCGGAATATCTAAGGCTTCGAGTAACTTATTATCCCAAGTCAGGCTATGGATATTGAATAGTAGAGTGCGGGCAGCATTGGTGGGATCGGTGACATGCACCTTGCCCTCGGTTAACTTCCACACGAGCCAAGTATCGATAGTGCCGAACAACAACTCACCACGCTCGGCTTGCTCACGGGCATTGGGCACATTATCTAGAATCCATTTGATCTTAGTGCCTGAAAAATAAGGGTCGAGTAATAAACCGGTATTCTCACGCACATATTCTTCTAACCCTTGAGCTTTGAGTTGCTCACAAATCTCAGCGCTGCGACGGCACTGCCACACTATCGCGTTATAAATAGGTTTACCTGTGGCCTTCTCCCATATAACAGTGGTTTCCCTCTGATTGGTAATGCCAATGGCGGCCACTTCATCGCTGTGAATACCCGCACGCGCCAATACTTCAATTAACACTGAACTTTGGCTTGCCCAAATCTCCATGGGATCATGCTCGACCCAACCCGGATTAGGGTACAACTGGGTAAATTCCCGCTGGGACACGCTGACAATGTTTGCGTCGTGATCGAACACTATCGCCCTTGAGCTGGTCGTGCCTTGATCTAAGGCCACCACGTATTTTTTCTGCACGCTACTATCCTATCTGAACTCTCCGCGCCTTTTTATGCTGGCGAGAATTAACATGATCCACCGACTTATGCAGTGAATATATTCGGAATTTACCGCCGTGACCAGCAAGCAAGCCGTCAAACAAGATCACTCCACCATGCTATAACCATAAAAAAGCCCTGAAGATTCAGGGCTTTTTTAACATACTGAACTTACATCTTGTAGCTCATTTGGATACCCGCAAGCCATACATCGCCGCTTGCTTCGCCGTTAAAGTTAACAGTCGCGAGGTTCAATAGGTTTTGCTGTTCATTGATTGGCGCATCGCCAGTCGCTTTAATATAAGTCACAGCAAAATCAACGTTCAGGTTCTTAGTTGCCTGATAACCTGCGCCCACAGAGAACCACAGACGGTCAGAGTCTGGAATTGTGGTTGTGCGCCACTCGTCATTTGCCGCCGTTTTATCTAAAGCAACACCGGCACGCACTAACCAATCGTTATTCACTTGATAAGTCGTCCCTAGCGCGAAGCGCCAGTTATCTTCGAAGTGCTCTTCTTTAACTAAATCAGACTCCAAGCCGCCTTTAGGCTTAACTTCACCAGGGAAATAAGCCACTAGTTGATCGAATACGCTCCAATCGGTCCAGTTCACACTCGCATGCATGGCCCAGTTATCGGTCAATTGGTGATGGGAAGCTATCTCTGCAAAAGCGGGCAATTCAAGCGGTAAATAACCTTCAATGGACACATCTTGGCCGCCAGTGTACAAGACGCCAGAAGCATGACCATCCAAATCCAGTTGCACGCCGCTGTGATAAGCAAAACCCAAACGGTGAGCCGGATTGATCTGCCAGCTTGCACCTAACTGCCAGCCATAACCCACATCATCACCCTTCATGCTTTTCAGCTCAGTGCCACCTGGAGGTAACACAGCCTGCACAGGAGCCGGCAGAGCAGGTTTGATACCATCGACCCAACCTGGTAATGAGGCACCGATTTCGCCTTCACCATAAACGATCCGTACACCAGCACCAACGCTGACAGCATCATTAATGCGATAAGCGATGTTTGGATTAAATTCAACGGTCGTAACCGAAGTCTTGTTACCAAAAATAGCCGCTGCGTGGGTAGCGGGTAATTCAGTGGCTAGACCATAATTAGAGTTTACCGCTAGGCCCCAAGTCCATTGATCATTTAGCTGATTTGAATAATAAAAATTTGGCACAAGTGCGTCATCGGCCACATCTAGTGCATCGCCACCTTTCATAACAACAGGATTTGGAGCAATTAACGGTGAGCTAAGGCTCACATCACCAGTCACATCGACGTTTGGCATAACGTAAATGCCACCCGCGGACAACTGGCGTCCTTCTAAATAAGTGAGCATTGCAGGATTTCGACCTTGAGCCGAAGCGTTATCCGCCATCGCGGCTTCACCCGCAAAGGCGCGACCTAAACCTGTAGCAGAGTATTCCGCAAGTTGAAAACCCGCGGCATGGAGTTGAGTCGTTGAACTTAACAAGGCTGCAGTGACAGCCAAAGTCAGAAGACGTTTTTGCATTGTTATTCTCTAATCATATTATTGTTATCTGTACTACTTAGATGAGTACTGCGGCGTTCAGGCAAAATAGAGCAAACGCTCCATATTGAATGCGCAGCAGTTTACTTATGCAGAAGATGTTTGCAACCGAAGGAGATAAAACAGACAGAAACTCTAAAGAAATGCGACTTTAAAACAGATTTAGTGACATACATCACCATTCAAACAAAAGCCAACCTTTAAACACTCAAAAATCATTCACGACAGTCGTGAGATTTAAATTAAGAACCCAACAAATACCAATATTAAACAACAAGATAAAAAATTAAAACTTTGGAACACCTGTAAATCATTTAAACTCGACAAATTCAGCATAAATCACTGCGGAGAATAAAATTTTCTAGTACCCAAACAACAATGAAAATTTATTTCTTAAAATACAAACAATTAAATTAAGCGAATATTGAGATTCAAAACAAAAACGCCTAGGTATTAACCTAGGCGCTTAAATATAGACTCAACACGAGTACAAATGTGCGCTGAAAGTTTAGCGGCGCCAACCTTGGATTTGAGTTTCGTACTGACTGATTTGCGCAGCATGGGACAAGGTCAGCCCAATAGCATCTAACCCATTGAGTAACTTATGTCTCGCCGACTCTGCCAGCGTAAAACTAAACTCGGCACCTGACGGTGCAATCACTTTACAGCTGGTGAGATCAACCGTGATTTGCGCGCCTTCTTCTGCCGCCACTTCATCCATCAACTGACGCACCTGCGCGTGGGTTAACGCCACAGGCAATAGGCCGTTATTGATTGAGTTGCCGTAAAAAATGTCGGCAAAACTCGGTGCAATGATGGCGCGCAAACCGAAGTCTGCCAGCGCCCAAGGCGCATGTTCGCGGCTTGAACCACAACCAAAGTTTTCCTGCGACAAAAGAATTGAAGCGCCTTTATAACGAGGCTGGTTCAATGAAAACTCAGGATTAGGCACATCGCCCGCATCATCTAAATAACGCCAGTCATGAAATAAGTGCACGCCAAAACCATCGCGCGTCACCTTAGACAAAAACTGTTTCGGAATGATCTGATCCGTATCGATATTGGTGCTGTCGATCATGACCGCAAGCCCGGTATGGGTCGTAAAAGGTTGCATTAACTTCTCCTCTTGGGTTTACGGTAATTAGTAAGGTTTACGAATATCGACAAAATGCCCAGCCACCGCAGCGGCGGCGGCCATTGCTGGGCTCACTAAATGGGTGCGACTGCCACGGCCTTGGCGACCTTCGAAGTTACGATTACTGGTCGAAGCACAGCGATCACCCGCTTCTAATCTGTCATCGTTCATCGCTAAACACATGGAACAACCCGGTAAACGCCACTCAAACCCGGCTTTGATAAAGATTTTATCTAAGCCTTCGGCTTCGGCTTGGGCTTTCACTTGACCAGAACCAGGTACTACAATCGCGGTGACGCCACTCGCGACTTTACGGCCTTTAGCATGCACGGCGGCGCTGCGTAAATCTTCAATCCGCGAGTTAGTACATGAACCGATAAATACTTTGTTGATGTTGATATCTGTCATAGGCGTACCCGCACTCAGGCCAATGTATTCTAAGGCCTTTTCCATGCTGGCACGGGTGCTTGGGTTGGCTTCATCAATAGGATTTGGCACTTTTCCATCGATCGCTACGACTTGGCCGGGGTTTGTACCCCAAGTCAATTGTGGCGCAATATCGGCGGCATCTAACTCAACGACAGCATCAAACACGGCGCCGTCATCGGTTTTAATGGCTTTCCAGTAAGCGATAGCCTCTGCCCAATCTTCGCCCTTGGGTGCAAACTCGCGGCCTGCTAAATAGTCGAAAGTGGTTTGATCCGGCGCGACCATGCCCGCCTTAGCGCCCATCTCAATCGCCATATTGCACACTGTCATGCGGCCTTCCATCGACAGGGCTTCAATCGCCTCACCACAGAACTCCACCACATAACCCGTGCCGCCATCCATGCCGATTCTGCCAATAATAGCGAGTACGATATCTTTGGCGGTCACGCCATCGGTGACATGACCACGCACTTCAATCTTCATGGTCTTAGCTTTTAGCTGACGCAAAGTTTGCGTCGCTAAAACGTGCTCAACTTCAGATGTTCCAATGCCAAACGCCAATGCGCCAAAGGCGCCATGGGTCGCGGTATGGGAATCACCACAGACAATCACAGTGCCGGGTAAGGTAATCCCTAACTCTGGCCCCATTACATGCACAATCCCTTGATTAGGATGATGAATGTCGTATAAACGCACGCCAAAGTCTTTACAGTTTTGCGCTAGGGTTTCAACCTGTGTGCGCGCCATTGGGCTTAGGGCATCCAAGCTGGCGCTACGGGTCGAAGTGTTGTGATCCATAGTGGCAAAGGTTTTTTCCGGTGCACGCAGTTTGCGGCCCGCCACTTTTAAGCCACTAAATGCTTGGGGAGAAGTCACTTCATGGACTAAATGTCTGTCGACATAAATGATCGGCGCTTCACCTTCAGGAGTCGCTACAACGTGGGCATCCCATACTTTTTGATACAGCGTTTTTGCCACCGAGTTTTTTGGCACAGTCATCATTACACACCTTCCTTTATAGCATTGGCGATAAAGTCACCCATCTCGTCGGTTGATTTAGCTTGGCTACGCTTGTCTGTGCTCAATAGTTCACCGGTTAAATAGCCAGAATTTAACGCTTTGCTGACGGCACGCTCAATCGCACAGGCGGCTTCTTCTTGCTTTAGGCTGTGGCGCAGCATTAATGCCGCCGACAGAATTTGGGCGATAGGGTTTGCAATGCCTTTGCCCGCGATATCTGGCGCACTGCCACCCGCAGGTTCGAATAAACCAAAGCCAGTGCTGTTCATGCTCGCCGATGACAACAAGCCCATAGAGCCCGTTAACATCGCGATTTCGTCGGATAAAATGTCGCCGAACAGGTTAGAACATAACATCACATCGAACTCATCGGGGCGACGCAGCAGCTGCATGGTCGCGTTATCGATATAGATGTGTTCAAGCTCGACATCGGGGAAATCTACCGCCACTTCTTCAACCACTTGGCGCCATAACACTGAACAGGCGAGCACATTGGCTTTATCCACTGAGGTCACTTTTTTACGACGACCACGGGCGGCTTCGAAGGCGATGCGGGCGATACGGCTAATTTCGCGACGGCTATAACGCATGGTATCGAAGGCTTCTTCATTTTCGCCTTCGCCTTGACGACCCTTTGGCTTACCAAAATAAATGCCGCCAGTTAACTCGCGTACACATAAGACATCAAATCCACGGGCGGAAATATCGCTACGCAGCGGTGACATATGTTCTAAGCCATCATGCAATTTAGCTGGGCGCAGATTACAAAACAGTTCGAAGTGACCACGCAGTGGCAATAGCGCGCCGCGCTCAGGTTGTTCATTTGGCGGTAACTTTTCCCACTTAGGGCCACCGACTGAACCAAATAGGATCGCATCGGCCGCTTCACAGCCCTTTAGCGTGGCATCGGGTAAGGGACAACCGTGGTTATCAATGGCAATACCGCCAACATCGAATTCAGTGTATTCGATATTCAAATCGAAACGCGCTTCAACCTCACGCAACACTTTACGCGCCTCTGCCATCACTTCTGGGCCGATCCCATCCCCTGCTAATACTGCTATTTGATAACTCATACGCCAGCCAACTCCTTTAAATGTAAATGCTTTATGCTCGACCTTGCTATTCTCTGGATGCTTTTAGCGACTAGACGCCGCCTAGCTCTCGATTTTTTTGCATGCTTTGTTTGTAATCGGCAACCTTGTCTGCGCGGCACGTTAAGTTCATCACATGCACTAAAGCGCGTGCCGAGGCTTCAACCACATCGGTTGCCAAACCTACGCCGTGAAAGTTTTGCTCGTGGTAAACCGCGGTAATATCCACTTGGCCTAAGGCATTTTGACCTACGCCTTTAGCGCCTAGCTTGTAGCTGATGATATCGATTCGACGATCGGTTGCGCGAGCAATCGCGTTATAGGCAGCATCAACAGGACCATTACCCGTTGCGGCTTCGGTTTTAATTTCGCCGCCCACTTCGATACGCACAGTCGCCGTAGCAACGCCTTCAGTTGAGTCAGACTGCACCACTAATTGCTGCAATTGATAGTGATTGTCTTCTTCGGCCTGTGCTTCCATAAAGGCTAAGGCTTCTAAATCATAATCAAATACTTGTCCTTTTTTATCTGCCAATTTTAGAAACTCTTCATACAGAGTATCCATATTGTAATCGTGCTCGCTATAGCCCATTTCCTCCATGCGATGCTTGATCACATGGCGACCCGAGCGCGAGGTCATATTCAAGTTATTGCGATTCAAACCTATGCTTTCTGGCGTCATGATTTCATAGGTATTTTGTGCTTTTAACATGCCATCCTGATGGATGCCCGACGAATGGGTAAAGGCATTGGCACCGACAATAGCCTTGTTCGCCTGCACTGGCATATTGCATAACTGGCTGACTAAATTAGAAGTACGGTGAATTTCTTTGGCATTAATGCCCGTTTCTAATCCCAACATCCCCTTACGCGTCGCTAAAATCATCGCGATCTCTTCCAGTGAACAGTTACCCGCACGCTCACCTATGCCATTGATCGTACATTCAATTTGACGCGCACCGTGCTGCACTGCGGTAATCGAGTTAGCCACAGATAAACCTAAGTCATCGTGGCAATGCACTGAGATCACCGCTTGGTCAATATTCGGCACGCGGTTAAACAGGGTTTGGATAATAGTGCCAAACTCGCTTGGCACTGTGTAACCGACCGTATCGGGAATATTAATGGTGCGTGCGCCCGCACGAATGGCGGCCTCTACCATACGACATAGATTATCGATGGGCGTACGCCCCGCATCCTCACAGGAAAACTCCACGTCATCAGTAAAACGGCGGGCATACTTCACCGCGCCTACGGCCATCTCTAACACTTGATCGAAGGAGCGCTTCAACTTGCTCTCAACGTGAATCGTCGAGGTCGAGATAAAGGTATGGATACGGAATTGATCTGCAACTGACAAGGCCTGCGCCGCGGCATCTATATCCTTTTCCAATGCACGGGATAATGCACAAACGCGGCTATTTTTAATGGTACGCGCTATGGTCTGCACTGACTCAAAATCACCGGGTGAAGAAACCGGAAAACCCACTTCCATCACATCCACACCGAGACGTTCCAGCGCCATAGCGATCTGTAGTTTTTCTTTGACCGACAAACTTGCGGCTAACGCCTGCTCACCATCACGCAAGGTAGTATCAAATATTATGACTCTGTTAGACATCTCGCTTCTCCATGGAACGTCACCGTTCGTTAGTTAATTTTTGCCGTATTCAGATACAAAAAACCCCGCAACATCGGTGCGGGGTTTGTGAATGCTTTGCCTCTTTATCGAGCGTGCAACACTAAGACCTCCGCGTATAAACCGCGAGAGAGAGAAGGAGGAGGTCGAGTTTGCGGCTAATAATATTCATTTAATCTGTATATTTATTCTGTTTGAATCATTGAGGACGGTTAATATTTAACTTGCCTAGCCGATAGTGTCAACCCTAATTTTTTCATGTTCCACTCATTCAACCTGTCTTAAGGCTAATAACGGTGAGTTTCATCCCCAAATTAGTGATCGATTCCACAGAATTAACCAGCTGTTTGGATTCAGAAATCACTGGGATGTGTTAACTTATTCCCCTTAGAAAAAAATAGTTTTTTATGCAAAAAACGATTAAGAAAAGTTATAATCCCGCCTTAGTGATTAGGGATATTAGAACTTACACATTTTATATGGAGCACAAAATGGATTTTCGCGTCTTGGTACTGAGCCTGTTGTTATGGCTGTTTCCCTTTGGGGCCAGTGCTATAGACCAATTAGATGAACTCACTGAACTCGTCTACCAATATCCCAGTAAAGCACTCACTCAAATAACAGCGTTAGAAAAACAATTTGCGACCAGTGCAAGCTCAGATATCAATCGACTCAGATTAAGTGTGTTGAAATGCCAAAACCTACTACAAATAGGGGAAAATGAAGCCGCTATCAACGTCGCTCAATTAGGCGAAGCAAACGCTAAACAACTTAAGCTAGATCAAGTACGACCTTACTTTTTGATTTGCCAAGCCGATGCAAACCTTAGCTATAACAATATTCAAAATGCCCTACCTTTGCTTGATTCAGCCATTAACCTAGCGCGACGTTACCAGCAACCACAAGCCTTAGTCGATGCCTTACGCTTACGTGGCCAACTCGATACCAATACAGACAACTTCTCTTCCGCTATCGAAGATTTACGCCTCGCGATTGATATTTATCCGGATATTCATGCTCAAACCCAAAATTGGATTTGGCCACCACAGGCCTATGTGTATGCCGCGATGGGAAATTTACTTTATGCCACCCATGATTTCCCCCAAGCCATGTATTACACCAACTTAGGTATACAAAGTGCCGATGCAAAAGGGAAAGTTTTACACTTTATTTTACGCAATGCAGCTCGGATAGCGCTTGATAATCAAGAGTTTGATTACAGTGATAAACTCGAACAACAAGCTAAAGCGCTTTTACCTGAGCTAGGTTCACCACTTGAACTCGCCTACAGTTATGCCATTTTGGCCTCAATCGCGCTCGATAAAGGCCGCATCGATAATGCCGAAGAATATCTTTCTATCGCGATTAATACGTTTAAAAAACAAAATCAACAATTAGCGACAATGCGTTCAACTCGCCTACTCGCCCAAATTCGTTTTGCTCAGCATCAAGAAGATGCCGCTTTAATCCTCATGAATCACGCTATTGAGCAAGCTGAAAACCTAAAACAATACTCAGATCTCAAAGGGTTTTACGGGATCATGAGCGATCACTACTTAGAAGAAGGGGATTTTAAACAAGCCTATTCTTTCTTACTCAAACGTTATAGAGCGGCCGAGCTCACCAATCAAGCGATGAATAATGCTCGAATATTGCAGTTTAAGGCCCGTCTAAATCAACAAGATCTGCAGCAGGAGCCAAATAGCACTGCACCAGAAAAAGATTCAATCTTACAAGAGCTAAATGTCGATTGGGCCTATAGCACACTGTTCTTAATCGCAATGGCATTATTGGGTGGAGCTATTTGGTATTTGATTGATAAACAGAATAATCGTGCCCCACATATTGAAGGTAATGAACCTGCGGAAACGCTGCTCCAACAAGTCACATCAGCATTAAACAGTGCCAAACAAGGTAATTACCCACTGTCTTTATTATTGTTTAATGCGAGTCAGATCCGTCAAGTTGACATACCTCTCTTACAGGATGAGCTACAACACAGACTACGGGAGCAAGATAAGTTAATCCGATATTCAATGGATGAAATTGTCATTATCCTACCGCATACCTCGGCAACTGGCGCTAAAAGAGTCGTTAGTCAGTTAGTTGCTTGCATTCAGCCTTGGCAGGGTTCAAGTAAGGTCAATATTGGTATAGCGGCGATGCAACAGTTTGATACCTTAGAGTCTTTAATTAAGCGGGCCAGTATCAATCAATTGGGCAAGGTTAAAATCAATGAGAATACTTCAAACCATTATTCTCCCGCTAAATAAGCCGTAATTTCATCGAGAAAAGCGTCACCGAAACGACTCAGTTTACGCTCGCCAACCCCGTTGACGGCGAGCATTTCCCCCGCGCTCGTTGGCATCATGGCAGCCATTTCTGCGAGGGTAGCGTCGTTAAAGACTAAATACGGCGGCACATCCTGCTGCTCGGCTATGGTTCTTCGCAGTAACTTGAGTCGTGCGAACAGCTTACGATCGTAGTTCAACGGTGCTTTAGACTGACTCGCCTTACGTTTTGTGGTCGTTAACTGAATACGCGGTTCGGCGAGCATTAACGCTACGTCACCTTTGAGCACAGGTCGTGCCGATGGGTTTAAGGTAATAGATGAGCCGCGGGTCACATCTTGACTCGCCAGTCCCAAATGAATGAGTTGACGGATCACACTCAACCAATATTCATGGCTCTTGTCTTTACCAATCCCCCAAGTCGTGAGTTTGTCATGCCCTCGATCGACTATCGGTGCGCCTTTCGAACCGCGCAACACTTCAATTAAATGATTGATACCAAAACGCTGGCCTAAACGGAAAATACATGACAACACCTTCTGCGCATCTTCGGTGCCGTTATAACGCTTAGGCGGGTCGAGGCAAATGTCGCAGTTACCACAGGGCTCTAATGCACTCTCATCGAAGTAATGCAGCAACACTTGGCGGCGACAGGTCTGCGCCTCGGCAAAGGCAGCCATAGTATTAAGTTTGTGGAATTCGACCTGTTGCTGCGGCCCAGGTTCAGACTGTTCAATCAAATGTCTGACCCGACCAATATCGGCGGGATCGAACAACATAAAAGCTTCTGCATCGAGCCCATCACGTCCTGCTCGGCCCGTTTCCTGATAATAGGCTTCGATACTTTTCGGGATATCGTAATGCACTACAAAGCGCACATTCGACTTATTAATCCCCATACCAAAAGCCACAGTGGCAACCACAATATCAATTTGATCTTTAAGAAAACTGTCCTGTACTGCTCCACGGTCTTCCTGCGTCATTCCTGCATGATAGGCCTTGGCATTAAAACCTTGCAGGCATAAACGGTCAGCCACTTCATCGACACGGCGGCGACTGCTGCAATAAATAATGCCGTTAGTACCATTCTGCTGCGTTAAAAAATGCCGTAACTGATTAGCTGCATTAAGCTTTTCGGCGACTGTATAGCGAATATTGGGCCGATCGAAACTTGAAAGTAAACGGAACGGGTCAATACCGAGCCGCTCACAAATACTCTGTCGAGTCGCCTGATCTGCTGTTGCGGTCAGCGCCATCATGGGCACATAGGGGAAGAGTTGCTTTAACTGGCCGAGCGCCGCATATTCAGGGCGAAAATCATGACCCCACTGACTGATACAATGCGCCTCATCGATGGCAAACATCGCTAGCTGCAACGACTGCATTCGCTCAATAAAATCTGCGCTTAATAAGCGCTCTGGTGACACATAAAGCAGTTTTAACTCACCGTGGCGCAGCTGCCTTAATACTTCGGCGCTCTGCTCTCGCGGCAAAGAAGAATTCAGATAAGCCGCTGCAACACCGGTTTGCAATAAGCTATCGACTTGATCTTTCATCAAAGAAATCAATGGGGAGACGACAATAGTGATACCATTCATCATCAAGGCGGGTAACTGATAACACAGACTCTTACCGCCGCCCGTTGGCATGATCACTAAGCAATCTTGCCCGCCGCAGACACGTTCTATCACCTCCCGCTGACCGTCCCTAAAGTCACGGTAACCAAACACCTGCGCGAGGCGTTGCGAGAGCGGATCATCATGCGTGTCGAGTACGAGCTTTTCCATGGATCTTCTATGTCAAAAGTGAGGGGGCCTATTCTATACCCAAACTAGTTCAAAATGCAGGATTCAACGGTAATTTAAAGTGCTTTAGACGAGGCAATTCACCACAATTGCAGCTATTTTAACCCTAGTGGGCTAAGCCAAAAATAACGAACGCGGGGTAAAATACTTTAAAAACTGCCGAAACGGTGTCGTCATTTTAGCGACGGAGTTGCATTAGCCGTGAGCTTCACTGTAGATTAATTGCTCTAAGCCGCACTTTGTTTATCTCAGTGTTGATAACAAATCCAATTACGCCTAATGCAGTCACTCAGTGACAAGGACCCAAAAATGACCAGCCCAATCCAAGCCGAAGCTTTGAGAAGAGTCGCAGCAGTATTTGATCAACATGTCCCTTTCCATAATCTACTCGGACTCGATATCAAGCGTTATGACATTGATGGCGTCGAAGTCGTGATCAACATGAAGCCTGAGCTGATTGGCAATATCCACCAGCAAATCCTCCACGGCGGTGTCACAGCTACAGTACTGGATGTGGTCGGCGGACTTACCGCATTTGCAGGACTGGTCGCAAGCCGTGAAGATTGGACGATTGAAGAATTACAACAACGCCTCCAAACTTTAGGGACGATTGATATGCGCGTCGATTATCTGCGGCCGGGACGCGGCCTCACCTTTACGGGGACGGGCAGCGTCATTCGTGCGGGTAATCGAGTTTCAGTATGCCGCATGGAACTACATAATGAGCAAGGCACGCATATCGCTTTTGGAACAGGGACTTATATGGTGGGTTAGGTGGTTAAATTTAGATGTGTATTACTACCTTAGGGCTCAAGATTGACTAAGGTAAACGTCCTGATTAACAGGATGGTTACTCACTTTAATCGCCCATTCAATTTTTTGTGGAGATATTCTGTAACGAAAAGAACGCGGCGAATCCCTTGAGTCAGCGGTCAGACACACCTACAATCGCCACCTTGTTGTTCTTCGAAGATGTCTCATGCCAGATCTTGAATACCGCAAAGGGATCCTACTTGCCGTCAGTGCTTACTGTATGTGGGGTTTTGCGCCTTTATATTTCAAATTACTCAACCATGTTTCCGCCACCGAAATTTTGCTCCATCGAGTGATTTGGTCATTCGTGTTTATGCTGATCATTATGCAGTTTATCGGCGGTTTTTCTCGCTTACGCTTACTGTTTAAACAGCCTAAACAGTTGATGGTTCTCACCATTACTTCCATATTAATCGCGGGAAACTGGCTACTATTTATCTGGGCGGTAAATAACGATCACATGCTCGATGCCAGCCTAGGTTACTTCATCAATCCTTTACTCAACGTCTTACTCGGTATGTTATTTCTAGGCGAAAGATTGCGTAAACTGCAATGGTTTGCGGTTTCACTCGCCAGCGCTGGCGTATTGATCCAGTTAATCTCTTTTGGCTCAATTCCCATCGTCTCACTGGCACTCGCGGGCACCTTTGGTTTCTATGCGCTACTGCGAAAAAAGGTCAATGTGGATGCTAAAGCCGGATTATTGGTCGAAACCGCAGTGTTATTACCGGTAGCGCTGATTTATCTCGTCGCAACCTTAGACACAGCCACAGCGAGCATGCTGACTAATGATTGGCAATTGAATCTGATGTTAATGGCGGCTGGGATAGTGACTACCATTCCTTTGCTGTGTTTTGCAGGGGCAGCGGTACGTATTCCATTGTCTATGCTCGGCTTTTTCCAATATATTGGCCCGAGTATTATGTTCATCCTCGCGGTGAGTCTGTTCAATGAGCCCTTCGATGCCGAAAAAGGCGTGACCTTCGGCTTTATCTGGAGTGCGCTGCTCGTCTTTACCTTAGATATGGCCTATAAACGCAAAACGGCGTAAGCATTATCACGCCGATAAACACAGTGGCAGAAGTGATGACATATAATGATTACTTCTGTAACTGTGCTAAAAACTCACTCCCTTGCGGTACTGTAAGTAATAAACTGTAGCCTTTAGTCGTTGGCACTAACACTAACTGCGATTTATCTGTTATCGCCAAAAATGCCCTGCCTTTTCCCTGCAACTTAAACCAGCCTAATTGAAACCCTGGCATGCCTATGCCGTTCGTTTTAAAGCTCGGCGTTAAATCTGCCTCTTGTTGCAAATCGACTATGCGTGCCTCGGCAGGCAATAAATCCACGCGAGATAACTGCACTTTATAGAAGGGAACATCCACAGTGAGCTCTGTATCGGTTAACACTAATTCGGCGCTATTCGATTGATAGAAGACCCAAGAAAATCCGCCCATCACCACCAGCAATATACCTAAACTCGCCGACTTCGCTATCTTAGGCATATTTTTTAGCCATAACATCAGCAAGATACCCGCTAAACCGAGCAATAAGACGATAAAACTGAAGATAGAGGTTTGGGTTAAAGGGGCGAGTTCAAAAAATTGAGGACTCATTGGCAGTATCTCCCGTGCAGTGAAGTCTTAATCTGCCAATAAAGACATATTATGTCAATAAAAATGCCAGCGCTAATATGAGTACTAGGCTGGCATTGATTGGATTGATTTAGAACGGCTTAAAGATCGAGCGCGAGAATTTTTGAGCGGCGTTGATAGTTATACAACTGCTTTTTCTTCTGCGGCAGTGCTTCAACATCTTCAATCACAAAACCATGCTCTAAGAACCAGTGAATGCTCCGAGTTGTCAATGCAAACAAGCGTGAATAACCACGGTTTCTAGCCTGATTGATAATGTTCTTCAGCAGTAAGCTCCCTCTGTCGGCATCGCGATAATCGGGATGCACCACTAAACAAGCAAACTCACCCGCATTGTCCTCTTCAAAAGGATAGAGCGCAGCGCAACCAATCACTAAACCATCACGTTCAATCAACATGAACTGTTCGATTTCAATCTCAAGCTGCTCACGACTACGACGCACCAGAATGCCTTGTTCCTCCAATGGACGGATAAGGTTCAACACACCGCCAATATCGGCGATTGACGCACAGCGTAAACGCTCGGCACTCTCAGTCACGATTTGCGTGCCTATCCCTTCGCGAGAAAACAGTTCCTGCAGCAAAGCGCCATCTTCGAGGTAGCTGACTAAGTGACAACGCGGCACGCCATTACGGCAAGCATCGATACTGGCTTTCAAAAAAGCCATAGTGCCTACGCAGGCAGAACCTTGCTCGGCCAGCTTGCTCATGATGTTTTGCGCATCGTTTGGCATCAATTCGGCAATCACGTCGCCATTGCGATCGAGAATACCGTTCTGTGAGCTAAAACCGATCATCTTGTCGGCTTTGAGCTTGATCGCCACTTGGGTCGCGATTTCCTCGGCGGTTAAATTAAAGCTTTCACCGGTCACAGAAGCCGCAATCGGCCCCATCAACACTATGCAGTGATTATCTAACTGACGTTTTAAGCCTTGCACATCGATACGACGCACCTTGCCACTCAAACAAAAATCGATGCCGTTATCCACGCCTAACGGTTGAGCAATCACAAAGTTGCCGCTCACTAAGTTAATTTGCGCGCCTTGCATCGGCGTATTGCTTAAGCTCATGGATAAACGCGCTGTGATATCAAATTGCAGTGCACCCGCAACTTGCTTGATCACTTTGAGCGAGTCTTCATCCGTGATACGCACACCTTCGTGGTAGGCAGGTTCAATACCGTTGACGGCTAATGCAGCATCAATCTGCGGCCTAGCGCCATATACCAACACCACTTTGATCCCTAAACTGTGCAGCAGGGCGACATCATTTAAGATGGCGCGGAATTGATTTTGAGCCAAAGCTTCACCGCCAAGCATGACCACAAAAGTTTTACCTCTGTGAGCATTAACATAGGGGGCAGAATGACGAAATCCATCAACCAGTTCAGTGGTACGCACGCGTTATTTACACCTCATTTTTGAGCTGGCAGCGTCACTATGACACACCAGGAATGAATCGCTAACTTTCGCGTATGGTATTGCATTTTAATTCACATATAAAGAATTTATTCTCACTAAAGTGCAGATTTGATGATTTAAAGTGCTTAGAACCGCACTATTTTATATTTTCAGTAAGTGTTCACACTTTTTTAACTTCACAGGGGATGATTCAGCGGCTTAAGTTTGCGAGGCAATTATCTCAACTTGATGACTAGCCACTAAAAAAATGCAAAAAAAAGCCCCTTAAATAAGGGGCTTTTCTCGAAACACTAACCAAGGATTACTTGATTTTTGCTTCTTTGTAGATAACGTGCTGACGAATAACTGGATCAAATTTTTTGATTTCCATTTTTTCAGGCATGTTACGCTTGTTTTTTTCAGTTGTGTAGAAGTGACCAGTCTTAGCTGTAGAAACTAATTTGATCTTCTCACGATTACCTTTAGCTTTAGCCATGATCTATTATACCTTCTCGCCACGGGCACGAAGTTCAGCAACAACAACTTCGATACCTTTTTTGTCGATCAGACGGATACCTTTAGTAGATACACGTAACTGTACGAAACGCTTTTCTTCTTCTAACCAAAAACGGTGGTTTTGTAGGTTAGGTAAAAAACGACGACGGGTCGCGTTTTTTGCATGCGAACGGTTGTTACCAACCATCGGCTTCTTGCCAGTAACTTGGCATACTCTTGACATGTCAATCTTCTCCAAAAACAATTTTAACGCTCGAGCATTAATGTGCCTCGTATGGCCGTCGCCCGAGGCACAAAGAGGGCGCATTTTATACACGATCACAGAGTGAAGATCAAGTGTTAGATTAATTAATCCAGCCTCGTTCTGCAAAAGAAACTATCTCTCGATCACCTACAACCATATGGTCCAACAAGGATACGTCTATGGTTGCTAACGCATTTTTTAATCGCTCAGTTATTCGTCGGTCAGCCTGACTGGGCTCGGCAATACCAGACGGATGATTATGACAAACTATAACTGCTGCGGCCTTTTTCTCCAGCACTAAGCTCACCACTTCACGTGGATACACTGATGCTGAGTCTATTGTGCCGCGGAATAATTCGACAAATTGAATCACTCTATGCTGGCTATCCAGCAGTAAAACTGCGAACACTTCATAGGAGCGATCGGCCAATTGTCGCATTAAATAGTCCCGAGTTAAATCGGGATTTGTCAAAACCTGACCTCTTTGCAGATTTTCCTGCGCTACACGCCGCGCTAATTCGGCCGCAGCTTGAAGCTGGGCGTATTTTACAGGTCCTACGCCCGGAAGTCGACACACCTGATTTCTTGGGGCACAGAGCAGGTTTCTGAGGCCGCCAAACTCGCAAATAAGCGACCTAGCAAGGTCAACCGCGTTTAATCCGGCTAAACCGTTACGCAGCAATACTGCCAGTAATTCAGCATCGGAGAGATGCGCAGCTCCTTTTTGTAACAGTTTATCTCTGGGACCTTCGCCCTCAGGCCAATCTTTAATCCCCATGTGACCTCCCTGTCATCTCACATATTTTCACTTTACTGAGTATGGACGAGATTTTTTGAACTGGGATAGTCACTAAAATTCACCGCTTTGTGATATTGTTGCCAGCATTATTTCTATCTCGGATGATGTCTGTGAGTCTGACAAATAAAAACGTCCTGCTGGGCATTGGCGGCGGTATTGCGGCCTATAAAAGTGCTGATTTAGTACGTCGCTTGAAAGAGCGTGGTTTTGATGTGCGCGTGGTGATGAGCCAAAGTGCGATGGAATTTATCACGCCTCTGACGCTGCAAGCGTTGTCTGGACATCCAGTGGCATCTAGCTTACTCGACCCCGCAGCAGAAGCTGCCATGGGTCATATAGAACTCGCTCGTTGGGCAGATCTCGTCATCATCGCCCCTGCAACCGCAAACCTATTGGCGCGGATTAATGCAGGCATGGCCGATGAGCTAATCACCACCACGTGTCTTGCCACTGAGGCGCCAATTGCCCTGTGCCCCGCAATGAATCAGCAGATGTACCGCAATCTGGCTACGCAAGCGAATTTAACTAGCCTCGCATCACGTGGTTTTACACTTTGGGGACCCGCCAGTGGCAGTCAGGCCTGTGGTGAAGTGGGTCCAGGACGCATGCTCGAACCGCTAGAAATTGCCGAGCTAGCCAGTGATTTTTTTGCAACAAAAGAAGTCTCTGCGCTGCCTCTTGCAGGCCAGTCGGTGCTGATCACCGCCGGACCAACCCGTGAAGCAATTGATCCCGTCAGATACATTTCAAATCACAGTTCTGGAAAAATGGGCTTTGCACTGGCTAAAGCCGCGGCAGATATGGGTGCAGCAGTCACCTTAGTCTCAGGCCCCGTAAATCTCAGCACCCCAGAAGGCGTGACACGTATTGATGTTGAATCGGCGCAAAATATGCTCGATGCTGTTATGGATAACGTTGATAAAAAAGATATTTTTATTGGCTGCGCCGCCGTTGCAGACTACCGCATTAGCGATATTGCTACCTGTAAGATCAAAAAATCGACCGAAGAAATGCAACTTGCGCTGGTGAGGAATCCTGATATCTTAGCCACGGTTGCGAGCTTACCTAACCGTCCTTTTGTGGTGGGATTTGCCGCCGAAACCCATGATGTAGAAGCCTATGCGCGCGATAAGCTCAAACGTAAAAACTTGAACATGATCGCCGCAAACGACGTTTCCATTGCTGGCCTAGGCTTTAATGCCGATGCTAATGCCCTGCGTGTTTTCTGGCCGCACGGCAGTCAAGATTTGCCTGCTACTGACAAACTCACGTTGGCACGGCAATTACTTTCGTTGATAGTGAAAGAAAAAACAAATACATGAAAACACCGATTGAATTAAAAATTCTCGACTCCCGTATCGGCTCAGAATTTCCTTTGCCCGCTTACGCCACCGCAGGCAGTGCAGGCATGGATCTTCGCGCCATGATAGACACGGCTTTAACCATAGCACCGGGTGAAACAGTGCTCATTCCCACGGGGATTGCTATTCATGTGGCCGACCCAGGACTTGCTGCGGTGATTTTACCGCGCTCAGGCCTTGGCCATAAACACGGTATCGTACTGGGGAATCTAGTCGGACTCATAGATTCAGATTACCAAGGCCCCTTAATGGTATCTTGTTGGAATCGTGGTGACAGTCCATTCACCTTAGAAATGGGCGATCGTCTCGCGCAACTGGTGTTTGTTCCTGTGGTACAAGCACAATTCAAACTCGTTGATGAGTTCGACAGCTCAGACCGTGGTGAAGGCGGATTTGGCCATTCAGGCACTAAATAATCCCCTAAGTCGTTATTGAGCCAAGGATACTGCAATGGCTGTAAGCCCAAAAATTAATCGTCGTGAACACATTCTGCAATGTCTAGCGCAGATGCTAGAAACCAACCCAGGACAAAGGATCACCACAGCGAAACTGGCCTCAGAAGTCGGTGTATCGGAAGCCGCCCTGTATCGCCACTTCCCGAGTAAAGCGCGGATGTTCGAAGGCCTAATCGAATTTATCGAAGAGTCGTTATTGTCGCGCATCAATTTAATCATGGATGACGAAAAAGACACCATGAAGCGCTGCCAGTTGGTACTGCAACTGCTGCTGATCTTTGCCGAGCGTAACCCAGGAATTTCCCGCGTTCTCAACGGTGATGCTCTACTCGGTGAAAATGAACGCCTGCGAAGTCGTATTGGTAACTTATTTGCCAAAATTGAAACCCAGTTAAAGCAAATTTTACGGGAAAAAACCCTACGAGAAGGTAAAGGCTTCAACTTAGACGAAGCCATATTAGCCAATTTACTGTTAGCCTTTGCCGAAGGCCGCATCGCCCAATTTGTACGAAGTGAATTCAAACTCAAACCGACGACACACTTCGATGAACAGTGGCGTTTTATCCAGCACCAACTTTTACAAAGCTAATGATTTTTCAATATAAAGGACGGTAACTATCGTCCTTTATGTTGAGTATTTCAGTTCTTGCAAGAATGCTCAGTTTCCTAAAAACCAACCTAAAACTTTAGAATTAAATCAAACTTGCCGACACTGCTAGGCTAAACTCGATTGGCAGTGGCAGATTTAAAGCCGATATCCGATAAGGACTATCGGCTTTTTCATGTGGCCTATGCGCGTTTTTCGGTATGAATTGTCTGCAATTCGCGCTATCCTCCTCCCCCTATTCTTGCCCTAGCGAGAATAGCAATAATTTGTATCTGATGCTGAACAGCCCAAGTACCACGCGATGATCAGCATAGGTTTTCTGTTATAGCCGCTACGACGTAGTGGAGGATAAGATGGCATTAAGTGAAGCAGCAGTAAAAGTACAAGCCGCGTTATTAGAACGTGGACTTGAAACCCCAATGCTCCCAAGCGTTTACAGCAGTGAAGAACGTAAAGACAAGATTGAACATCATATGAAAGAAATCCTGACATTAATGTCATTGGATCTGTCAGATGATAGCCTTGCCGATACGCCGCGCCGCATTGCTAAAATGTACGTCGATGAAATCTTCTCCGGCTTAGATTATGCGAACTTCCCTAAGATCACGGTTATCGACAATAAGATGGGCTTCGATGAAATGGTGCGAGTGCAAGACATTAGCCTTACCAGCACCTGCGAACATCATTTAGTGACTATCGATGGCACTGCTACCATAGCTTATCTGCCACGCAAAAAAATCATTGGTTTATCAAAGATTAACCGTATAGTACGTTTCTTCGCTCAACGTCCACAAGTGCAAGAGCGTTTGACTCAGCAAGTGTTAGTCGCGCTGCAAACCTTGCTCGAAACCAAAGACGTTGCCGTTAAAATGGATGCCGTGCATTACTGTGTAAAATCCCGTGGCGTGATGGACTCCACCAGTTCGACCACTACCACAGCGCTGGGCGGCATTTTCAAATCTAACCCCGCGACCCGCGCCGAGTTTTTGCACCAGTCTAAATAAATGTATTGAAACTTAACGCTATTTAAAACGTGTCGAAATCAATAGCAATCAATACAACTCAATAAAAAAACGCTGCGATTCCTTCTAAAGAATCGCAGCGTTTTTTGTTTTTATACCCACTCAATCAAACCCTTCTCAACCTAGCTAAGATCAATGCTGGCTGATTAACTAATTTCACCAAGCCAGCAATAGCCGCTTGCTCAATACAAGCTGCCAAACACTAGACTTAAATCCCGTATTGCTCGCGGTACTGGCTCACGGCGGCAAGTTGCACTTCCATCCCTGGTTTTTCAGACAAATAACTGATTAGGTCGGCGAGTTTAATAATTGCTACTATTCCGCAGCCAAAATCACGCTCAACTTCTTGGATGGCCGATAACTCGCCCTTGCCTTTCTCTTGCCTGTCTAAAGCAATCAACACACCCGCTAATTGTGCCTTATGGGCTTCGATGATTTCCATCGACTCACGAATCGCAGTACCCGCAGTGATCACGTCATCGACGAGCATCACGCGGCCTTTCAGCTTGCTACCGACTAAGCTGCCACCTTCACCGTGATCTTTTTTCTCTTTGCGATTAAAGCAGTAAGGAATGTCAATATCGTGATGCTCACACAGGGCAACGGCCGTAGTCGTAGCAATCGGAATACCTTTGTAAGCAGGGCCAAACAGCAAGTCGTAATCAATACCAGAATCCACTAACGCAGCGGCATAAAAACGACCTAAACGCGCTAAGTCACGGCCAGTATTGAACAAACCCGCATTGAAGAAATAAGGACTGATACGGCCCGATTTAAGGGTAAATTCGCCAAATCGCAACACCTGACGTTCTAAGGCAAATTCAATAAACTCACGTTGATAAGCTTTCACAATATCTCCTTACGACTTTGTATTTTACTGGTTTTTTATTATGGGGAATTTTTATTCGGTACAGGGCTTGCTTTACACTAGCATCTTGCTGCAGATAAAAAGCTGCAGTTAATAAAAAGCCCCGCACTCTATAACATGACGGGGCTTTTTCATCACCACAATATTAGTTCAGTGCGGCTTTCTGCACATCGACGATTTCACGAATACTGTTCTTCGCCAATGCCAACAGTTCGAGTAATTCTTCGTGGCTGAATGGCTCGCCTTCGGCGGTGCCTTGAATTTCGATGATCTTGCCCGTTTCCGTCATCACCACGTTCATGTCCGTTTCGGCGGCGCTGTCTTCGATATATTCTAGATCGCTTATTGCTTCACCCTTGTAAATACCGACGCTGACAGCAGCGATAAGGAATTTAAGCGGGTTAGATTTAATGATGCCTTTACCACGCGCCCAGTTCAGCGCATCCACTAAGGCCACACAAGCGCCAGTGATAGAAGCAGTGCGCGTGCCACCGTCAGCTTGGATCACATCACAATCGATCACGATAGTGTTTTCGCCTAGGGCTTTCATATCCACACAGGCGCGTAGAGCACGGCCGATAAGACGTTGAATTTCTTGCGTACGACCAGATTGTTTACCGCGAGCAGCTTCACGATCCATACGGCTATGGGTCGAACGTGGCAACATGCCGTATTCCGCCGTTACCCAGCCTTGACC
The DNA here is from genome assembly GCF_025653905.1 of Shewanella sp. SM71. NCBI lineage: Bacteria > Pseudomonadati > Pseudomonadota > Gammaproteobacteria > Alteromonadales > Shewanellaceae > Shewanella > Shewanella sp. SM71. Next base: position 46,439 of record NZ_JAKKRW010000010.1, read on the forward strand.
CTGACCTTTAAGGAAACGTGGCACACCTTCAGTAAAACTGGCGGTACAAAGCACTTTCGTTTCGCCAAATTCCACTAACACAGAACCTTCGGCATGGGCCGTAAACTGGCGAGTGATAGTGATGGGACGAGTTTGTGCTGGCGTTCTGTTACTTGGACGCATGCGAGATTCCTGTATTCTGAGTCATTGACCGATTTTGGCTGCATATTATAAGGGCTTGAGCCTTAGGATGCCATGCTTAGGGTGATTCTCTGGCAAACTCATCACACTCAAACGCCTAATCCCGGTCGCTATTGGCGGTATGCCTTTAATCCTAAAGCCATTGACTCTATAATCGCCTCTCATTATGACGATTACACCATTAGGACAACCCATGATCCAAAGCATGACAGCCTACGCTCGCATCGAGCACAAAGCACAATGGGGCACTGCCTCCTGGGAAATTCGCTCAGTCAATCAACGTTATCTCGAAACTTACCTACGTTTACCAGAGCAATTCCGCAGTTTCGAACCCGTACTGCGCGACCGCCTACGTAAACGCTTAAGCCGCGGCAAAGTTGAAGTCAATCTGCGCTACGAACTGGCAGATAACAGCAATAACGAGCTGCAGTTGAATCAAGCGCTAGCAAAACAACTATTAGGCGCCGCCACTTGGCTCAAGCAAGAAGCGGGACAAGGCGATGTCAATCTGACCGACATCCTACGCTGGCCGGGCGTGCTAGCAAGCGGTGAACAAGATATGGATGCCATCGGTGCCGATCTGATGACAGCCTTCGACTCAGCCATAGATCAATTCATCGAAGCCCGTGGCCGTGAAGGTGAAGCCATCAAAGACATGCTGCTAAGCCGCTTAGACGGAGTCAGCGAGCAAATCGCCATCGTACGCGAGCACATGCCAACGGTAATGCTGTATCAACGCGAAAAGCTCACCAACCGCCTTGCAGAAATCAAAGGTGAACTCGACCCAGCCCGCATCGAGCAAGAAATGGTGCTTCTGGCTCAGAAACAAGATGTCGCCGAAGAAATGGACAGACTCGAAGCCCATGTAGCCGAAGCTCGCCGTATCCTCAAAAAAGGCGGCAGCGAAGGTCGCCGTTTAGATTTTATGATGCAAGAATTCAACCGCGAATCGAACACGCTCGCCTCTAAATCCATCAGCACTGAAATCACTTCAGCCGCAGTTGAACTTAAAGTGCTAATCGAGCAAATGCGCGAGCAGATCCAGAATGTTGAATAGCATCCAGAGACGTTTAAATATTAATGTAAATAATTGATTAAAAATAATTTATGCAAAACAATCGTCCATTAAAGTCCAATATCACCCACCACTTACCAGCGCAAAACGGTGGGCGAACTGGTGGGCACTGAGGGCTTTACAGAATGATGTAGTGGTGGGTAAAATGACGGATAGTCAACTTTACCCACCACAGCTGAAATGGAGGTCACAATATGGGCTCGCTTACCGTAAAGGAAATTGAGGCAAAGCTGAGGCAATCTGCAGTTGGTCGACATGCTGACGGTGATGGTCTCTACTTGGTGATCCCAAAGTCCGGGGCTCCATACTGGATGCTGAGATACACCTATGCGGGCAAACGCAAGGAAATGACTCTCGCCAAGTATGGCGACCTCAAACTTGCAGATGCACGCCTGCAAGCAGCAGAGCAGATGAAACAGGTTAGATTAGGCTGCAACCCGATACAGGTAAGGCAGCAAGCAGCACGCACTCAAGTCGTTACAGTGCAGAACCTGTTTGATGATTGGTATCCAGGATTAGAAAAACGCCTTAAACACCCCGAGATCCCGCTCAGGGTATTCTCCAAAGACGTCGCGCCACAAATAGGAAAGCTTCCTCTCAACCATGTAACTCCCCTAGATATCCAGGATATTCTGAGAAAGATCGCCGATAGCAATCGCCCTACCATTGCCAACGACGCGCTGATGTACTGCAAACAACTTTTTAATCACGGCATCAAACTTGGCTTAATTGCCTTTAATCCGGCCAGCGCCTTTTCTGTTACCGATGCTGGTGGCATTGAAAAAGCCAAAGACAGAGCCCTTACTCTCGAAGAACTTAAGCAATTTTTCTCGGTGGCGGCACAAAACCCGGCCTATTTTGGCCGGGATAACTATCTCGCATGCGCACTGCTGGTTACGTTAGGAGTGAGAAAATCTGAACTAGTCTGCGCTAGTTGGTCTGAGTTTGACTTAGTGAAGTGTGAGTGGAGCTTGCCTGCTTCGCGCAGCAAATCCGGAGTTGGTATCACTATCCCACTACCACCTATTGTCATGGGCTGGCTTAAAGAGCTAGAAGTGAGAGCATGCGGCTCAGACTACGTCTTCCCTAATCGCCGCCAGGGCAAAAAAGAGCACATGGGTACCGACACCCTTAACAGGGCCATTTCCAAACTATTTGGCAGAGACTCAGGCAAAAAAAAGCAGCCAGCGAATCTGATGGGAGACATGCCCCACTTCACAGTGCACGATCTCAGACGAACATGTCGCAGCTTGCTCGCGAGGCAGGGCACTCCCGGTGACGTCGCAGAGCGATGCCTGAATCACAAGCTCAAAGGGGTAGAAGGCATCTATAACCGGCATGACTATCTTGAAGAGAGGCGTGAAGCTATGACCAAGCTTTCACACACCCTTGCCAAGAAAATCAATTAACCGTGCCATTCATTCTTGAGTCAAATACAGCAGAAGCACAGAGAGTCCTATTCAGGCACTCTGTGCTCACTTAATCCAACAATGCTTGAATCGCCATCAACGACCAGCCACACGGCCAGAAGGCCTAATCAGCTGTGTTCCAGGGACAACTTAGCCATCGTAGTGGACGGAGGCTAGGTAGGACTCAGCATGGCTACCTAACAACAAGCGACGAGTAGTAAAATACGCGGGCCATTTGCTACCAAACCAACGCTCTGACAATTTTTCAAAGCACTGTTTATCATCTTTTATCTTTGCAATTTTAATGGCTTGGTTGTAAGCATTTAGAACCTCTAAACGCTGAGCCGTTAGTCTTGAACAGTTGAGATTCAGTACTCGAATAGTGTTTTCCACCAGTTCCTGAACCGTGGCAAAACAATTATCAGCAATGATCACTTCGGCACATGTATCTGGATTTGCCTTAAGCTCACCTGTTCGTTTATCAAAAGCAAACAAGCATGGAGAGGAGGGCATGGTTAGTGGGTTGAGCAAATAGCCTTCCGGTGCCTCGTTGAGCTCGCCTTTCAAGTGACCCTTATGCGCATCACAACTCAAGTTGTCAGGGAGTGGATGAATCGCCTTATCCGCGTCACTACCGCCAACGCAGACTGCAAAGACGTTTTGCCAATCCAATCCCCAGTTATGCGCGATCAGATCACTCCGATCAGATTTGTCATGGAAGTGTTCTACTCGCTGCTTATGCTCAGGCTGATCAATAACCTTACTTTCACAGTAGCCACACAGACCCCCTTGATCGTGCAGCATCAAACCACGTACATCCTTGTAATCTCGACTTTGGTTATGGCCACGAAAATCAGGGTCCCAACTCGCTAATGGATTCTCTGCAGCAAAATTGCTCAGCGGATTAGGCTGCAGAGATTTACTGATCTTCTTCAAGGCTACGCTCCCACAACTTGTTCTCGACGTAGAGATCTGCCGCGGTTAAAGCAGGCTCTTCGAGGCCAAAGTGCTCATCCAAGCGAGCTCTCATTTGCAAGGCTAAAGGATCATGCCAATTGTCGGCGTAAACCATATCCAAATAATTAGCCAGCAGTGCTGCCATTGGGTCAGACTTTGGTCTTGGGTCAACCAAAAATATGCTTCGTAAAACGCGAGCAGACTCTGCGCCTTGAGTGCCTTGGGGGGCATTACAAACTTGCTCTCCAGTGATAATTCGGATGCTGTCATCATGCACCGTACTGATAACCTGTGGGCTATGGGTGGTGACAACGAATTGAATATTTGGAAACGCCTGTCGCAGCGCGACCAGCACCTGCTGTTGCCAAGCTGGATGTAGGAACATATCAACTTCGTCAATCAGCACCAGACCTGACGTTTTTTCGGCGGCCTGTGCTCCTAGTTGCGGGTTGAGCTTGGTACAACGCCAAGCTAAATCGGCCACCAGCGACACCATGGCTCGCACCCCATCACTGAGCAGACTTACTGGTAAAACCCCCTGCTCGGGATGGAACATGACCAGCTCTTCATGGGAAAAACTGAAATGGAAGTTTTGCCAACCCGATGAGGGCCTCAATACTTTTTCAATGGCCAACTGTATCCCCTCAATTTGCTCTTTGAGGGAGTACCCCTGATAGACATCCGACATTTGCTGCTGCTGCAACTCTGCCAGGGTGGCTTTGCTAAACCACTGTTGCAGCTGTTTGTAGTTTGACGCTGTGGACAGGCAATCTTCATAGCCCATGCTGCGGCTAGCACTGAGCACGGACTTGCGCTCCATATTCCGATGCTCTTGCCACAAGCGCCCAGTACCGTAGTAAGCAACAACCGGCAGGGTGACTGCCTCAAGATTACGGACCTTCAACATCAATTCATCACCAAATGACACCAGGTCGCTGGCCTCTTTGATTGTGGTTTTGTTCTTAAGACCGGTCAGCGCGCGTTTAGTCTCACATGCTGGCTCACGAAAAGTGGCTGCGATTTCTACCGGGAACATTTGTTCACTGTCCACCGCTTGTTCCATACGCTGGTAGCGTGCATCGGACTTGGCAATGCTCCGCCCTGTACCTAAATCAAAGGCTGTGACGAATGGGCTAACGGCCACTGCGATGGCATCAAGTATGGTCGATTTACCTGCACCATTTGGCGCAACCAGTACGGTCAGCTGTGAATGAAGTGTCACCGTTAGCGTGGCAAAACGACGGAAGTTTTTTAGCGTGATCTGTTCAATGTTCATAGGTTGCCTTTGGCATTAGTGGCGCGTGAAAGCAAGTATGCAAAATGATAATTAGCGCTTGTCACGCATAAATTATGCACTTTTATCAGTGGGTTGTGAATATAATTCGAACACTCTGGCATTCTTTCCAGCTGCACAGTTAAATCCCCACCATTCTCAGTGCGCTTTGCATCCAGGATGTCTTGAATGCCGGATCATTAGTGAACAGCTTATAAAGCTCCAGCTCGTCTTTCCTTCATTCCAGCATGACTTCTTTCATAATCTTCTCAAAAACCAGCTCCCGGCTGTATGGAGCTGAGTTGGCCTGATACTTCGATTCAAAATCTGGGTGTTCCTTCACGCTATCAAGGATATTCAAAAACTTAACTGGCAGCTCTTCCGGTGTCGAGTGTAGTGGTAAATGATTTCAGTGTTCTACATTTATAGATACCTTAAAGGCCTCGAATAAAAGTCTTTACATATCAAAATAGTCACCAAACACCAAGGCGCTCATACTGCTGTCGTTTCTGATTAAGCTTTTCATCCGACTTAACTAACCTCAGCAAAGCTCTCAAATACCCTGCAGACGTATTGTAGTCTCGAAGCTGTTCACACACTTGGAGTAGACGAGTTAGTATTTTCTTTTGCATTGGATAGACCTTATTCAGTTTTTCCAATTCAACTTTAGCTTCTTCGTATTTTGCATTTAACCCAAGTAATGACGCATAGCACAAAGACACATCAAAATTATTGGGTTCATTCACTCGTGCTACATCAAGCAGCTCCTTAGCTAAATCGATGTTTCGCCATTTCAACATTGCTTTTATGGCAACGATACGTGCAGAAGCCACATCACTGTTGCAAGCATCTGCATCCATAAACAGCGCGTGATTGTCGTTAATCAATCGCTCCAGATCATTCCAACGCTCTGCACGATAAAGGGCGTGACATTGCAGAAATAATGCATAGTAATTTCTACTGCGTTGATACTCTAAGTGAGCTGTCTTTGCAGCTGCTTTATAGTCTGTATCTTCAAGCGCCTGCGTGACCTCACTCGACCAGTCTTTCCTAGGCGTATTTACCGCTTTAATCGTATTTTTAGGAGCTGTGTAGACGGCTTGTCTTCGCTTTGAAGCTTGGAAATCAGATTTCAAAGCTTGAATCGAACCATAACGATCTTGCGGGTACTTACTCAAGCATCTCAGAATCACAGCTTCTAGTTCAGGGCATACGCCAGAGTTAATCTCACTCGGTTTTGCAAAAGGCGCATGGCTTCTTACTTCTATCTGCGTGTCATGAGGCAAGCGGCCAGTCATCAACTGGTACAAGAGTACCCCTAAACTATAAATATCCCCATAGAGCAGCTCTTGTGTCGTTCCTTTACGAGAACCACAATCACAAAACTCCGGTGCAGAATAAAGTACCGTTCCGCCATTTTCACGTGTTCGAACATAGAACTCTAAAGGCAATGCAGAGCTGCCAAAGTCAGTTAACTTAACAAGGTCATTCTGCCCGACAAGTATATTGTGCGGTTTAATGTCACCATGTGAGATTGGCGGAATTAGTTTGGAGAGATACCCAACGGCGTCAAGCACCTGCTCAAAAATATTAAAGTAGTATTTCGGCGAGTTAACCGCTACACACTCATATTCGTTGCCAGGGAAAGCTTTTTCTGGGCGATTTAAGTGGAACTCGCGATTCTCTAGCTTTTGAGCTAACGTTTCGCTTGGAAAGTACTCCATCTCAATGACATATAAGTGTTTCTCTGACGGAATCCGCCCCATTTCGTACACTTGAATCACATTTGGATGAGGTTCCAATCCTATTAACTCTTTACCTTCAGCTAATACACGATCGGGTTGCGAGTTTTGTTTTGGAATCTTTATCGCTACCGTTTGACCATCAGCTAATCGCTCTGCTCGATACACCCACCCGTGTGTACCGTCCCCTAAGCACTCGAGTAAATAGTATTTATCACCAAGCTGTTTGTTCGCTTTGGGCAAAAATAGTCCAGCTACTTGATTCATTATGCCTCCCAAAAGCTAACAGATTGCAGAAACAGTTTTTGACTTACGGTTTCTTCGAAAAAAAAGCGATTAACCAAAAGATGAGCGCCATCAATACCTGGAATAAATACACCTTTGCTGTTTGTTGCCCCATATTTAGCCAATTGGTTTAACTCCCGTATGTCTGGAGCCGAGACAACGGCTTTACTCCAAAAAGAGAGAACAAGCAGTGAAGGCTTTTGGTTCCAGCGATGATAAGCCTCCAACAGGTTCATAAGTTTGGATATCAGCTTTGCTTTATCTGATTTCGACCCATCGTAACGTTCAAACTCAACCACAACGTCTGGAGTTTGGGTCGCATATGAGAACCATACAGAGTCTGAACGAATATCATTTCCCGCACCTGACGGTGCGGGTGCCTCTACAACGGCCATAAAACCAAGCTGGTGCCCTAGCGTATTCCAAACACTGCACCCCAAGCTATGAACTAATACATCCTCATCTTTCACCCCCCAGCCAGTAAGCATGGGGAAGGTTTTATCGATAAAGGCGTTTTGGCTCAGTTCCTGCTTGATCCGTGGTACCGTATCAACCATCAAAGCGCTCCCAGACACTGAGCACATCCGGGGATTCACCACCATGTATGAGTGCTTTGGTCCCAACTTTAACTAACAGAGGAGCAGGTATTGAACGACCACAAACCAATGCCTCACCCGTTGAAAGACTAGACAGTTCATCTAAATCAGCTTTACTCACCATATCAGAAGCCTTAGCTATAAAACGCTGGTCATCCGGGTTTTTTAATCGCATGGTAATTAGCGTATTACACTGAGATGTTACATCGGCATCGAGTTTCGATGGACGTTGACTCACAATCCCAAAACCCACGCCAAATTTACGCCCCTCACCGGCAATCTTTTTAATAATGCGGTGACTAACTGCATTGCCACCAGCAGGAGCAAAGCTATGTCCTTCCTCGTAAACCAAAAAACATGGACGGGTCTTATCCGTTTTACTTGACGCCGCACTAAGGATCTCACTGGATAGCAGGCCACAAACCACCTGTTTAGCCGTATCACTTAGCCCCTGCAAATCCACCACGACCAACCGACCTTCACGGTTAGAGGCGCGACCAACCATTTGATAAATATCAGTCGGCTCCTTCATCGCGGCTGAATAAAAGCTCTTTGCTTCATTTAGCACACGACTGAGCTTCATGGAGGCGACGGCAGCGCTTCGTCCATTGAGCGCTTTCGCCTCTGCTTCGGACAAATCATCCCAATCACGGAGTTCTTCGATGCCGTCACCTAAAAAGTAACGCAAGCGGTTAATATCACGCGGAGTACTTTTATCAACGTTACGCCAATAACGAATCGCCACATCTAGCACACGTTGTTGTGGCTCTGTAAGCCCTGGCAGAATTTCGGAAATGTCATCCATTTCAAAATTGTCAAACTGCAATGCCAACGGATGATTCTTACCAGCGTACTTGTGATTAAATGCATCATCTTGAGGCGTATATACCTGAATACCTGCACCAGCAGCTTGCAGCTTCTCGAACATCGCTTTAATTTCAGGAAGAGCTATTTGATCGCGATTGTCTTCAACTGACTCAAAGCCATCACTAAACTGCAGCTCCCCTTTTGATAGTGCTCGGCCATATTCACCATGAGGGTCAAATACCACAACGGTACCATTATTAAAGGCGACCAAGCGCTCAATAATTCGTCCAACTGTGTACGATTTACCCGAGCCAGTCATCGCCAGAATGGCCATGTGTTCCGTCACCAACTTGTTGACATTAAGGTAAACAGGTACCGTATTTTCACCTCGTTCATAGCCAACCAAGTTACCCAAGTGAAGGCTACTGTCCTCCTTAAATTCGTAAAACTTACTTAAGAATTTAAAATCTACGGTTTCAACTTTTGCTCCGGGATCCAACGGACGACGAGGAATCTTAATTTGGTTAGTTGCCGGATCTCGGTATCCAACGAGCTCAATCGTCGCATACATGTTCTCACCGGTCATATAGGCACCGGGAAGTAACTCTAATTCGGTAACACTATCTCCAAACCCAGAGTTAAACAGCATGTTAGAACGATGAATTTTGTTTACTCTCCCCAATACAGCGACATCTGATTCATCTTTTCGCTCTTGGTGCATAATTCGAACAAACTCGCCTCTTCGAACAGAAAAAGAGTTTTCTACCACCATAGTGAGTTTGTTTGCATCGCCGGTATTACCAACCAACTTACCTAGTACACTGTGTTTCATTTTTATTCCTCGTCCAAGCCAGATAACCAGGTATCTTCTACATCGTTATTCTTGATTGAATCGCTCAACCCCTGACGATAATACGCTGCAAACTGGTCAAGCATTTTCAATTGCTGCATTGCTAAAAGTTGGGGCAAAGGCTTTAACTTGCTTTGACCTTGAATATCTAAAGACATCAATTTCCAAGCGACCGCATCAAGCTTTTTAGTATCCCAATCTAGGGCTTCACCAGCCAACTGAACCATTTGGATTTGACCGCTTTGTCCACCTCGGTAATGAAAGCCAATCACACCAGCATCAACCGCATCTGCAGGCTCCATTCTTGGCCGATTCTCGGTCATTCTAAATGCCATCGTTCGGGTGAACGCCCCCAAAATGCCATGAATAAATCGCTTATCGCCAATACCGACGAGACGTGATTCTAAATTATTGAGTTTATAGAGGTTTCGCTCATCAAGTTCATCAGTAGCCAACAAGTGCTTGCGACCATTTTCCGTTCGCAAGTCTTGCTTTGCTATGCTTACGATGGCGCTAAATCTTTCTGCGACAATGCTCGCCAAGACTGGTCCGTGAGGATTCCAAGGAAAGAGCTGTTCTCTATAGTTCGACCAAAATTGCGAAATGACCCCCTTAGTTTGTTGGAACTCCTCAACGTGCTTGGCATTTCGGTCCAATGGAGCCATTGCCCTATCAAGGAAAAGTGGGGTATCCATTAAAATCAGTTGGCTTGGATTTCCTTGTCGCAGCAATCTGTCAACAAGCTCATAGGCCTGACGAATTTCCACCAAATCTAGACGCTTTCGTTGAGCTTCAAAATCAATATCATCCAATTCTGATACTGAATCATTGCTGCCGGTACCAACTTGATTTTGTTCAATACACATATCGACGCGAACAGCGCCTGAAGCGTATATATAGCCCCCTAATGCATTCTTAATACAAGAATGTGTGGCAATACCAGATACAGTTAAATCAATGACCTTGGGTCGCTCTACACGTTTGACGAGCCCTGCATCTTTAAACAACGGCGCAACCGCAAGAACATCCCTAATTTGCTGCAACAATCGCCCGGCACTTCCAGGTAAGCGTATTTGTGATTCAACCGCCAGAGACTGCGCTAGGTTTTGTTTTCTCATCGTGTTGCATCCTTAAGCTGATCGGCATAAAGCCAGTAAGCACTGGCTTTGAGTATTTGTATTCCTTCAGTGGTTAGCCCACACTCATTTGCATATCCGGCTGACAGTAAACGAGAAAACCCAGCATCTAATTCATCAGAGTTAAACTGAAAAATGGGAAATACTTGTTTAGCTAGGTAGGCACTCAGTTCACTCGCAGAGATTACCTGCCACGCGTAAATACAGGCCATGATTGAGTAATCGGTCGCCACTAACTGAGTTGGTTCATTGTAGGCATCAGACTCATTAGCATCTGGTGTTCCCGCTAATCGGTCAAAGAACGCAAACCATTCCCGCACTAACTCAGCTTCATCGATTAATGAGATTGACCACAAAGGCAAACAAGTAACCGCAAACACGCCAGAGGCAGCATGATGTTTCAGGTAGCAAGTATTCACCGCAGAAGAGCCCCAAAGATGTCCCTGTGAACGCTCACTAACACCTTGTCTACCTGCGATCTGCTGGGTTATCTCTGATTCTAATAACCGCACCAACGGCGCATCAACAGAAGACACCGACTCACTGAAACCAATCTGCCAATCGATATCCTCATCTATCAGACCCGAGTTATAAGGTGGCAGAAGCATTAATGTACGGCCGGATAGCTGTGCCCACTCTCGCCACTTTTTCTTGTCCACGATTTCCAACTGCTGAAAATCCTTACCCAACATCAATACACAACCTTGATGAGGTAATAACGTTTCAGTTACTGGCTCAGCATCAACCAGAGAACCTAAAAACCGACCTCTACGATGACTTGACAGTGAAAGCGCCAAATAGAAAAACATTACGCCCCTCCAAAGGTAATCTGGAGTTTAATGATCCCTTTTTCCACTAACTCAGTTTGCTCCTGAGAGGAGAGATTAGGCTCTGATTTTCTGAGCATCAGCGAAGAGATCTCCAGCCAGCGCTCAACTGAAATAGAGGTTCCTCGCAGGGCATCTTCCGCGAGTTTGTACCAATCGCGATGACGACACTCAAGCTCAATAGCCAAATCCGACAACGATAAATGGGCAAACTCTTCATCTTTAATCGTCGAAAGCGCAGGCTTACCTAACGCCATAAGGAGCGGCGTCACTTCGGGTCTTAAAGTATGGTTGGCCTTCTCAATGATCTCATTTCGATAGCTTTTTACCGCAGACTCTACACTGTTCACTTTACCCATTAGCACACCGAGCTGTGCGGTTATGGGCCTCATTAACTTAACTGGTACATCTTTAATTGCTGAGAACTGCCCCGTTCTAGCGTCGGTTGAGAACTTCTCTCTAAAGAGATCAACTTGCTCGTCAAGATCCAGTAATGCATCTTCGATATCGCGTAATGACTCTTGATACTCGAGGATTTTTTTCGGGTGATTAGCTTCAGGGTAGTCGACCGGCAACATGTCACCAAGCTGATGCTTGAGGGTCGAAAGCTTATTGTCCAGTTTGCTAAAATCAGCCTTTGTATCAGCAAACATTTTAAGCAAACTGCGATAAGCCTGTACGATATAACCGCTGATATCCTCAAAGCTTCGATGACTACCACTGCGGATATCAACACCCACTTCTCTGGCAAGATCATCCAGTCGACTGGAAGCCTTGTCCAATTGCAACGTACGTAAATAGAAGTTAAGCGTCTCGGTTGAACCCTGATATTCGATTCGCTGTGTTTCGGTAACTTGAGACTGCTTGATTGCCCCTTGTAAAATGTTGCTAATCGTCCCCAAAGAGAGGGTAAACAGCTTAACGGGGAAAGGCGCTTTAGCTGCAGGTTCATCACTAATAATAGAAACGACGTTCGCACATGCCACATCAATACGCTTCGCGGCGGTTTGTACAAACTGAGCAAACTGATAAGCCTGTTCAATACGCGAATACAGCGAGCGAGAGTCATCTTCTAATCGAATACGCTGTTCGAATCTCAAATCCGCACTTGCTTCACGGGTATCTCGCACGGCACGAATATGGTTAAGCACTTGATAGCGCAGACGAAGCAATTCGGGGAACTCATCAACAACCGCAGATAACTCTGATTTAAGGTTTGTTTCCTTATTGGTGATCTGAGCCACTAGCTTAGTCGCCGCTTCCAAATGGTTATGTGCCTTAGTGGTTTCGGTCCCATGCTTGCCTTGCATTCCGGCAAACAAACCAGGGATTTTATCCTCCCCAAACACTTCTCTTAACGCTTCCACTCGCCCTTGATAGCTATCGGCACCTTTACCATCAAACCAAGCGGTAGCAAAACCTAGCTCGCCGTCTTCAATATCAGCGCGAGTAACCGGTAACCATTTTTCATTCTTGGCTTGGCGATCTTCTATTCTTGCTAGGTTCAATTGGCTGCAAAGCCACACCCAATCAATGAATACCGCTTTAGCTGACAAGCCCTGACTGGCTGGAGACCACAAGTACCCCCAATACCATTTCTCTTGCGCAGCATCCAACGTCCAAGTTTTCGCTTTTTTCGGGTTGGCAATTTCCGCCAAAAATGCAGGCACGCGAGCTTGAGCTTGAGCTGGATGTTCAATATCACTAAACAGTCCAGCATGCTCGTTTGGTTGATAACCACTTTGTAAAACTTTGCCGCTCAGAGACAAACGGCTGAAGACAGCGCGTATATCTGCCGCATCAATACCATGTTCAGGCAAAATATCATTCAAGCTATTCACCTTGTTGTCCTGAACTAGGAGCAAATGCCAAGCCTTGAAGAGCTTGTCACGATCATCATCATTAATACGACCTGAAGGCTTAAGAGGCCAGGCAATCAGGCCTCGCTCATTGAGCCACTGTCGCCATTCATGAATGCGACTATAGGTATAATCGCGAATATTGTTTAGACGGTTCTTAAACTTAGAGGTAAACACCTGCTCATTGAGTTCAAACCCCTCTTGCAGACGCAGGTCAACACCAATTCGCTCAATCACATCAATTTCACTGGTGTTGAGGTAATAAAGTAAGATGTTCTCTTTCAAATCATCATGAACACTGCCTTTGGCATAATCGTCCATCACCCCAATAGAGCCAGTAAACGCAACAACAGGTACACGGCCAATTGCCGCATACTGGCTCGTTATTTCGTTGTTTAAGCGATTAAGTTCATCTTTGCTGTCTACCCATGCAAAGGCAGCTTTTGCTTGAGGGTGAAGCTTAAGCCCTTCACAGTACTGAAGGCCCGAACTGGCGCCTCGCCCACCACCTGCTTTTGTAAACTGAATAGCCAAATCTTGCTTATTAACAAAGGCTTCTTGGTTATAACTCCAATCCCTATCCAGTAAGCGAAATAGCCCGAGCAAGCGAGTGCGACGTCTTAGTAGCGGTGAGCGTTCCCATTCAGCCTTGAGCGTTGACATTGCTTTTTCGTGACCATCGGCATAGCCCACTTCACGAAAAATCATTGAATTCTGCTGTTGAGAGCTATAGCGCATGTCTAAACGCAGCAGCATCGCCACGCTTGGTCCAATGTGGGTTTTGTCTTCATCATCAAGCTGTTGTACATCGCCAAAAAAGCGCTTCCACAAAGCATCTGCAGCAAATTCGGCAGCAGGATGACTATAGAGAAGACTGATCAAGTGACGGAATTCTTGAATATCTAATGGCAACAAAAAGGTGTTTTCATCCCCCGTTTCGTTGATAGCGAATGTACGTAAATTCTGGCGCAGTGCTTGAAGATTGAGGCCTTGATCAACGCTTGGGTAAAACCACTCGTCACGCTCTCGACGGAATTTTCCATCTTGCAATGCTTGACGGCAATCTAGCATCGACCACTCAACTTTGCGGTACAAGCTGACGATTGGCTCGTCATACTCATTTTTTAGTGGCAGTAAAGCCAAGAGGTGTTGATGCTCAGCATCTAACGCCTTAGGAAGTTGAGAATACAGCAAGTTTCGAGCTTGTTTAAGAAGTGCCTTATCCTCAGTCTGGATACCGTCAATCGCATTGTGATCCAACACATGATCGGAGATCCGCCCTGAGTTTTGCAGCACTTGATCAAACAGCTCACCAACATTGCTAAACGTTTGACCACTGCCCGCGTGCTTATCTAACTCAACATCAATATTGGCCATCACAACGTTGAACCAACCAAAGTTAGCACCACTCATGGCATAAGCAGCTTCAACTAAACCTGTCGGGTATTGATGACGTAACTTGTTGCTCTCTTGGAGCTTGGCAACGTAGTCAGACACATCCGCAAACGCATTATTCTCCAGCTCGACCAGCTCAAAACGGCGCGCGGTAGATTGAATTTCTCGCAGCTGTTGTCCAAGTAACGGAGAACAAAGAGCCACGTAACGCAGCCATGGCAACTTACGGCGTGGGTCTTCCTCTTTGATCGCTTTACCAATCAAACGGATGGCTTCACCATCCAGCTGACACGCATCATCCCTATCGAGACCATAGGTAGCGGCTTCTGCGACCGTCTCCAGCTCATCAAGTACAATTAAAATGTACTGAATACCGAACGTTTGAAGGTACTGATACGCCGAATCAACTAATTGCGTAACCGTGATAGTCTCGCCGTTTTCATCTTGCGCTTGGTCGTAATACAGCACTTCATCAGAAAAGGCGCGATCTAGCATTAAGCGACTTGCGAGCTCCGACGCTTCAAAACCAAACGGCTCAAGACGTTGTAAGGCTTGCTTAGCAATGCTCGATTGAATAGAGCCATCAAACTGCTTCGTCGCCAACGGAATCAACGCTTGATATAAGCCGTAGGCAAACCAGTTATCGGTATTTTGGAACTTAGACACAATTTGCGAGTAACGGATATACAAACCCAGGTACTCGTCTCGCTTGCTCTCCTCATCAAAGAGTTCCGCATTTTCTAGATCACCACTGCTGTTACGCACATACCAGCCTTTGGAACAATCGTTGATCTGCGCTATCAGCTCATAACCTAAACGTGATTTACCACGGCCCCACTCACCTTCAACCGCAAATACATGGGCAAATTTATCGTCGTCATGGTCGATGGTTTTAATAAAGGTGCGATAACGATTAAAGAACTTACTTTGTCCGACCAAAGGATCTTTTGACGGATAATCAGATACACCTGTCGCCGCCCAATTATGCTGTTCAGTCAGCTCATCCCATACAGCCTGGGACGAAGTGTTAGCACTGTTTGTTGTCATTAGAATACATCCTTCAAAACTTGGGCTGAGATATCACTTGTACTGATTAGATGAGTCTGACTGAGGAGTGACTCTTGCTCTTGTCGCCAACGCAATGCTTGCGTGCGAATGGCCTCTCGCAGCCGTTTACCATAAAGAGCAAAGGCTCGCTGCCCTTTCATGCGGTAACAGGCATCGGCAAACTGTGGGTTGATTTGGTAGTAATCCAACTCACCGCTGATACCATCGCGGTGTTGCCATACCTGGCGTTTTATCAATAGCTCAATCACATCGCCAAGTTGCTGATCGAGCTCTTGAATGCTGACGGCAGCAGGGAATAACGCCATAGACAGCTCGGCAAGTATCCGAATAACGAACTGCGCTAAACTGCCACACAGCACCTCATCACCCTCTTTGTTTAACACCAACACCTGCACCAAGCTGGGTTTATAGCCACTTTGCCCTGCGGGTAGCTCAAGCAATAAACCGCCTACCCCTTCGCTGGACCATATATCCTGTTCATAGGTAATTGCCGCTAGCAATTGCGCCCATGGTGAGCCTAGCACCCAATCTAGCGCTAAATCACTGCGCTTTTTAAGCGCATCGAGGGGCAAGCTATCAAAACCTTGTTGATCAAAAGACTGTTGGTCATAGCTAACTGATTGGTTGCTTTCAGATGCATTAGAAGAAGAGGGAGAAACCAACAAATACCGGTTGTATTTCGCATTGGCTTTTGGAGTCGGTAACAAACGCCCTTTAACCCAGTCAATATCAGGGCGTTGGCCTTGTAGTGCAGTTGACGCAATCACCGGTAAGGCTTGCCCGCGCCATAAGCACAATTGATAAGCGGTGGTTAATACGCGCGTTAAAATAGGTACCGCACTGATACTGTCTGCTTGGGTACCCAATAGCTCACGTTCAATGGTGCTATAGGGTGTCGCGCTCAAAGAGGCTTTCGCAAGAGACGCCTCGACCCATTCGCTGGCAGCGCCAAGCTGGTGGATGCGCTCAACCAATTGCAACGGGTCGCTCAGTTCAGACGCCTCCTGACAGCGCGCTGCCATCAGGTTTAACCAGGGCTGACGGAATCGGCTGTCACAAGCAAACACTGCAGCCACTAGCTGTGAACTTGAACCAAGCTCGGTCACACCATCAAGTAGGCGCTGACTGACTACCCAATGTTTGCCATCATCACAGGGGTAAGCCAAGCCAGAGAGCAGCTCGCGAACGGCTTTATCTTGAATAATGGCGCAGCCACTTTCCAACAAACGCTCTAACGGCCTGACCACGCTAGCCAATAAAAAGTTTTCGCTTTGCAGTAATTCGTCACTCAAGACGTGTGATGATGGCTGTTCCATTAGGCCTCCGCCATCGTATCGTCAGCGTCAAGCGCTTGTTTGGCTTGTTCTAACAGGTCATAGAGCTGATCGATATCGTCAAACAGTGGATCACCTTCACCATCAATACCCTCAGCTGTCATACGTTCAAGTAACGCTCGATCCAGTGAGTCATCGCCAGCTTCTAAAGCTTGCTGAGCGGAAACCATTTCAGCTTCGCTGATATTGCCCTCGATGAGCTCTTCAACTAGCATTTTAGCTACAAATATTAGCAATTTAGACAATTGAACCGCTTTGATATAGTGCCTAGCACTAACCGCCACAGCACTTTCAATATCCTCACTAAATCGAGGGATTAATAAGTTACCAACTGATGGGAAATCAAGCGCATCTCGCGTGCCACCAATCGAAAGCCGTTGAACTTGAAGTTTCAGAAATTCAGAGTTTAGGGCTGCACAAACATAGGCACTATCAACACCCTGTTTTACATTAAACCTTACTGAGTGTTGGTTAATATTCATAGGTAGATCTTGCTCCGTCACCAAAGACGCTGTGCCGGGATAGCCAGTAATTGACAAGACGATATCATCGACTTGGCATTCACTTCGACTAAGCTGATCATTTGTATCTGCATCTATGAAGACAGCATCTGAAAGGTCTAAAGCTAAAGGCTTAACATTCTGAACACGTACAAATAGCACTCCTGACTCTAGATAATCAGCTCCTTTAGGGGTAGCGCCACCAGCAATTTTTCGATTACCCAATAATGCCGATATCGGTTCCAGCTTAACGCCTTCACTACTTGCACGTTTCAGCAATGAAAGAACAACTGGGTCATAATGACTCGGATTAATTCTGTACGGCTCTAAATCTGCAATCGACGTCCGATAAAACTTTGAAGCTGCAGGCTTTTCTTTTACCAAAGAGGCAAATTGTTGCTTGATTTGAAGCTGTAACCCCTTAGCCCATGCCCGCAAACGCTCTGCTTGACGGACTTTTTCACCGATGTATTTTTGAGCTAACTCTGATGGACACAAAACAACTACTTTCGGCAAATCCTCCAAATTAAGATGCTTTTGTACAGAACCAACTCCAAACCTCAACATCGCTGACTGGCCATATTTTGATTGAAGATAACTCAGTAAGTATGCACTTCTATAGTCTTCACCAGTTGAAATTCTCGCAGACGACCCATTAATGTTTCCAAAATCAATATTCTTTGGGACACGACCAACCACTCCAACTGATCCGGCAATCCCAAGAACCAAATCCCCAGGATAGACTCTAGATTTGATGTGGTCACTTTCAAAGTCAGCTGAAAGCTTTGGAGCAGAAGATACATTTGCTTCGCCACCTGAAATATCTGCAGGTCTAAACATTGGAATGATTGATCCAGTGTTGTTAAGTTCTCCTGTAACACCACGAATACTGTTATTTATTGGCTTACAAACCACATTGCCTAATGTTGATAAGTTCAACTGTGAACTTTCCAAGCGATGCATTGCCTCGACAAAATGAGGTGCGTAAGCATCCGCATTTATTCGATCAAAGATATCCTGAGGTGATATTTTCTGTGTATACATCACTCACCTCGCTTATAAGCGGCGACGATTGGGTCTAAGTCATTACTTACACCTGCGGCATAGTCTTCAATGTTGTTCTTCACCAGGTAACCTAAGGTCTCTGCAACGGCCATAAACACATCGGTTTGTGGCTCTGGCAAAAACTGCTCTGGGTGCTTTTCACTGGCTGGGCGTTTTTGTAGATATAGAATCGACGTTTTTGCACCTGTACCAGAAAGCTTAAAAGTATCAGATGGCAGTGACACCACGGCTTTTACAATGGCTTTGCCACCGCTAAATTCACCAGTTTTTTCATCTTTTTTGCCCATGATGTATTCACGTACATAGCGGTCGCCCGAGTTACACAAAATACCGTCAGGCAAAACAATCATTAAACGGCCACCTGGCTTAAGTAGCTGTAAACAGCGATCGATAAACAGCACGGCTGGGTCAATTGAACCGCCTTTAACCGGCTGCCATTCGCCATTTTTGTTTGGCTTACTGCCCAAAGCTAAGCCAGATACCGTCGGGAACAACTCATACTTAGGTTTCTTACCCGTAGAAACATTACGCAAGTCTGTGCGGAAGCCTGCCCATACTGGCGAGCCATCTTCGTTTAACTCAAGAGGGCCTGTATCTTCCCACTTCATCTTGGTGTAGTCGTAATACGCGTTATAGGAATCGACAATCTCTTCAGCAGGGCGGAATCCACCCAGCACTTGTTCCATATCCGCTTCGTACGCTTTTTTAGAGTCTTTACCACGCTTGTCAGACTTAAAGTTAGGGGTACCAAATGGCGGGTTGGTACAGATCAAATCAAAACTATTGGGCTTTAGCGACGGCGTGGTTAATGAGTTATCGGTATAGAAGATCTTTGCTTTCGGTGCGCCTTGCAGCGCCATATTGACACGCGCCAGCATCACCATACGCGGCGCCGCATCGGCGCCCACAAAACCGTTTTCTAACAGGTGGTTAAATTGCTGTTCGCGCTCTTGGTCTGATAGACCCGCCACTGTATGCAAGAAGTTTTTCACGCGGCTTAGCGCAACAGAACCAAAGCCGTATGAACCACATGTAGGGTCACAGAAACGGAACTGGCCAGAAGTGATTTGCGCGACGGCATGGGTATCGTTTTCGATGTCATGGAACACCATATCCAGCATCGCGTCTTTCACTGGCTTTGGTGTGAGGTAAATGCCCAAACCACCTTTGGATTCGAAGTTCGCTCTCAGGAAAACATCGAATACACGGCCCAGAAAGTCAGCCGAAACATCAGCCAGTGTACCTTGGCGAGTCTCACCTGTTTTCTCATCCGTGAACAGGCCCAGGTCTTGAATCGCTTTTAACAGGGTTTCGTAGTTACGTGGCTTTTCTAGACGTAGGTGAGTTTTTACATCAAAAATTGGGTTTGCTTCACCCGCATCATTAACGACGACATAGTCTGGGTGCAGTTTGAAATGGTCAAATGCAGCCTGGATCAGCTCAACCGCAGCATCGCCATGTTCTTTTACGTATTGATAGGTGAAGATTTCAGGTAACTGATAAAATTGACTATTATACTCAAAGCCAAGGTCATTATCTTTTTTGTGATGAACGCGGAATGACTCAAGGAAAAGAATCTTTGCCACTTCTTCGATAATATCGTTTTTGTCAGAAACCTTATCTTTGACGGTTTGGTAAACCTGCTCATGAAAAGCATCGAGATCTTGCATTAGGTTACGATACACCTTGGCAGACCATGCCAAGTTCTGCTCGCCGCTTAAGCGTTCGTAATCACGAATAAGCTCAATACTTGGAATTTCAGGTACCGCTTGGCTAAAGCCTTTAAACTCGTAGCTACGCTGATTGTTCGCGTCTGCCAAACAAATGAACGCTGGCCACTGGCTCTCATCGCCCAGCATGTCGTTTTCACCTAGCAGTTCAAACACCAATGCATCTAATGCTTCTGGCTCTGAGTATTGCCAGTTGCCCTCAGCAAGGATCAGCAACAAGATTTTCGGTGTTTGGTTACCTTCAACAACACCCCATATAAGCTCTGCTCGATAAAAGTATTGCGTTGCTTCTAAAGGTAACGATTCACTAAATTGACGAAACTGATTGCGAGCAGGCGTATAAATTGGGGCTAGTTCTGTAGCATTACTCATAATTCTTTTCCTAATACATGCCTATTTTCATAAAGGCTTTTCTATTGAGCCAAGCTCAAGATTTGAACTGATTTCCAGCAAGATAGGCTCATTAAGCAAGCTTAATTAACGGCCCCATCATGGCTAATTTGGGATGTTCTTGCACCGCGCTTTTCAGCATGCCCTCTGTGGCGACGATATGGCTCGGTAACTTACTAAGGGCCAACTTGACTGGCAGCGGACGATTAAACTCGATAACTAAGTCCAGCAAAATATCGCCCAAACTCTGGCTACTGTTAGCTACCTTATTCCTTTGTTTCGCTTGAATAAGGAAAGCACCTGTATTGGGCTCTTTCTGTACTGTTTTTTGGCAGCTGAGCCATAAAGACAATTGGCATTTCTGCCAGCCTAGCTCTTGCCAAATATGGCTTTGATTTGACCAGATATCGTCAAGCGGCTGTGGTTGGCCCACTAGCCCATCGAGGGTGTGTTGAAGCGCGTGACGTAATTCTAAATCAGTTAACATGGTTCACCTCATCTAACGTTGGATGAACACTGTAATAGACCTGTGCCATCTGCCCTTTTATCTGTTCCATCTCTGTCAGTGCTTGGTTTTGCTTTTTCAAAATAGTGTCCAACTCACGGTGCCAGCGGGTCGCTAATTCATTGGTCAGCGGCGGAAACGTCACCCTGGCGAGATCAGATAGGTTAATAAATGCTTGCACACTGCCACTAACTAATTGAGCCAACTGCCACTTGAATAAAGGAGTTTCCAACAGCAAGGCATATGCGCCTGCATACTGGTGAAAAGACAACGTCGCCAAATGCTCACTTGACAATGTTTTTTTGGAAAGTTTTTCATTTAACCACAACACCTTACTATCTATTGCAAATGTTGAGAGCAACACATCATTTTGTTGTACCAAGCGTTTTTTTACACGAACGAGTTTGCTCGCTTCCTCGTCCTTGGCGTCGTTCTGGGTGAGGTTATCAGACAAACGAAAGTTTGATTTTATGTCTTTTATTCGTAGTAACTGATACTGCTCTGGCGGTGTTTGCTCAGCCTTCGGTTCAATAATCGCGAGTTGCGAAAGATACTGACCACCATTGGCAAGCAGTTGGTGGCTTACTTTACTGTGTTCTGAATAACCAAAATCTAAGCGTTCGCCAAGGTCCTCAGCTTTGAACCAAGCTGTTTTTATTTCACTCTCGTTCCATGAGATGAACGCATTGTCTAAGAATCCCGATAACCACTTAGAGACTTGCTCACGCAAGTCTCTAAGTGACATTTGGGTAAAATAGAGTCTTTCCAAACAAGAAAAATAGTATTCGGCAAGACTGCGAAACTCACTGGGTGTTGGCGCAAGAGGCATGTTTTTCAACTGTGACAACCCCACGCGAACCATCTCTTCTTTTCGAATTCTGTTTTCTAAGTAGTCAACATGTAGCGGTTGTTGTAAGCAGTAGGTCAGCCAGAGCGCATCGTAACGGTTTAAGCCACGAACGATAGCCATATTCGCATCAATCGGATGCTGTCGATCAAATTCAGACACATAAGCTGCGGATGCACTACCCACGCGGCGAATCACCACATCAGAGGGTTTTACACAGGACTCGAATGAAAGGAGCGGTGTAAGATATTGACCATGTTCAGGGTTCAACCTCATATCGGCGACATGCCTCATTCGGTAATAGCGCTCTCCAGACAAAGTGTCTTCTATGTCTTTTGCTAAAGCCCTTGCTTCTTCATCAACCACCTTTGGTAAGTAGTTGAGTGTTATAGGATCTCGCCGACTAGTATCTAACAGAGATACATTGGCCATGTACCATTCTGATTCTGGGCTTTCGCTAAAGCGCCACCCATCAACAAACTTCACTTTATAGTCCGTCAAATGTGGCCATTTCTTTTGCTTTGCAAGCATGGGAAGGATTGCCGCTGTTGACAGGTGATAATCAGCCCGCCAATCCACCGCCTCCACAAACTCTTCACTCGATATCTTTTTGATAGTTACAGCTCGCATCTTGCCCCCGCTGCCCATTTCTATTCTTCATAATCTAGTCCATAACATTTCAAAAATCAACAAATGAATTTTGCGAGTCCAAAGCGATTACAATAAAATAAATTAAAAGTAACGTTGACAATCTCAAAACACCTGCTCATTATACACACAGAACAAAGCACGTTGCGAGTTCAAAGCGAAATAATAAAAACCAATCTGAGAGGTAACATCTATGCCGACAACACCACTATCGATTTATCTATTGAAGAAAGGGATCAATACCGACACTTCAGTCCTCAAGCTCAACAATGCGAACAGCCATAAGGTTCAGCTCGAGGGGACAACAAGTGTAATGCACGTTCAAACACCTACCTCCAACCCACCCTCTTTTGCGAAATTGTTTACTGAAAGTAATCAATTAACTGAAGTTGACTTTGGGACAAATCAATCCACTGGCGCAGTATTGGAGTTACATCATGCAGGACAAACCTTCTTTGTCACCTTTGGAAAGGGCCACACCATGCTTGAAATGGCCTTTATGGTTCCCGACTTTGGGCTTAAAACTGCATTAAACGTAGTTGAGCCTAAAAATATCCGGGGCGTCGATACAGCTTCAAACAAAACCAAGCCTCTTAACGCTCGCGTTCAGAGTGGATTGAGTGCCGAGGTCTCTGATTTCCCAATCGACATCGATGAAGACCTGTTGTCTGCTATTGAGGGGCTAAGCAATGATGCTGGCTTCGGTTCAAGAGTAAGTGGTCGAAGAAAAGCCTTGAAAGTGAACTTCAAGGGTAAGCTCGATAAGCTCCCCATGCTGCTCCTTAAAGCCTACCAGAAATACAACAAACCATTACCGAGCGAGTTCAAGTGGGTGGAAAACATTCGAGAAGTCACTGACTCAACAACAATTTCAAGCTTGGATGGTGAGCTTGTGACGCTTCTCAGAAACTACCAGGCGAATGGACCATCGCAAAACGATAACGTCTATATGATCGCGCCAGATGTGTATGACTCTGACACCGTAGTTGGCTTTAGTTACGGTGCCAAAAGCATGCAACGCTCAGATATTTTGAGCCTGAAGCGGTACTTAGATAAAGTCGTGAAGGAGGAAGGTGCGCTAGAAATGAAACACCTCAAGACTGGTTACAAGGTGTTTGCCAAAGATGAAGAGCATATCACCCAACATACTTGGTCTGGTTACGAATGCCTGTACTGTGAACTTGAGAAGGACGGTAAACACTATGAGCTACGCGCTGGAGCATGGTACGAAATCAACGTTGATTTCGTTAAAGAGATCAATGCGGTAATGGAAAAAATCGCCATTTACCATGTGACGCTTCCAGCTTACAACCACGATTCTGAAGGCGCATACAACCTAGATGTTACTCACGACAATACCAATATTAAGTGCTTGGATACCAAGAATATCTATCTTGGTGGCGGACAGAGCCGATTCGAGTTCTGTGACTTGGTCAACAAACACAACGGCCATGATAACAAGACTGACCTAATTCATGTAAAGCACTACACCTCTTCCGCAACTTTGAGTCACCTTTTTAGCCAAGGTGTAGTGTCAGCTGAAATATTCCGCAAGAGTGAAGAAGCCCGTCAAAAGCTATATTCAAGCCACCCTGGTGTTATGCCTTTAACAGACCCGGCTATCGCACCAAACGCTGGCGACTATCGAATCGTATACGCCATCTACGATATTGATGCCTTACCGACCAAGCTTCCTTTCTTTTCCAAGGTCAACTTGAAGAACGCTTACAATAGACTGAGGCTGCTAGGCTATGAAGTCGCACTCGCGCACATTGAGGTACACCCTGATAAGACAGCTCAAGTCAAAGGAAAACCCTCTAAAAATGGCTCAAAGTTACCGAGCGCAGCTTAATTCTTAAGGCTTGGACTGGCTTAGCTGATAGATGTTAACAATTAGCCAATATTGACTAAATAGCTGTTCCTAAATGTGGGGCACTGAACTCAACTACCACGAAGCTGCTTAGTGTCAAGCAGTTGTACCGCAAGTTCCATGAGACTTGGGCGTAAGGCAATATGCTGCAACGCCATGTCAAGCCGGTTCTCGCAATCTGGAGCACAATTCGGTTCACTTATTTAGAACAACTCAAATCAGCTTAGCCGCCCTTTGTATTGTCTCAATCCAACATCAAGTAATCCCGCTCCCCTATCCGTGCAGCAATCCAGGCTTGCACTTCTTCCTCCACCCAAGCCACCAGCCGGGGACCAAGTTTCACCGATTTAGGAAAAGCTCCTTCTGCGATGTATTTGTAGATTGTTGAACGGGCAAGGCCTGTGCAGTCGATAACTTCTTTTAGTCTGATTAATCTCATTTTTTGAATCCTCTGGTTTAGTTCAAACCATGAGGAGTGGCGGTTATCTTTAACTGTGAAATTTGGCAGTCTCCAACCTTTTTCACATCTATATCACTGAGATGCAGTAACCCATTTACTGTCACATCCGGCTACCAGAAGCGATTGCGACCAGTGGCCAATCTATCTATTTAAACTAAGGAGGCTTTATGCCTATCGCATTTATCGCCGGCTTTATGCTTGGCGTTGGAATTTACCGCAGCTTAAAGGAGAAGGATTATGTTTAGCCTGCTCATTAATAAGCCCGTAGCAGAGTTATTTATTCTCGGCGTGATTGCTGGTTACGACTGGGCGAAAAACAAAGGTATGTAGCCTAGGTTAGTCATGTCCTCACCAAGCCAAGGTGACCACAAACACCTTGGCTTTTATGTCTGTTTCGAACATTTTTTAGCTATATATCACTCCAGTGCATAAGCCCATTAACGCTTTCAAGGAGCCTGATATGTCAACAAAACCTATGCCCATCAGAACGACTATTCGACCAGTAACGCTATGGCCGCCCTCGGATGACGTCATCCTCGCCTCTGCCGCCAATATCATTGCCGAACGTTATGTAAAGAAGAACGCCTATACCAACCCTCAGGCCACTAAGGATTTTTTAACTTACAAACTGGTCGGTTATGAGCGGGAGGTGTTTGCGGTGATGCTGCTCGATAATCAGCATCAATTACTTGAATTTAAAGAGTTGTTCTTTGGCACCTTAGATGCCGCCAGCGTCTATCCCCGAGAAGTGGTTAAAGCTGTGTTGGCCGTTAATGCGGCGGCGGTCATCTTTGCCCACAACCATCCATCCGGCGAGTCTGAACCTTCGGCTGCAGATAAAAACATCACTAAACGGTTAACCGACGCACTGGGACTTATTGATGTGCGAGTGCTTGACCATATTGTGGTTGGCCGTACGCCAGTGTCCTTTGCTGAGCGAGGCTTACTCTAGCCCCGCATTCAAGCTGCTTTTTATCACTCCCAATTAAGGAGTCCAACATGATTGAATTTACCGACAGCTTTTCGCAGGCCTGCGTTGCTGAGGCCTGCGCCGCTTTTCCTGAACTACGTAACCGTTTGGCGGTTGAACTGATTTTGCCGATGTTTGTACGCCCACTTAATGCCATGGGCCAAGTGATTGGTAAGCCGTTAGTTGCGCCCCATAGTCAATTATACAAAACCGTGCTGTTTGTCTTCCCTAGCGACGTTATCGAACACCTACCCAAGGAGATTACTTTTTGCCGCTATGTTTGCCCTTGTGACACTTATGGTGTGCCTATGGGTGAATGGCAACGGGTGATCAACGGCGTGTACTTTAACCATGGCAGCAATGAGCAGCCCAATTGGAGTGTACATACCTAATTTTGCAAACCATTACCTAAACGTCATCCACTCCATTAACCACTTGTATTTACCACTGCTTTAGCTCGCCAGCTAACAAGCAACCCACTCCCTAAAGTTCTTTTCAACCATTGAGGTCAATATGACAACTCTTAAACTTTTCGATATTGAGCACGCCTGGGGTCTACCTCGTAAGGTGTCTCCTCGCTTTGGTGCGAGGCTGATTTTACGTGGTCTGCATTTGGATTTCCTCAATGACCGAGCTAGCTTTGTCGGTGAGTTTCCACCTGAAGTACGCGAACGCTTCAATCACGCTTTCCCGAAATTGGTTAAACAACTTGAGCGATTAGTCGTCACCGGTGAGATAGATGCAAGAGAGCAGCACTGCGTCACCATTGAGTACGATGACTTTACCTGTGAGGCCGATACATTAGGCAGCCATGGTTATTTGTATATTGCTGTCTATCAAACCGCTGACAAACCACTACCCGCATTAACACACAGCCCTTCGATAACCTTGTCACACCAAAGCGCATCCTAAATACCTCATCACGCTCCATCAGACTCGTTTCACGCAATTTTTACCCCACCAGCAAACACAGCAAGAGCCTAGGAGTTTTAGCTCCTAGGCTCTTGCGTGTGCGCGTAAATCAAAGAAGGAATATCCCATGAAGTTAATCATTAACCGTAACCAACTGCCATTAATGCCTAATCGTTTTTACCAAGTCATTGAAAAGGAACTGGCTGACGTCGATCCAAAAGATGCCAATGCGATCACGCTCAATTTTAGAGATCCAGATTACAGCGCCGAAGATGGTGGCTTTCATCCCGTCGAAGTACGACTAGAGAAACAGCAGGAACATTGGCGTTTAGTGTACGTCACTGATTTTGCCTATCGCGGTCATCCCTTCCCTGAACTCGTTAAAGACATCGATATCTGCTTTAACAGCAAGCAGGTTTATAGCCTGTTTAGCGGTTGGATTGGGGAGCGGGAATGCAGATCATTAATCGATTTATTTACCCAAAACTTTGCCGCTTATTTCGATATGGGCGTTTACAAGGTGAAGGTCAGTTTGGATTAACCCACTTAACCAAATGAAGTTCCCAGAATCCTAAAACGGGAACACTCAACCCCTTGCCCAATAAGGCTCTGCGCAATGCAAGTGCCCAAAAACACGCTATAGCAAAAAAGAGGAACATGACCATGCCTGAAGTTCAAGCCGTTAAAGATCAAGACACCGTTAAGCTTATCAGCTACCTACTGGAAAGACAGTTTAGCCAGCAACTGGCCGATGTGTGGAATATCGGCCTTAATCTCGCCCTGCGGATCTCTGACTTACTCTCGATTAAGTTTAGTGATATCCAGGTCGATAGACTCATCATTAAGGAATCTAAAACCGGCAAAATTGCCAATATCAAACTCAACTCAAAAACGCTAGAACGGATACAGCGTATTGCGCGCGAACATCCTAACCATATCTACCTATTTCAGTCCTACCGTAATCAAAGAGCGAAGCACATCAAACCCGCGCCTTTGTCACGCCGCTATATTTGCCGCGCACTAGCGATGATTGGTGAAGAGCTCAAAATCGCTTTAGGCACCCACTCAATGCGTAAGACGCGAGGCTATCTGCTGTATCAACAAACCAAAGATATTGGTCGAGTAATGAAGATGCTCAGGCATAGCGCCGAAGAAACCACCCTTCGGTATATCGGTATTGAGCAAGACGATATCGATAAAGACTTTGTCGAGTTAGAAATCTAACCCGCGCTTATCAGTAATGGATAGCGTCTCATTTTAAATCCTCACACAGCCAACTGACTATCAACGCGAACACGTACAGCCTTACCAAGGCTGCATGGCGAAATAGCACGTCGCAATGATAGAACCTTGGCTAAGGAAAATATTCATGCAAGTACTAAAACCTGGTGATCACCTCGTCACCAATATCGATTTTCTTGGCTTAACCGAACACCATGGCCTGTATGTTGGCCATGGCAATGTCATTCACTTATCTAAACAGGGCATCATCGAAGAAATCGATCTGCAGCAATTTGCTGGTGGCCATAGTGTCAGAGTGAAAAAGTCCAGCCTGTTTCCCCATCAAGCTATTGAGCTTGCACGCAGTCAACTGGGTCACAGCCCATACGGCGTTGCCACCAACAATTGCGAGCAATTCGTCAATGAATGCTTAGAAGGGAGCAGCACCTCCAATCAAGTCAGTAATCTCACTCACGTTGCCCTGCAAGGCTCTGCCAGAGCAGGCTTACTGGGAAGTACTGCTTCAAAGCTGGCCACGGGAACCGTCGCAAACGTCGTGTTAGCCTCTACCGCAGTAAAAATGACTGGCGAATACCTAGGGCTACCCGACAACCTCAACACGCTGCTGGGGACACCTGGAGATCTTGTTGCTAAGCCTTCAGAATGCCTACTAAAAGGCACTGCGCAAACCCTCAGTGACAGTTACGATTGCTTAAGCCAAGGAGAAATAACTGATGCTGGGATCAAGCATGTCACCGGCAGTGTAGAAACTGGCTTATACACGGTTTTGACAGCTGCTGAGGTGGGGGTTAATGGCGTGAAGGCCGGTGCTGAACTGATATCCGATGCATGGCATTGGCTAAGGACATAAGTATTGGAGTCATCTTTTTAACAACGAAGCGGCCCTCAAGCCGCTATCGTTGACATACTGAAGGACCTATAAAGATCGAGTCCCACAGCTAAGCACCTTTATTTTTTAGCTTAAACCTTAAGATGCTAATCACTCTGTCACCACGTTTAAATACGGCTACAACCGAATGAACGTGTTCTATCACCATAATGCTTCGTCTCTAGCTTTGCAAAATAGCTCAAGCGGAAGAAAGCACTTGCAAAGGTTTGGGGATAATTCGGTGCGTTACGATTGATGTAATAAACTGGCGTATCCTCTGGAAAATGGACTAAATGCCGCGTACTGAAATCATCGAGCCCTAAAGCACTGGCCCAGGCTTCAACAATCTTAGTACTCAGGTTTTGCCCACTTCGATTGTAATTACCGAGATGGTTATAAGCATCGTTATTGAGGAAGATAGCGCTATGGTAATGGTCTGTATCGGCATCAGCTCGCTCCCTTGCCCAAATATAACGCAGAGTACAAGGATGCACCCGTTTACACTCACGGCCCTTGATAAGCCTGTCATGCTGGATTTTAGCATTCAGAGATTTAAAGAATTTGCTGATCACCGTTGAATCATAAACTATAGGTGAGTCGCGAAAATTGAGCTGTGGTAGATGCAAATCAAACCGCACCATAAAGGTACGAGGGTGCTCATTCAGAGCACCCTGTAAGGTCTGTAGAATGGCGCTTAAGTATTCAGCGCTTAGGGGCCTAGGATAAACATTGAGGCCTTGGTATTGGCCATTATTGATGACAGTAAGGTTAGTGTTTGAGGTGTGACGTGAGTACATGTTGATATCCCATATTGGTTAAGTTACATAACGTATGGGGTCTGTGTAATTTATAACTCAAAAGCACCAAAGGGCTTGATATAACTTGCAAAGGTTAGCTCGCCTTTGATGGCAGCTAACCCTGTGTGTTCATGGGTAAGGTAGTGTTAGACATACTGGTTGAGTGAATACTATAGAGTATTAGTCATAACTACAGAGTTATAGTATTAACAAACAGACAATCACAATAACTGAAATCCCCGTCAATCATTGAGTAGTTGATCGGGCGAGCAAGGGCGGTTAGAGCGCACCTTACTCGATAGTTAAATTATTTCTACATTTTCTATTAAGCCAACGCAGAGCAATATCCCCTGTTAAACACACTAGTAACTGGCAATTAGCAAGCATAGTTCCCCATCTAAAATCGGTTCCGACATGCCGTCTATAGCTTTGACCATATTAAGCAATTATTTAGGTAATAACCTCATAAGAATGCTTGATTATCGTTCTTAGCCTTACTAAACGTAAGTATCTCAATAAATATACCATCAAAAACTCTACATGAATCCACTAAAAATATTTATAAAATAAACTAAAAATACTTGTTAAAAACACCAAAAATACTA
Organism: Shewanella sp. SM71; assembly: GCF_025653905.1. Classification (NCBI taxonomy): domain Bacteria; kingdom Pseudomonadati; phylum Pseudomonadota; class Gammaproteobacteria; order Alteromonadales; family Shewanellaceae; genus Shewanella; species Shewanella sp. SM71. The sequence continues at coordinate 76,641 of NZ_JAKKRW010000010.1, forward strand.
CCATGTAGTTATAAAAAACAAAGTAGAAAATGCTAATGAAAATCAATATTGATAACATATTTCTTACCGCTTCCTCTCAAAGAGAACTGTGGTATTACTTCATTCAACTAAATTTTAAACTGGGAACCCAATACCAATGTACAGCACCCATCGACTTTGTTCATTTTTATGAATACTTGAGAAGTACACATCAAATTACTCCACAAGAACTGGCAAAGCTTAAGGAGACGTTTGAGAAAGAAGGGCAACTGCAACCAGATGAATTTAAATGGCTTGATAAAAAAGAAGAAAGATTTTGGAACTGGGCATGGAGTTTCCTAAAAGTATACTCTCAACCTAATAGTTATCCCTCAGAACAAGGGCTCCACGCCTTTACAGGCTACCCATATGGATATCACATGGATAATTTTAAATCAAATTATCCCATAATTAGAATCGATTACCGTGCTTTCGATAAAGATGTAACAGACTTAACCAAAAGGATTGAGCAAATTAAACTGGCATTTAAGTCAGGAGAAGCAGACCTACAAAGCCAAAGAGAAATCATCCAACTAATTCACAACCTTTGGAAACCGATTTTTAATAATAAAATAATTACAAAGTGGTTAGAAATAAAGGACCAAATCCAAGTTGATTGGGTGTGGGACTACCTACAAGCCCTCGAAAACCCTCCTCACAAAAATACACTATGGCTCCCTAGTACTGACGCTGAAAAATACTCAGCAATTGTATCATTTTTTGACTTGATTGAAGAAGATGACACTAAACAGCTGATCACTATGAAAATTAAAAAGGCGTGGAGTCAAAAGAAATTCAGGGACAAATCTGAAGGTAAAAAAGCATATAGCATAAGTATGAGTACAAAAACAAAGACTAGACTAAACCAACTTGCAGACCATTATGATCTTAAAATTACTGATATAATTGATAAACTTATTCAGGATGCACATAAGACAATTAACAACTGATAGGCGCCATACTAGTGGTGGGTATGTCGGTGGGTATCAATGCGAATTACCACAGAACAAAACATGCTAGTCATTGTTAAATAATGACTTTATTGTAAATAAAAATATTCAGATCCAAAACGTGGAATGATGTTTTTTCGCGTTTGTGCCTGTTAAAAATATCCTATAAAACCAAGCGCTTGCTTGGTTTTATGTTTTTATAGGTTTGAGTTTGTTTGCTATTGTAACCACTTGAGTCCCGTAGGAGCAAAGCTTCAAACCTCCAGTTGAGGTTCATCCCCACACTGGTTAAGAACAGACTCTGGCAGTCCGTATGTGAGGGTTCAGGAATGACGCCAACAATTTATTAAATAACCTGAACTCGATGTATGGACTCCACCAACCTACAGTCGTAAGTTGGTGTCGACCAAAACAAAAGGAGTCCATACATGAGTAAGCCTACAATAATATCTCTCGACCTTGTAAAAAAAGTCATTCAAGTTTGTAAAGTGAATCCATATGGTGAGTTGTTATTCAATAAAGCCATGTCACCACAAAAAACGAAAGACCTTCTTGCCAACTCTCCTCCTTGTGTCGTTGCTATGGAAGGCTGTGCTAGCTTTCACTACTGGGCTCGAGTCGCACAATCATTTGGACATGAAGTCAGAGGGATGGCACCTAAAAAAGTAAAACCCTATATCAGCAATCAAAAAACAGACGCTAATGATGCTATCGGCATTGCCATCGCATCAACACAGTTAGGAATGACTTTCTGCCAGGTTAAAGACCTATCACAACAGAATATTCAAGCGATTCAAATCAGCAGAAAATGGTTCGACCGAACAATCACATCACTGGGTAACCACATACGAGCGTTGTGTTTTGAATATGGCGCTATCATCACGTTAGGTAAAAAGTCATTAAGGCAAGCCATCACTCATTTTATTTCGCCAGAATCAACAGACTTACCTGAGCAAATCAAACCATTGCTCATGATTTTATGGCAACAATATCAAACAACAGAAGAGCACTACAAAGCGGTAACGCTACAGTTAAAGCAGTTGGTCACTCAATCAGAACCTTGTAAACGCTTGATGAAACTCGAAGGCGTTAGTCATATTGGTGCAGCTGGCTTGCTTAGGTGACGGTCAAGGTTTTAAGAATGGCCGGCATGCGGCTGTCTTCGTTGGTGTTACCCCTAAATAACACAGCAGTGGAGGTAAGGTTGTTATGATTGGAATAGATAAGCATGGTGGCGATAAATACCTGCGTTCAATCCTCTATCAAGGCGCACTCTCTGTTATATCAAGGCTGCCAGCAGAGGGAAAAATCTATAAACAGCAATGGCTTATCAATTTAGTCAGGCGAGTGGGTATAAAACGTGCTTGTGTCGCGTTAATCAATAAAACCGTTCGCACCGCATGGGCATTGCTCAATTACAGAACCGAATATAACAATCAGACCATATAGAATATTGTTTTAGAAAAAGTTCAGCAAAATGCATTAACAAATAGGTAAGACCAACCTTCTGAAAACCTGTTTATCCCGACAGTGTTAATAACGCTACAATCTCGATAAGGACAGAGGGTGCGAATAGATCATTGGTTAGAAGATAGCTTCTTCAATAAAAAACCGTATATACGTGCGTATCTAATCTTTTTGTCGAAACTTTTGCTAAACAGGTGGAGTCCATATACGGGATAAGAAATGTTGAACTAATAGCCCTCCAAGTGATCGGATCTTTCGACCAAGAGAAACCCCATCACACCGGAGGGACTATGCATAAGTTAGTGGAAGTATTTTGCGATGTCGATGATTTTTGCGCTGTTTTCATTCCAGAATGGGAAAAAACGCTGTTAACCGATGGCACATGCAAGCGTCAACGCGCTGGCCGTATGACAATGAGCGAAGTGATGACCATCATCATACTTTTCCAGATGTCTCATCATCGTGATTTCAAGAACTTCTACATCGGCTATTTAGCTCATTTCTACAAATCCGCTTTTCCCAATTTACTCAGCTATACCCGCTTTCTTGAGGTGATGCCCACTGCTTTAGTGCCGCTTTGCAGTTACTTTGCCAGCCTCAAGAGTGACCCCACTGGCATCGAATTTGTCGATTCAACCAACATCAAAGTGTGTCATAACAAGGGCTATCCACTTAGTGCCACCAGTGTCAATATGTAGTAATGAAAACTTCATCGTATTTATTAAAAGCTGGCGTCGATTACCCTACAAATTGGGACGAATTTGTTGATTGGTTTCATGATGAACAATCTTGCACTAGCTACCTTTAGGCACTTCGTTGGCCAAACGGATTCATTTGCCCAAGCTGTTCGAGCCATCAATCACCTTATCAGTTAAGTAATGGCAAGTTAAAATGTCATGCTTGCCGTTCTCAATGTTCAGTAACATCAAGTACACTTTTTGACAAAACAAGAACCCCCATGAAAAGTTGGTTTGCAGCTGTTTGGTTTATTACAAATCAAAAGAATGGGGTCAGCGCTCTTGGAGTCCAAAGGCTATTAGGTCTTGGGAGTTATCAAACAGCTTGGTCTTTAATGCACAAGTTAAGATATGCCATGGTTGATCCTGAAAGAGATAAACTGTCCGGCATCGTAGAAGTTGACGAAACATTAATAGGTGGTGTCATTCCAAAATCATCTATTAAAAATCAACAGGGTAAGCGTAAAGCTGTAGTTTTGGAGGCTGTTGAGCTGCTATCACCCTCTGGATTTGGGCGAATACGTTTAAGGCAAGTAGAAAGTGCAACTAAAGAACATATCCATCAATTCATTCAAGATGTAATAGAACCTGATAGCACAATTTGTAGTGATGGTTCTCAAGTATACAAACAAATAGACAAAAAAGGATATAAGCATAATCGGATAGTGCATTTAGGTTCATCTGTACCTGCACATGAAACAATGGCTGGGGTACATCGAGTCTCATCATTATGTAAAAGATGGCTTTTAGGTACGTATCAAGATGCGGTAAAGGCTAAGCAACTTGATTATTATTTAGATGAGTTTACATTTCGCTTCAACAGAAGAAAGTCAGATTCTCGGGGATTATTATTCTACAGGTTGCTTGAGCAAGCAGTGCGCTCTAAGCCGATAACGTACCAATCAATTAAGAATCGATAACCACAATATAGGCAAAGGTACCATGGGCTGGTTCTATGGATTTAAACTGCATTTAATTGTGAACCATCAAGGCGGAATAGTGGCGGCCAAAATTACCCCAGCGAATGTGCATGACACAAAACAAGTGAATGAGATGGTGCACAGTGCCATGGATAAACTCTATGCAGACAAGGGGTATATCAGTAAAGCGCTGTCCAGTGAATAGCTGGAGAAAGGCGTGACGTTGGTGACGAACGTGCGTAAGAATATGAAAGCGCAGGTGATGTCGTTATGGGATAGAGCGATGCTGTCGAGACGTTTCATCATAGAAACCATCAACGACCAGTTAAAAAACATCTCTCAAATAGAGCATTCGTGCATGGTTTTATGCTCAATATGATTGTTGGACTCATCGCCTATCAATTGAAAGACAATAAGCCACAACTGAACCTCACTAACAGGGAGTTTAATGCTATTGCAGTTATGGCTCGTTAAACCGATCTCAGGTTAAATAGGTTAATAAGCAGTCATTTTTTATTTCAATTTAATTATTGCAATTTCTTACAACTTTCCAACCAAATAACAGCATCAATTTTTCCATTTTGCAGATAGCGCTGTTGGTTTGCCCAATGCGTCGCAAGAAATGGTTTAAGCCCATTCAGTTTTTTGTTAATTGTCAGCATTTGATCAAATGCTGAAATTTGCTCTTTAATGGGTCCTTCACCATATAGGGATGCAGACTCGACTAAACCACTGGCATAATAACCCGATAGCTGACTGAGTCGCTCTTTTTGCTCATCCAACTTAATCTTGCGAACCACGCAGTTTTTATCCGCCTTATCGCTACAAAGCTGCTCATAATTGCTGTTAAGAAAATCCAAAAACTTGCCATCATCTTTTAATTTGGTGCAAAGAAAAGCGCCCAAGTTAAGGCTGGCGCGGATCGACTGGGCACGCTCTTCCTGTTGTTTTTGGTTGCTAGCTCTAAGCTGACCTTCCAGATTTTTCAATTTCTGTTTGAGGACCTCATCATCGACCCCAAAAGCCAACGTGCTCAACTCACTGACTGCATCCTTCTTGTCGCTGGCACCCCCTACAAATTTGTTTGATCCCAGTTGCTGCCAACCGCTCTCGATACTCTTAACTCGCTGGGTCGATGTCATGATAGGGGAAACCAACACCAGCCGTATCCCAGTGCTCTTGCTAGTGAAATGGCGAGCTTCATCGTAGTAACTCACCTCTTTGCGGGCCGCACTGCGTAAAGTAGCCTGCTCAGTGAGATAGTTACCACCGCGCACCACATAACCACCGGCCTGACCATGCTGGCGATCGAGCTTGTTGAGATAGAAGGGTTCAAACATAATCTCGTCCACGTTACCCAGCATGTCATGCAAGCCGAGCGGATTAGGAGCCAGCAGCCCCGCCAGTTGCAAACGACCATTGGCTGACTGGGCACCAGCAAACCATTCATGCTCTTTGAGATCGTTCATAGGATAACGAACATCACGAAAATCTGCGCTGTTGACCTTAAGCCCGCCACGTGCGGCAAATTCCCACTCGATTTCAGTCGGCAGGCGCACAAAACCCGCTTTACCATCTTCTTTAGGGATCTTATCAGCGGCATGTTGTCGCAACCAGAGATTGTATTTATCGGTGGCCGCGACTGCATCAAACCAGCTGATGGCGCTCACCGGCAAACTCAGCTTTTTCGAGGGTGTGGGACAGATCTCAGAGGTAAGGGCCTGATATTGCAGCTGGGTGAGCTCATATTTAGCCATCAAATAATAGCGACCCAGCTCCTTAGCTGACTGAGTGAAACTACCTGCAATGAAAGCAGGATGAGTGTGCTCGACAAAGCCCCATTCACCACCGTCTTGACCTACCTGGATTGGTAAGTCTTCCAGCGGGCCGCTGACCGGCACCTGCACTCTCCGAAAGGCCATGGCTCCTTCGCACGGCATTGGCAGGATCACGTCCTCTACATCGGCTTTTGGATTGTAATGTTGAGCAGCCCATGGCTCGGCAAATGTAACGCCACTGGACAGGGCACATCCCATAATGATGAGCTGGGATAAAGTATTTTTAGAGTTCACGCAAACTCTCCGCAGGTTGAATGGTAATAGCCCGTCGAGCGCCAATAATGGCCACTAGAATGGCCACCGTTAGAGCTAGGATTAGGGCCAGTAAGCAGTGTAATGGGGTAATCTGGCAGATCATCTGTTCAGTACTCTGGCTGCTGGCCAGTGTCCGATTAAACAGTGTACTGCCGCTCAGATAGAGCAAAATGCCCCCACCATAGGCAAGCAACGTCAGGATCACCCCCTGAAAGATAATATAGAGGCCCACCGCCGGGCTGGTAAATCCCAGCAAGCGCAATACCGCAATGTGCTTACGCTTGCGATCCACGTTAGCGAGGAAGGCGCCGATCAAAGATGCGACACAGCCGATAAGCGCGGTGCCAGCAATGACGTTGAAGATGAGGCTAAGTACCCGGTTGATACTCTTTATGTTCTCGATATCGGCCAACCGGCTAACTGTCTCGATACGCTGCTGCTTGAGCCAGAGATCGAGAGCCGCCACTTGGTCAATGCTGTTGGCATAAATACGAGCACGGGCGAATATCGGCGGTTTATCCGTTAACGGCTGACCTGTGCTAATGCCCAACATAGGGATACGATAACCATCACGAAAAGACTCCAACGCCAGCAGCAAGGACTCATGCACGAACAGAGCGGGACGGTTGAAATAAGTCGGCGCCAATATCGCTCCTACAGTTAAGGTGCACTCCCCCAACTCTCGCCTATCATCGAGCTGGCGCATGACGCGCAAGCGGATAGTTTCGCCAACACTGACCGCCAAACGGCGCGCAGCCTCGGCACTGAGGATTACCTCACCCTCGCTCCCAAGTTGCAATGTTCCCAACAGAGGGTCACCCCTATCGGTCGGAATTACCTCTGCATTTTCAATGAAATGGCTCATATCTTTCAGCAAATCGGCTTGGGTATTGAGGGATCGGGTTTGGCCGATGGCAAAGCCTACCTCCGCTTTTTGCCGCAAAGCAGCGATCCATTCTACTGAATAGTGGCCACTGCTCACTATGCGGATCTCCAGATTGCGTGGATCTCGCACGAGATCCTGCTGCAACTGGCTCACCACCCCATAACGCAGACCAAACATCAGCAGCAGTGGTGCTATCACGGCGATCAGCGAGGAAATGATACAAAACGATACCGAACGATCATGCCAAAGATCCTGCATGGCCAAGCGCAGTAGTAGCCCGCGTTTATGAGAACGCAAAATGGGTCTCTCCCTGCGTTAAATTAGCCTTGAGACAGGGCAAGCCAAACGTCTTGACCAACCCCCAATCATGAGAGGCCACCAGCGCCGCTATGCCCCACTCTTGTACCAACTCGATGAAGAGTGCAAAGAGCAACCTAGCAGTGTGGGGATCAAGCGACGCGGTGGGTTCATCAGCCAGTAGTAGCTTGGGGCGGTGCGCCACCGCCCGCACAAAAGCTACCCGCTGCCGCTCCCCGATAGAAAGCTGGGCTGGTTTCTTGTGCAGCAATCCCTCCAACTTGAGAGTCTGGACAGCCCGTGTGAGTAAATGCTCATCTTCCGCAATACCCAATAGTTGGCAGGGCAAGCGGATATTGTCTCTCACCGTCAGAAAGGGCAGCAGGCCGCCACTTTGCAACATGAAGCCAATTCTGGTGGCGCGGATGTCGGCTAATGCCGCTTGATCGTTAGCCGCCAACAAGTGGGCAATATCGACGGCAGCTGGAGCGGCGTCAATGAAGTCCATCTCAAAACGGCCCACTCGACTGGGGCTCAGTAACAGCCCAATCACCTCAAGCAAGGTGCTCTTGCCGCAGCCACTTTCGCCCGTCACGGCCACCACTTGTCCCAGAGGCAAGGTTAGTGCGGGCAAACAGACCCGATGGGCCTGTTCACCGCTGCCCCGCACTATGCTCATATCTTCGATACATAGCATCAGGGCATCATTTCCAGGGGAATCGGATAGACGTGATCACGGGGATCACTATCCTTGGCCAGCGCAACCCAGCGATCAACATCGGCGTTGTAACGCTGGTAATGGCGCTGCTTGGTCGCAAGGGTGCGGATAAACTTCTCCTGTGCCAACCCATCCCAACTCTTCCAGGTCTCCTCATCCAGATTGAGCACATCGCTGCGATAAGGCAGATCGGCAAGGTATTCCCCCATCACACCCAGATCCGTGATACTGGTGTTATCCAACTGCTTGAGCTGGTTAGGATCAGCGCCCATGGTTGCCGCCACCGAGCGCAATCGCTCGAACATCTTAGCCGGTGAGATCATACCTTCATTAGCCGCATCCAAAATCTGTTTCACCACATCGCTAAGGTCACTAAGCTGGCCCTTGGTGAGCAGCACCCTGACCTCGGTGGTCGGGATATTCTGCTTGATCAGATCCCGGTCGCTGATCCAGGCCTCAAACACCAAGGGAGCCTGAGTTCCACTCTTCTTGCCGAGGTAAGAGAGTTGCATAGCATGGCCTATCAGCGCAGTATCTTGCAGCAATTTTTGCGCTGGGGTGAGCGTGTCCTGCTCTTTAGCGTTACTGGCGCTGCCTACGGCCGGCTCACCAAAATAGGATGCTTTCACCTGATCGGTAATGGCAGTAGCCAGCGCATCAACCTTGTTACCAAACTCGTTAACATCACCCGCATTAACAGGATAGTAAAGCGAGGTATTGGTGCCACTGTAAGTTGATAACTCTTGATATTGACTTGCTGCCTTGGCGTGATCTTTCTTACCCGCCGCAGTTTTCAGGTGCAGGGTATATATTGCCACCCCAGGGTTGGCGGCTTCCAACCGGATTTGCTTGGCATCCAATCCAGTGGTAGACAGCTTGTTATCCCCTTCGATAGCCCCTGCATCGGTGATCAGCACCACATAACGGGCCCCAAAGCGGCTCCAGTCTATCTGGTCTATCGCCTGCATCACCCCCGCATACGCATCTTCATTGAATAGCTTGCTAGAAACGTTAGCCTGCTTGAGGTCAGCCACTTTTTTCAAGAAGTCGGCACCGTCTTTAATTTCATTGGGGTCGGCATACATGCGGGTTGTATACTCCAGACCCGGTACCTCCTTGGTGCTGGAGCGAAAGGAGATCATGCCAAACTTCACCTGCTGCCCCAGATTTTCCTTGTTGATCCGCTCATAAACCTTGCGCACGGCCTCGCGGGTACGCTCGATATAGGGTCCCATCGATATAGTGGAATCAACCACGAATACTACAGCGGCATTGAACTCCTTGAGCTGGCTCACCTTGGCACTGGATTCTACCGTGGCTGCATCAGCCTTGCTGACCGAGGCCACATTGAGCAAGCGGGTGTAAAAGCCATCCTCGGTCATGACCTCTTCACCACTGAGGATGGGCAGCAGATAAAACTGTTGCTGCAGATCGACAAAGTATTCGGGCTCTTGTGCCAGTATTCCGCCAGCGTTGCCCTGCTTCTTCAAAGCAGCACGTAGCGGTGCCACCTTGGCGACAGGATCCGCCGCTTCCAGGATCTGGTTGAGTTGATCTCGCTCCTTGAAAAAGAGCAGGCGATCTCGGTTGGCAGGGTTGGTGAAGGCCAAGGTCAGCTGCATCTTCCAATCAACGGTACAAGACTTGGGCAGCCAACCAATACTATGACCATAGCTGTCGGGGCCGACCTTAATCCAGCCCGCCCCCTTAGCATTGACCTGCTCATAGACATAAAAACTACTAAAGGCCGGTTGTAGCACACCTGACGCTTGACCAGCCTCGGCCACCAGTTCGCAACCTGGAGTGGTCAATACTCGTTGATAGAGGCTCTTTTTTCCTTCCTGTAACAACGGGCGATGCCCAGATGTCATCTCGGTCGCCGCTACGCTTGCACCACCCGACAACAGTAGGAGTGCTGCCAAGCAGCGCAATAATCTGGTTGCAACCATCACTTACTTAACTCCTCATAGCGCTGTTTTGCCTCGGCATTGTCAGGCTCAACCTGAAGTACAGTGTCATACCAGTAAGCGGCAGTGGCGTTGTCAGCCTCATTGAAACAATCATTAGGCTGGTGGAACTTGGGATCATATTCACGGGCATAGGTCAAGGCCGCCTTGCTATCTCCCCCCTGCGCACGATTGGCATAAAGACGTTGCGCCACACCACATTTCTTGGCTGACTTGGCGCTTTGGATCACCGCCAATAAGGTATCGGTTGGCGGCTGCTGTGCAATGCAGGCCTGCACAAACTCCAATTCGCTCTGGGTCGCCAAGTTATCGGCACTGCAACCATCCTCCGTCGCCTCGCCGTTGGTCTCGTTAACCATCGGCTCTGCGGCCACCGGTTCGACAACCTTTTCAGCAATAGGATCGGTCACTGGTGTAGCGGTGGATGGTGCATCTGCCGAGCGGCTAAACCAGAAGATCAGGGCGCCAATCATCAGCAATAGCACGACCCCACCAAGGATCAACGGAGTTTTCGATTTGGGCACAGCCGCAGTGGCCGCCAGTAAGGCCGTAGCCACCGGCACGGGCTCTGGTTCAGCACGCAAGGCCGGCAGCTCAATCTCAACTGGCACCTCAACTGGTGCTAGACCTGGTACCGGAGGAGCATTAACCACGGGCGAGTTAATGACACTGCTGCCACCATATTCACCCACCTCTCCTCGGGCGTTGGAAGAGAGCACCGCCTCGCGTGCCACTTGCAAGGTGGTATGGCGAATTTCACCAGAAGCCAGCTTGACGTGGATCTGAATTGGACTGGCGTTGACCAGCAAGGGATCCACTACCGCAGCACCCACTCTAAAACCACTGCCGCTTTGTAGCGGATAACCACCGCTGATGCCGAACCAGCGGGGAGCAGGGCTCCACTCGCCCCCCTCTTGCAAATAGTTCTGCTGATTATTGAGCAGGGCAAATTCGAGACCCTCCACCAGCTCGGAGACACCCCGCAGCCGGATTAGTAGTTGGGCTTCACCCGGCACAGCGGGGTCGGTAGCAATTATTTTGGCTAGCATGGTGCTTACTCTTGTTTTAATTGATGGATGATCTGGCCCAGACGCTGATTCTGATCGTGAGAAATATCCCGTGTGGCACTATGGCCTGCGTTATCTTGGGTGATCAGCACCAGGGAAGAGAGCCAATCCCCCAAATACGCCATGGCAGGATTGAGCGGTGTAGCAGGCAGGCAAGGCAACTCGTTCTGGCCTATTTCTGCGCCACGGGCAAACAGCTTGCCCTTAGCGCCCGTAAAGCTGTTTGGCACCTTCTCTGGTGGCATGGCCAAAAAACCAAACCAGGCCACGAAATCGCGCAAGGTAAACTGAGCCTTCATCACTTGCCGTGCCAACAGTTGTTCTCGCCGCACCCCCGCCTGCTCCTGCCCAGCCAGGGTTCGCTTCAACGTCCCCTCCAGATCCAGACGGTTAGCCGCCGTAACCAACTCTTCGGTGAGCAAGTCGATCAATTCGGTCTCGATGCCGAGCTGAGCCAGCAGGGTTTTCTGGGTAGGCAGATCACGCAGATGAGCGACCCATGCCTTGAATGCCTCACGGGCGAAACCATCATCTTGGCCTACCCGCTCTTCAGCCTTGGCAGTTGTGTTCGCCACGGCGACATCAGCCTGACCGAAAGAATTGCCCGCAAATGGGCTGCTTTCAAAAGGACTCGCACCAAAGGGCATCTGCCCAAATGGGCTGGCAGGGCTACTGCCATAGGGCGAGATAGCGGTTGCTTCTACCCCCTCATCCTTGGGAACATCCTCACGAATACTGAGGTAGATATTGTTCAGCTCCGCGGAGGGTAGATCCAGTTGGCTAATCAGCTCGCCGAGGGAGTTAAAACGGGCGCCAAGCCCAGTCCAGAGCTGCTTGCCTATCTCCCGCTTTTTCGCCAGTTGACCGTCACCATCTTGCTCATACCAACGCCCCAGCAGTTGCTCCGCCAGTTCTTTGCGCTTGGCGTCCAGCTGCTGCTGAAGTCGATCAAGCTTGAATTCAAGATGTGCTACTCCCCTCAGCTCTTGTCCAAGCCTGGCCATACCGCCATCGTTGAGCGACAGCATGGCCACCCACGCAGCTTCAGGATCAGCCAAATGTTGCACCACACCTTTTCCTGCCACAAAAGAGGTCGCCATCTGTTGCAAGACCTCAGCGTATTGAGGTACAACAGCCACTTCTCGCCCACCGTCCATGCTCAAGAAAGGGACCGGCATGCCGGGTTTGCGTACCAAGAAACAGTTGTTAAATGCGCGCCCAGGTGCCCACTCCTGGATCCACTCATATTGGCCAAAACGTTCCAGCAGGGTTTGCTGCATCAGGCCATCCCACCCTTCCTTGAGCTGAGCTGGTGTCAGATTCAGCCCACTGTTGATCCGCATATCAAACATGGTCAACGCCCAAAACAGACCCGGTTTACGACTCTGCCGCTCACAGGCACTCTTGCCCTGGGTCTTTTCTACCCAGCGCGTCAGCACAGGACCCACACTGGTAACGTCACTCTGCTTGGCAGCGCTGGCACAAACCACCAAGGCATTCATCTCCTGATTGTCGGTATAACGCTCGAACAGATACGCGACCTTGCCACGCAGCAACAACTGAGAAATCGGACTTCCGCCTGCGCTAGCGGCCTCCTCCAGTTTGCTAATCGCGAGACGACCCCGGTAGCCGGGGAAATCGAGCAGATCCACCTGCTCCACCAAGCTATCCGCTGACCCCTCGACCATGGGAAAGATCAACTCGGTGGTAAGGGCGGCCAGCTGGGCCTGGGCAATCGAGGCAGACGTGTACCGACCGTCAGTCCCCAAGAAACAGATCTCGACGGTCCTGTCCTCGGCGGATCCCAACAAGCCGAGGCTGTCTACATTCATGATGCTCACACTGCCGTTACCTTGATTCAACAGGCAATCAAGGGGAGCGTAGACGGTCTTGGCGTGGCCCAGTCTGGCAAGGCTGGTCGCTAGGTTGCGATAGATCTCGGTCAGCTCGATTTGCTCGCCCCACAACAGGGAGAACAACTCGGCCCGCTCAGCGGGCGTCAGGGTCGGTGCCAACTGCAATACCCGCGGCCAATAGCCATGCTCGAGCTTTTCCACTGATTTTCTAAAGCTGCCGTTCAGATAGTCCCACAGGGCCACCACATCATCACGGCTGACACCGTTGTTGGCCACTGCATTGATGGGGCGATCCTCAAACGGCCGCAGCCGCGCCTCGATGCGCGCTTCATCGAGCTGATAGCTCAGAAGTTCGTGGTTGAAATCGTTAAACCAGGTGTTGGCCAGGATCTTGGCTAAGTCTATCTCGCTAAACAGCTGCAAGGGTACCGGGTAATTCGCCGGAGCAGTGGTCTGGGCACGGGTAAACCGCGTGACCAGACCCGTGGCCTCTTTGCCGCCGCCCACCGGGTTAACCTCCTTGATGAAGTCAACCGGACGCTCGCCATAGCGCCCCTCCAGTGCACCATTACTGCCAGCGGCCAAGGCTGAGATCAGATAGGATTTACCCGCTTGGGAAATGCCGAAAAAACCCACCGTCATGGGTGTACCAGCCACCCGCTTGAGGCTGCTAGCCAAATTGCTGGCCCGGTGCAGACTGAGGTTGAGCTTATCCGCCTCGTTGTCGAGACGATGGGAGTCATGGCGCACTGCATCGACCCAGGCAAGCGCATCTAGGGCGCTGCGTTCGATGGTTGCCCAGCCTTGATTTAGGATCTCCTGTTGAGGCTTCATTATTGTTTTACACTCCCGCTATCTAGCCAGTGTCTGCTATCGATGAGTCCGGCATCTGGCATGGTGTTGAGCTCCAGCTCGATATCCCGCTTATTGAACGTTTTGTCGGTGTTGCTGCTCACTTCACTGACCATCAGCTTGTCACTAATAAGCCCCAATGCCCTAGCCCGGTTATCTTTGCCAATGGCCAGCTTTACCTCGAGATAAGGTGAACTGCCATCTGGGGCCTTGGCCTGGGTATATTTGGCCCGCCCTTCATCACTGAAACGCAATGTATAGAGGGAAGATGCCGTCCAGCGTTCCGTATCGAGCTGGCGATACCCTAGTCGCAAATCACCGCGCATGATCCAAGCTGGAGTATCCGCCTCGGAACTACCGCTGCTAGGCAGTTGGATCTGACCCTCATGCGACTGAATGTCACGGTAGGTCACATCATGATCTCGGATGATATTTTGCAGGTCGATGATCCCCATATGGCGGATGGTGGAGTAAGGCCTGAGTGCCGCCGTGCGGAAATGGAAGTTTGGAATACTGTGATTTGCACATAATAAGGTGATCATGGCTCCCACCGAGGCGGTACTCTTCGGATCCTCGATTTGGCCATTCTTATGGAACGGATACCAAGTACCAGTATGGTAACCATGTAGCGGCAAAATGCGTCCCGGCGGCAATGGTAGACACATCCGAATAAAAGCCTGAATGCCCGGCAGTAAAGAGGGACGCCCGGTTAACAGCAACATGTCGCAATGGTAGTTAGCCATCACCTCACACAGTGCGGTCAACACCTTGCAGATGTTGAAACGACCAGACAGCAACGACTGATGCAATTGTGCCAAATTGAAAGTAATAGGCACCTCGCACAATTTGAAATCACCGCCACCGCCCGCTTTTTGTACCTCGCGCCGCACAAACGCATCAACCACCTCACTGATGTTATTGTCTGGCAGCAAGTCGCCATAACGCAGGCTCTCGCTCACTTTCGCACCAGAGCCCTGCGGATCATACTGCTCATAGCGACCCAGCAGATTAAGAGCAATCGGGACAAATACCTGCAAGTTGAGTTGCTGACGCAGCACGGCTTCTGCCGCACTCACGTTGTTGGCACCACAAAGCTGAGACAATAAGGTGTCCACTGACGCAACACTGGTCTGTTTAAGCGCAGCCTCCAACGCAGGCAGCACCAACAACTGGATCACATCGAGTAGTATATCGTCCCCCGCAATTTTGAAACTGTCGCGAAAGCGCTGCTGCGGAACGATATGGGCATTCACACCGGCCCCATGTTGCCCGCTACGATCGAGGGCATAATCGGTGATCACCAGATCCGTGGTGCCGCCCCCAATATCAATGGAAGCGAGGGTAATACTCTCACGGTTCTTTCTGTCAGGGCGGCCCAGCGCGGCAAAAAACTCCTCCGGATGACCGGCAAAGTTCTGGTTGATCTCGGTATAGAGGTAGACCAGTTGGGCACAGGAGGCCTCGTCCCATTCCACCCGGACACGGGGCAACGGCACCTGAATTTTATCCTGCACACTCCCCTCATCCAGCCTACGATAAGGGTCTTGTTCTCCTTGGTGCCAACGCAGCGCCTTCCACACCAGCCCTACGGCTTGGTGCATGCGTTCATCAAGAATGCAGCGTTCTGCCATCGGCATGCCGGGCGGCACGGTGAGGATAATATTGCGCAACTGGCGTGGGATGCCGGCGTGACCTTGGCGAGTCCGCTGGGCCGGGCTGTTGATCTGGGTCAGTGTTTGGGTCAGTACCTCTGCGAGCAAAAAGGTCATCAGGGCACTGCGTGAGTAGCGCGGCGTAAACACCGGTATGCGATCCATCTCATCCTCTATAGTGTGTAGCGCTTCTCCTTTTTCATTGATAAGGTTGGCAAAAGGGGCAGCAGTTGCCAGCGGATGAGCGTCGTGCTGCTGGTATGCCGTATTGAAGCGCCAACCCTGACCATAGAACTTCTCATCCCACAGGTAGCGCTTCGGACTGGACAGGCCAGTAGATCCTTCACTACCACGACGGCGGCTGGCCAAGCGGCCAGCTTCGTTGCCGATTCGGGCGATGGTCGGCCATTGAAACGCATCATGGCGGCCACTGCGTACCGAGAAGTGATCCTTGCCAAAGAAGGCCTGTGAAAATTCGATGCGACTTTCGAAGGGCTGGCTGTAAACCTGTTCGGGGGAATTCAGATCCCGCAGCTGCAGTACATAGTTGTGCATCAGGCCGGAACCGGACTGACCGTGATCTTCAATCAGAATGCCGCAAGTGCGAGAGTTACCCACGTCAAGCACCAGATCTACCGGGATAGGCTTGATGGCATTGGTCTCGCCGTTAGCGATGATGCGAAATTGTGGGATCTCGACCAGTGGCGGCTCCTTGCTTTGCTGATCAGCGCTTGGTTTAGCAAGCAAAGAAAGCAGATTGAGATAATGTGCAATCGGGTATTGCAGCTGTATCTCGATCTCCCGCTCCTCTCTATCACGCCCCTTGCTTGCATCATTAAAGACCTCAAGCAGCCACTCTTTTAGCCAAGGCTGGGTCAGATACCAACCAAGGGCATAGGTCGAGGTGGCGACCTGAAACGTGGCACCCGCACTGACATCTTCCTGATTTGGTCCCAGATCGGCCGCACCGTGCAACTTGGCCATAATCCGAGTATCAAAAACCAGAGTCAAACGATGGCTATGACCATCCAAATCCGGCTCTTGCAGTTTCAGCAGTCGAAAACGTGCCCAGTTGATCGGCCCTTCATTATAAAAGTGGGGAGGATTAAACCGGAACAGCGGCAGCGGCAGCCAGATCCCGTCCAGCAACTCGAGGCTGCTCTTGAGTGCAATATCGTACTTAGCGTGCGCTCTTTCGATAGCGTCGGGTCCTGGCTGGAAGAAATGGAAATCCTTTTCTTCGTTGTACAGCAAACGAGTGAGCACGCCACTGGCCGGCTCTACAAATTCGCCAGCCTGTTTGCGATCCAGCGTCAGACCGAAATCCATAAACTGGATCCCTGAATCACCCACAAGGGTGACCTGACGATCAAATGGTTTTATTTCTGGCAACATGATTGTCTCTTCCTATCCTTAGGGATTTATCTGGCGCATTTTGATGGGGAACTGCTGCTCACCATTATTGCGGCCAACGCAGTCGGTACCATTATCCGTACCCGGCTGGCATTCAATTTTTGGGATCATATAGCTAGATCCATCACTGCACTCAGCCGGCCCCTCATTGTTAATACTTAATTGGCCATCTGCAATCACTCCGTTTGCGCCCCCCTGACATACAACTCCATTGGATTGACGCAGGCTGACTCGGCCTTTACCATCTTTGAAACTGTATTGCAGTTGCAAGGGCTTACCAGTCTGGGTGTCCTGAATGCCACCGTTGACTTTCCAATCTCCGTCTAAAAACTGAGCGGGTCCATTGGCAATGGTCGGCGGTATCGCCAGCGTCTTATCTTGAGGCGCCGGCTCTTGCGAGGAACTTTTACTCGTAACTTCGCCAGCGGAGAGCTGACTCGCAGACAGCACGAGCTCAGCGGCTGGATCGACTGGCATCGGTGTCTGCGGGGAATTTGCTGGCGCTGATGCCTCACTGCCAGCCAAGGCGGCAGGTGGTGGCGTGTGCGGATCACCTGACGTCAAAATGGTGCTAGCCGCAGATTTATCCTGCTCGGATGCCAGGCCAAGCAAAACTGTTGCCACATCAGCACTTCCTGCGGAAGCGTTATCCACTGGTAGCACGTGCCCTGATGGGGGAACAGCCACTGCACTATGCCCTACACTATTCCCAAGCATCGGCAAGTCCATCGATGTTATGCTTGGTACTGAAATGTTGGGAGCACAGGCTCGCAGACCAAGCAGCAACAGCGCTAACAGCACCAGCAGCAACAACGGCCAGAGCAACCAACGCCAGCGCCAGCGACACCACCAACCCTCGTTATGGATCGTTGGTGTTAGCGGCTGGGTATATACGGGAATCGTCTGCGCAAAGCCTTTGGCTTGTGCAACCTCAAGCGCAGAGACTTTGGGGCTAAAAGCTGCTTCTGGTATGGCCGAGTTCGAACTTACTGGCCTTAGCCAGTGCATAGGGTCTCGCTGTTCACCGTTATCGTGTACAAAACCCCAAAAAGTGATAACTAATACTCCATCCACCAGATACACAAAATCCTGATCAGGAAAATTGACCACCTGCCTAAGTAAGCAGGCAAAGACTCGTTTGTCACCACCATTGTGCTTGTCATCAGTGGTAAGCAGCCGTTCACTAAGTGCCAGCACCGCCAACTTGAAGGATTCAAACTGCGAATAAGCTGCTGCACGCTCAGACTCAGTGGCACTGTTCCAATGGATCACCTCTCCCGCAAAGCTGCTGTACCAGTCGGTTCTATCTCCCCCCTGATCGTTTTGCGGGATCGCCAAATGGCGCGCAAGATCGAGGCCCGTATCTTGGCGGCGAACAGTCTCCCGTAACTGGGATGCCATGCGGTAGACAGGGAATCCGGTCTCACCAAGCGCCTTAAACGCGGAATTTTGACCACTACGCAGTAATGGACCCTGAATGGAACCCTGCATTTTAAATCCTCAAAAAGTCTAATTATGCTATTGCGGGATCTTACCTGCGTAGATGCAGGCTAAGTCAGCTTTTACCCTTAGTTGAGTGCCACTTAAGACCCCATCCGAACGTTTTATCGACACTCTCTCGATCGTCGAAATACTGGTTTATCCGTTCAACTTTAATAGCGCCATCAACATTGATTAACCGGGCGATAACGCCAACGGCTCTATTATCACTCCCTTCGGTTAAACGCGTCGTAATGGATGGCTGATCAGGAATGTGGATGGTGATGGTGGCTTGAGTACTTTGCCAATGAGAAGCACCGCTGTAAATGAAGGCATAAATAAGCACTTCATCGATCTGTTGCCAGTGAGTACCGTTAATAGATAACCATTCCCCATGACTGTTGGCACCACTGCGATCATCCCCCTCCAACGCTACATAAGGTTCATTATCATAATCACCAAACAAACGACTAAGCGCCTCAACCCCAGTTTTACTCTGATTTTTCAGTCGTACAAAAGCAGCTAAATCTAAATCAATCGTGCTGTCAGCGCTAGGATTGTTCCAATTAAGATTAACCTGAATGCGGCCAAAATCATGCTGTTTTGCCAGGCTGATACTGGGCTGATCTTTAGACAGATTGGTCCGAGACGCACTGCCAGATGGGAGACCCAATCTGAATAATGTGGGCCAGCAACACTGCAACAGGATCACGAGTACCAGTATCAATAATATCGCAACCAAACAGCCAAGCTGCCTGCCAATAATCCAGCGCCCCTTGCTCAGCTTCGGTGCAAGCTCTTCTTGTCGCATTGGCTCAGCGGTCTGCGGCGGGATCCCCCAGTGAACCAAAACCGGCTCGCCATTGATGCCGTAGCACGCCAATCCTGGTGTCTGCTTGAGTAAGATATCTAGCCGCTCTGCAAGCACTGTCTCACCACGGCGAGCCAACTCCTCTGCCAACTGACGGATAGCCTCTTGCCGAAGCCTACACTTCTCATGCAGCATGGCTTGTTCGGTAGCTGGAAGTGCATTCAGCGGTATGGGTTGCCCTTCAAGCTCACTCCACCACTCCAGATTACCATCATGATTACAACGTGCCGTCGCAAACAGGCTGGTAATGAGGGGAGGAAAATGACAATAGAGCACAGCGAGGCTCTGCTCATAATTTTCGAGCGTTTGTTTGTCAATAGGTGGACACGATATTACTCGCTGCATAAAGAGACTTCACATCCAAAAGACGTCTTGAGAGTACTTGCTAGCAAACACTCGTCAGCCAAGCCAGACCTGATCAAGTAATCTAGATCTAGTAACCCAGACTCTTATTCAGTTCTTTAACCTTAACTTCGAGGATAGCGGCCTCTTTTCTTCTAGCGGCAACTTGAGCAGCATTATCATTTGAGAAGGGAGTGAACCGCTGTTCAGCTTCCGCCAACTCGGTGATCTGCTGCTGTAGACTGGTTTGTATGCCACCTTTAAGTTTCAGCTGGGCAACCAATTGGCTTAATGACATTTTTAGCGCTTGCTGATCAGCCTGCTCTTGCGCCAGCGTTATATTTGATCGCTGCTTACGGCTTTCCATGTCGGCCAAAATCTGGTGCGACAGCGTATTAAGCTCCTGATTTTGTTTTAGCTGTTGCTCTTGGTTGTCGATCTTTTGGCGATATCCACCAGAAGAATCACAACTCATTTTGGTAAGTAGACTCGCGCTACGGTTGGCTGGATCGCAATCCGCAGGGGTAGTGGCACAACCACTTAATACCAGCAAACTACTCAGATAGACGGCTCTCAATTTCATGACGTTTTCCTGTCAATATCCCGGTAAGCTCGGGATATTCTCGATTCCCTTAACGATGATGATACGATATTTAACAATCAACCAACAGTAATGGCGCTACGCTGATCATAGAGGCCATTAACCTCTTGTTCTAATAGTGAAATCTGTTTATTCAGTTCAAGCACTTTGGTATTGACCATTGCCAATTCTGTCTCAGCTACCTCACTTTGCTCGCTTTTAGCGACTTGTTGATACTCGGTCGCCTTCTTGCGCATATTAGTCAACTCTTTCTTGAGTTGAGCTAGATCTGCATCGACTTTACCAAGCTGGCGCTGTGCTAACGCCTTGTCAAAACTGGCTTTGTCTTTATCTTGAGCAATTTGAGTCAACGTTTTACTATTATCCGCAATGACCTGCTTGGCAATATTAGTGCGCGCCACCACAACTTCGGTATCTTTTTGAATGTCGCGGTCCATTGCCTGCAAACGTTCTGTGGTATTGGCATATTCGGCGCGACGACTATCCAAATAGTAGTTAGCCCCCATCGCCACACCACAGGCTGCTATACCCGCCTTTATAGAGCACTGAGTTTTTTCTTCTGACTTCAAAAACATACAAGCTGCAATCCCAATACCTGCGGCCGCAGCACACGCCTGGAATCCAGAGGCACTAAAAAATTCAGCCTCTTGGCCATTGGTAAGTCTTGAATCTGTTGCTGGCAGGTTCCCCGTCATCGAGCTCCCTGTGCTGGCACAACCAGAAATGATAAGGCTGCTGGAAACCATCAAACAAATAGCTGTACGTTTAAATATGAATTTCATGTTAAAAAACCTCTGAACTGTAAAAAACCTAGTAGATGCCTCTCACCAACAGCACTAACTCCATTTAGCACCAGACTCTACAGGCGCTCGATACTGCAGCCAAGTGCTTTCCAAACATCTCGATTCTGTTAGATAAACGAAAAAAATGATAATAATCAATTTTATATATTAATACAATGAAACAGATCACGTTAACAATGTTAAGTAATATAACTTGGTCTTTATGATACGTAATGTCCGGAGGTTGTCTTGTACTGACTCGATGCTCATTCACCCAACTCATCAGAGCATTAAGCAGAGGTGGCTTCAATATGCCGCTGAAATTTAACCATCCCAAGTTGACTGGGATTACCCATATTGAAGAGACGATGTTAACGTCATCACGTCAATTTCAAGGAACCATTTTAACCTCTAGTCACGCTACCCACAGTAGCTCTAGGATATAAAGCTCATCCGTGATACTTCTTAAAGTTCTTCGCCTGATCCAGCACGCTCTTGTAGACCTCATCGTTGGCTACTGGTGGGAAGCCGTAGCCGTGTAGCAGTAGGATAAGTCACCTTCAACTTGGCATTTATGTCGTCGCAGTTGCTCCAGTCAGGATACAGAGCGTTGTTATCGACCGTCACTTTCATGTCTTGGACTAGTTCAATCTTCTTGGTCTGCAGTGCAAACTCGACGGCACGGTTAAAGCATTCAAGCTGCAGGGGCGGCATGCCAGATCAGAAATCACTCTTATCGCTGGTTTGGAACATCTAGCCAAGTAGATATAGGTGATTGCACACCTCGATCAGCTACTGCTGAGCATCTTCTTGTCTCCATAACGTACAAAATCATGCAAATCTAAAAAAGACAGATTAGCAACTAAGCAAAATCGGTATTGCCATAAGCAGCTAGGACCAGCATCAAGATAATGTTGCCAAAGTGTCATCGCCATCTCCAAAAATTTCACATGTGAAAACCATTGTGTTTATAGACAAGCTATCACATTCACGACAACACTTGACTGAGTGACGCTAAGCGTTTGAGTAGCGCTTTACGCTTCAAGTTTTTTTGAATAAAAAACTGAAAAGGTAGAATAAAATCATTCTCCAAAAATTTAATTTGATAGGCATAGAATAACGTCTGTAGCGACAATGTCGCTTGATCATAGCCACTGGCACATCCGCGGGAGGCTTCCTCAAAAGCCCTTTTCCAATAATTTTCACGCTCATTGTAGACAGCTTCAAGATACTCATTTCGTATCTGCGCCTCTTGCGCAAGACGCTCAGTTTTGGCTGCACGTTCCTCTTGCTTAACCTCCATTTCAGCTACAGACCAAAATGGTTGCAACAATAAGCCAGTTACCCAATAGGAAAAATTAACTTGAGGTTTCAGCTCTTTTAACTGATCTATCGCCTGTATGCGTGATAATTGCCCCTCAGCAAATAAGCGACAAAGTAACGCGTCCTTATCGACATCCGACAGCCTAGCCACTTGCTGCTGCGCTGTTAACGCTGTGGTTTGAGGGGCATGTGCAGGCATTGACCGCAGCAAAAGATGTAACGCACGTATCGATGACAAAGGAATGTCAAAAAGGTCGGTAAATGCCAATTGCGCCGCTGTTAAGTGGTGAAAGTCAAAGGTTATAAGCGGCAAGGGCTCTAATGCCATATCATCGTAGGCTCGACTCAACCAATGGAAATACAGGACGCGATAATCCCCCGCCAATAACTCTGCCCTTAGCGCCGCCAGATGAAACATAAATGATTCCGCATCTTCATCATCACGGTAGTTATCATCTTCCTCAAGGGAGAATATCAGTAATTGACACTTTTCATCTTCAACAAAGGACGCGTAACCATCAGCAATAATTGCCGTGAAGGCATCGGAGATAGTACCTGCGGGCAATTTAAGATACGCATTTACTTGCCCCAATCGGCGTAATAAAAGCCAATATCAAAAAAATCCATCATTAAGGCTTCCGGATCGGCCTTTAAATCACCGTAATGATATTGAACACAAAAGGAGTGGCTGGTGATCTCTGCTCGGCTAGAAATATTCCTTAATCTATTCCGCTGAGGGACCGATAAGCTACTGTTAACACATTCGAATCGATAATACTGATATTCACTCATAGCTAACTCACATTGATTTTCTAGCGCTGTCTTAATGCTGCTGGCCAAACGAACAGATATAGGTAGAACTAAATTTTAACTCGGCGACTCAGAAAGCTGAAGACAACTTTGGTACTTGTGACTCAACCTGACTACACTCATAAACAATCCTGAATATGTCACTCGGTTGAGGTCACTAAAATTGGCAGCGGCTAAAATCCCTCTCTTTTATGACGATAGAGAACATGCAGAAACCATCATCTATGAGCTATCACTGCACGAAGATCTCTCACTCATCAAAAAACGCCTAAAATTGGGTGATTATCAACTCAATGATTGGATTATTGAACGCAAGACCTTGCCCGATCTCGTGCAATCTCTATGTGATGGGCGCTTATTCGCTCAAGTTGCTAGGCTAGCCACGAGTGCAAGCTATACGGCGCTACTCATCGAAGGCTGTACTCAAGATATTTCAGGCTACCAGATCCGTAGAGAGCCACTCATTGGAGCGCTATGTTCCATTTCAATCAATTTCCATATCCCAATACTCCGTAGTTTATCGCAAACTGAAACGGCCAAAATACTGTATTTTTGCGCCACTCAGTTAAATCGCAGAGAAAATGAATTAACCCTCACGGGACGTAAGCCCAAACGCAAGAAAAATCAGCAATTGTTTATCTTGCAAAGCCTGCCCGAAGTCGGCCCCAGGCTTGCCAGCAGACTGCTCTGCCACTTCAAAAATATCGAGGCCGTGTTCACAGCCCCCGAAGAGGCATTAATCCGAATCGAAGGCATAGGTAAGGAAAAAGCCCGAAAGATCCGTGAAGCGCTGACTCGCTAAGTGACTTCACAGCATAAGCTGAGTGCCTGCTGACTCACCTGAACAACAAACTATACAGCTCTTGGTGCGAGCTCACTTGATAGTGCGGGGCGATACCGGCGGGTACATCGTGGCCGTGGACGTTATACCAACAAGTATGAATACCTGCATTGATGCCGCCTTGGATATCTGAATGCGGGTTATCGCCGACCATGAGCACAGTCTCGCGCTCAGGATGGTCCATGAGTTCGAAGGCGTGCTCGAAGATGCCCACATCAGGTTTGGCTATGCCGACTTTTTCTGAAATCACTAAAATATCAAAATGATGCTGTAATCCTGTACGCTCTAATCGCACGGTTTGTAGCTCAGTGAAACCGTTAGTGATGATACCTAATTTGGCTTTGCCTTGGAGCGCGGCTAATAACTCGCGAGCACCGGGTAGCGGCGAACAAATTTCGGCCATTGCTGATAAAAAGGCACTATTGAGCGTCATGGCCGTGACAGATAATTTGGCAGCCCAAGGTTCGAAACGTATGGTTTGCAACTCGGCGGCAGTTATCTTGCCATCTTGATAATCAACCCAAAGTGGTTTGTTAACTAACTGATACTCGTCAAAATCGGCTTGGGTAAAATCGACCCCAAACTCACTAAACATCAACTTAAGCCCTTTTAAAGCATCGAAATAAAATAGGGTTTCATCGGCATCAAACAAAATCCATTGGTAAGGCAAGGACATAGGAACTCTCTTTCTGACAAAATAGCTAAGACCCATCCCATGCCGTTCAGTGGCATCGAGAATGGTACATCGGCGATTGCGGCAACACTGTGGCTAACTGCCTAGCAGTAATCAAGATAAGCGATAAACATGAGCGATGAGCGCGAAAATAACTAGGCTTCACAGTCGACACCCGCAATCAGCAAGTGCATTAGTCTACCTTGCATCAAGGGCGATGATAACCACGATAATAAAAACTGACTGTTGAGGTATCATCAACAATAATGGCAGGGGAACGCGATAATCTAAGGACACCATGGAACACTTTTCAGCACTACCTATCTTTGTCACTGTAGTGGAATGCGGTAGCTTTTCGCTGGCAAGTCCAAAGCTTGGGCTGAGTAAATCGGCGGTGAGTAAACGCATTACCCTATTAGAACAAAGTCTGGGTATTCAACTTTTGCACCGTACCACTCGCAGCTTAAGTCTTACCGAAGCGGGCGCCAGCTATTTTGACTATGTTCGTCCTGCCGTTAAACTCGCAGAGGAAGGGTTGGATGCCATTTCTGAGCTACAACAAGCGCCTCAGGGCAATTTGCGCATCGCCGTCCCTATGGTATTTGGCCGCTTGCATATCGCCCCTTTGATCCCCGAGTTTCTGCGCCGCTATCCGAAAATACAGCTGCAAATGCAGATGGATGATAAGACAACCGATTTAATTGCTGGCGGATTTGATCTGGCAATTCGCATCGGTGATCTACCAGATTCAAGCCTTATTGCCCGTAAAATCGTCCCTTGTTTAAGTGTCATTTGCGCCTCACCCGAGTATCTTGCTCGCCACGCTGCGCCACAAACGCCGCAGCAACTCAGCCAACATAACTGTTTGTTCTACTCATATTTTCGTGATGGTGTTGAATGGACCTTCTTAAGCCCGCAGGGCCCAACTCGTATCCAGCCGAACGGTAACTATCAAGTCAACAATAGTGATGCCATCCACCAAGCCACACTCGATGGTCTAGGCATAGCCAATCTGCCCCGTTTTATGGTCGACGCCGACTTACAAGCGTGCCGCCTACAAGCCTTGCTCACAGATCATCCCCTCCCCGAACATGGCATTTATGCGGTTTATCCACAGCGGAAATATCTGCCGACTAAGGTGAGTGTATTGATAGCGTTTTTGATGGAGAAGCTGGCGAGTGGCAAGTTAGGGTAAATTTTCACTTGTCAGTAATGAGGAAGGACAACTCTCTTTCACCCCCTATGAAAAATAAACAATAGACCAGAGACCATCAGACTGACTCTCTCGAGCGGCTGAAAGCGGATCATTTGAACAATCCGATTTATGTTTTTAATCAAGACTACACTTGCATTTTTAGCCACTATTTATACGCTACAACGTATATAAACAAATTATACGCTGTAACGTCTTAAACATTGACTATACGCTATAGCGTGTTAAGTTATGTTTATACTTTAAAGCGTATTGGGAAATAATGGGAATTTAAGATGAAGATCACCACAACCAAACAGCTTAGCGCTTATATACAAGATGTTCGCCAATCACAGGGACTCTCCCAGGCTAAAATTGGTGAGAAAATTGGCTTACGCCAAGGCACTATTTCCAACTTCGAACAGAATCCCGACAGCACTAAACTTGATACATTTTTCAAACTCTTATCAGCCCTCGAACTCGAAATAGAACTCAAACCTCGCAACGCGAGTGACAGTGATACAGGCCCATCTAACAATAAACAATGGGCTCAGGAGTGGTAATGGCAGCACTTGACGTTTATATGAATGGCTTTCTAGTCGGTACTTTCTCTAAAGAAGAGACAGGAGCCCATCGATTTCAATACAATAGCGACTGGCTGACTATTCCAGGAAATCGCCCCATATCGTTGTCTATGCCTCTACGCCAACGCCACTATCAGGGCAATGAAGTTTATAACTTCTTTGATAACTTACTGCCTGACTCACCGGAAATTCGCCAGCGTATCCTCGCACGCTATCAAGCTAGTTCAACCCAACCATTCGATTTACTGACGAAAGTCGGCCAAGATAGTGTCGGAGCCTTGCAACTGGTACCACAAGGTATTGAACCCGAAGACATTAAAAAAATTGAATGTGAACCACTTGATGACGCAGCCCTAGTACGGGTCTTAGCAGGTTACCAATCCAAGATCCCATTAGGCATGCTCGAAGAATATGACGATTTTCGGATCTCAGTTGCTGGAGCACAGGAAAAAACCGCCCTGCTGAAATATGATGGTCTGTGGTGTTTACCCCATGGTTCAACGCCAACCAGTCACATAATCAAACTCCCTATCGGCCAGATAGTCACCCATTCCCACACCTTAGATCTATCGGACAGTGTCGAAAACGAGTACCTGTGCATGTCTATTGCTCGAGAATATGGTTTACCAGTTCCCGATTGCGAAATCCTTAAGGTTGGGAATATCAAGGCGCTCGCTGTCGAACGCTTCGATCGCCGCTACGCAGCGGACAATAGTTGGCTGATGCGCCTACCACAGGAAGATTTTTGCCAAACCCTCAATATCCCCTCAGCGAGGAAATACGAGAACCAAGACGGACCAGGCATTAGCGAGATAATGTACGTATTGATGGGATCGCTTGCCCCAGAAAGAGATCGGCGCATCTTCATGAAAGCACAAGTGTTATTTTGGTTACTGGCGGCGACAGACGGCCACGCTAAAAACTTTTCGCTATTTATCAGGCCCGAAGGAAAATACGAGCTTACCCCACTCTACGACATCATCTCCGTTTATCCAGTGCTGGGTGGTACAGGACTTAACATCCGCGATGCGAAACTGGCCATGGGACTGACAGCCACTAAAGGGAAAAAATACCAGATTGAACAAATCTTTCCCCGCCATTTTCTCGCTACGGCAAATCGAGTCGGCTTTAGTCAACAAGCCATGAACGAGCTTCTTGAGGAGTTTGTTGAAAAAACGCCTATGGTTATCCAACGGATACAAGCGCAACTGCCAGATGATTTCCCCCCACATATCCAGCACAGCATCCTGAACGGGTTAGATCATAGGGTAAGGCGACTGCTATAACAGCGCTCAAAAGTGATGCCATCCACCAAGCCACACTCGATGGTGTAGGCATAGCCAACCTGCCCCGTTTCATGATCGACGCCGACTTACAAGCAGGCCGCCTACAAGCTTTGCTCACAGATCATCCCCTCCCCGAACATGGCATTTATGCGGTTTATCCACAGCGAAAACATTTGCCGACTAAGGTGAGTGTATTGATAGCGTTTTTGATGGAGTTGTTAGTAAAGAGATTGGGCAATGATTAGATAGGGTTAACGATAAAAACAGCTTTAAAAAAGGGTTATAACGAATACAACCACAAAGCTAAAAAAAACTAACTTAAAACGGACTTAAGCCAAATAAAACAGCACATTAAATAGCCTGCCAAACTATAATAATAGTCAGTCTAGCTGACTATTTAAGGCAGAAATATGAGCGCTTATCATCAAACATTTGGCTATGAATTTGATCTTGGTTTCGACCTAAGCTTATACCCATTTCTCATTGATAAAAGCTACCAAAATGACATGTGCCCCAGCTTTTATTTCAAACAAAAAAGCGACTACTTTATTCTTTGGGTAGACTATGCCGACCCCATTTGTCGCGAAGAAGATTATCCCCGCTACACCATCATTTCGGCCGTAAATGACGGCGACAATCTACACCCAGAAATCCGTACCGCTTCTCAGCCAACACTGCAGCTTGAATTCGAACAACCCAGTGAACTGATTGATTATCTAGAGCAGATAAAACTGCAACTGAATGCCAATGTATTACCAATTCAAGTCTAGGTCGGTATAGAGCTGATAAGCTTCTTTCACATCATCCCAGTGGCTAATTTGTTGCAAATACTCTGCTTTAGTAAGCTTAAATTGAAAGTTTTCAGAATACGGTTTTACGATTGGCGTTGTTAAC
This sequence comes from Shewanella sp. SM71, assembly GCF_025653905.1. NCBI lineage: Bacteria > Pseudomonadati > Pseudomonadota > Gammaproteobacteria > Alteromonadales > Shewanellaceae > Shewanella > Shewanella sp. SM71. The sequence goes on from NZ_JAKKRW010000010.1 coordinate 105,212, forward strand.
ACTTCAGGCTCACCAACAAAATCAAACACCCAATAATGGTGATTGTCATTACTGAGCTTTCCAGTTAACTGCCGATCAATATCATGCCTTGGTAGTAACTTTACATTCGCAACACGATATAGAAATTTACCCAATTGATTTGGGTCTGATGGATTAACACGTACTGTCAGTAACAGGTAGCGAACTTCACGCACAATATTGCGATGAACATTCTGCCGATTAGTCGCCAAAAGCTGAGTATGGTAGCCCAACAATTTACCTGTATTTGCCTGCGTTAAATAGCTAGCATCACGTCCAATCTCATTTATCGGCGCCACCATTGTCAACCCATAGTGACGAACCAAATTGCCGCCATATGGCGCTATCCGTGCTGAGTCCTCAACAAAGTAATAATCATTTGATCGAGGATCCGGGTAACTTGCTTTGACACCTAACTTATTCGTTAAGTAGCTTAGCAACCATTGATTGTGCGAATTTGATGATTCCGCAGATGGTAATAAAGCAAATGCACCAATACCAATCTCTTTAATAGCCTCATCGTAAGGATTTTGCTGAGTAGTTTGGTCGAAAAAACCAGGATACAAAGCAAATGCTCCCATTACAGGACGGCTTTTTAGCGGCCTTTCATTCGCCATTGTTTGCTGATGAATAATCGCGTCACGATAACGGTGCATTTGATTAATAGCATCTTCAGGGACACCATCTTGCTGAGTCAAAGGTTTGGTATCGATACGATATTTAGCATCGAAAAGGATAAAAAATGACTCATTGTTAGACAGTGTCACCCGTAACACGATATCGGGTCGCTGATTTGCCAACCAAGTACGATTCACTTCACCTTTTGGTGTGAATGATGGCTCATGGGCTAACTCAATTGTCATACCATCGCTTTGGCGAAAATAGACAAATGCGGCCGCCATTTCATCATCACGAAACTGCCGCTCAAACTGAACTTGCTTTAAACGACTCAGTTTATGCTCTTTTTCAACAAAGCCTAATGCCTCAATAATCGATTTTACCTCTAAAAAACACCACACCTCATAAATATCAGCAACTGACTTAATCGATAACAGTGCATCTCCATTTGTTTGATTCAGATAATGTTTAAGTTGCTGCCAAACTTTATACACTTTCGAATATCCAGCTCCTTGCTGTAGCACCTTCGATTCGGAGCTTTGTCCTTCAAACTGTCCGACTTCTTGCCACAACTGATGTTTTGAAAATTTACCGATTTGATCTTGCCAATCCTGCAAACTTTGACAAAAAGATACTGATGCTTTGGCGTCAAATTTAGCCAATGCTTGAATAAATTGTGATAGGTTAATTTTAGTTCGCTTTAACACCATTTTGATAAAGCGGTTTTCAGGTGTATCAACATTTAAACGCTGATGACTAATACGCATACGAGTCGATAAGCGTTTGGACTCAATTAACTCCTTAGCATGCTCTTGTTGTTTAGCGTTCAGTTTTTTGTTTATACGGTCTAATTTTTGCTGCACCGTAAACGACTGTAAGCGATTGTGAGGTGCATATAAAATCCGCTTTAAACCTTGTTCAAACTCATCCTTTAAGCGTTCAAATTGAGCTAACCAAAACAACTCAAACTTCTCGGGCTGCTTTATCGATTGTCCCTGTGATTGAGTTGTTTTACTGCTAATGGCATAGCGCCACAGAGGATAAACCGTATCAATTTGCTGGTTCATCAAACCTAAATCTTGGCTCTGAACCATTTTGGTCGCCAATACTGTAAATTCCACTGGCACGGATTTACGCACACTGCTAACTGTGTAGTTAATCTTAAAAACGCATCTACCTACATCATTACCAAAATTGATCATGGCCTGTAATACGCCACTTCTTGGGCTGACAGTAAAGCTTTCTTCGATTAAACGATATTTATGGCTAACCAATGCAGAGTCAGGCTCAACATGATCCGAAAACGCCACTTCAAACCAATACTGGCGGTTTTCAAAAAAGAACGGTCGACGAAGCTCATCACCGGTATCAATCAGCACAGGCTTACCATCAACCAAAACAGCAATTTCTTCGTCAACTGGTTGTGCAAGTCCTCGTTGAGCATAAGTATGAGCTAACTTTTTTCTTGGGACACCTAACTCTTCACAAGAAACGTAAAGCTCAAAATCACAGTGCTTAAAACAGATAGTTTCACGGTTATTTTTAGCCATTATTTATTACCACCTAAAAATAAACTGCGCGATTTAAGGCCAAAAAGAAGTAAAGCCACGAGCTAACAACTGATTCATCCTGGCTAACTTTGCACGCGAACGACATGGTATTGAAATCACATCGTCAGGAAAACCACGTTTCTCGCGAAGTAAATCCGGTCGTTCTTGATCCCAGATAACAGCCAATTGCGATTCCAATACAGAACTTAACTGTTCTAAAATATTTTGTCCCGCACTCCCCATTAACTTGTCATCATCCCCTTCGATGCGCGGCAACACTTTACACATTAAGAAGTCATCGAATACAGCGGCTAACTCAATATCATCTTTAGGGGCAAAACTGATTACCGCTAAACACAGCTCATTAAAAGCACGATACGCCAACTCAAAAGGCGTATTTTTTAGCACGCTATTCATGGTATTGAAGAATGCTTTAGTTTTAACGGCATCACTATCAGCGGCTACTGTCTCAAATTGCTCAAATTTAGCGTGACTAAATAATGGATAACTCAAGGCTTTAGGCTTTAGAGTTTCATCAAAAAATTCCTCAACGGCGTTGGGGAAGAACTCACCAAAATCGAAGCTTAAGGCACGATCAATCACCTTACGAGAAAAACCATGAGTGGTTTCATCCATGTTAACCGTACCGGCTACAATTAGGTTAAATGGTATTGCAATACCATGATTTATAAAATATTTCCACAGATCATCATGATCTTTTAATCCTAGATCTTGTTGTAACTTAGTTAGTGCAGGTTCTTTAAGTTGCTCAAATACATCCTTCTTCAACAAGGGGTCGCAACTATATTCACCGTCTTTCCATTCCCGAGTTTCAATGACAGATAAATAATCTGCGAAATATTGTTCCACCGGAGCAAGGTTCATTTCATCCAGGCACAGCCAAAATGGACTAATCTGAGAAAAAGGTTTCTGTGACCAGCTATCTGCATCAACATTCTCAACGATATTCAACCACGCCTTAACCATAAACTTTAAGACGTTAGTCACCACATATTCAGCGCCATCACTATTTAAACGTGAAATATAGCCCAATAAATCGCTAGGCTCATGCCAGTCTGGTCGCACTGATACTAACTCAAAATTAGTTTTACCATCGCCACTATACTGCGCTTGTTTTCGTACAAAACGGCTTTTACCTGTCCCCGAAATACCAGCAAGGAGAAGGAATGGCTTGGACAAAAATGAATCTGTTTGAGAGTTCGAAACTAGAAACTCTGCAAGTTTCTTACAGGCCGCACTATACATTGCATTACCCGATGCATCGGCATCTGCCCACTCCTGTATTTCTTTAAATTTCTGTAGAGAGTCAAGCACCTCGCTAGATTTAAGTTCATAAAGCGAGTTATTTTTCATTCCTATTTCTAGTAAAAATTTATTACACAGATTTACAGCTGTACCGGAATAGGAGTTTACAGTTCTCTCAGATAAACCGTTATTTCGCATCCAATTTTGGAACATTAATTTAGTATTTTCAGTTTTTCCTACAGTATTAGAAATCGAGTTATCTACAAAGAAATTACTCCATGAACTTAAAGCCTTTTGAATATCATTCTTCGTAAAAAATGTATTAACCTCTGGTTCTACGTAGTCAAAGCCAGATAAGAATGCAATAACCTTAGATATTAATTTTGTCAATGCTTTAGTTTGACTTCTTCCTGCGGATGATATTGTCTTTAGTTCATCTGAGTCGGCTGATTTAAAAATTTCACGGTATGATTTCTCTTCATATTTAAATAATTCATCTTTTCTAGTTGGAACTTGATACCACCGTTCCAGAACTAAATCATAATTATTTAAAATAAAAAACAAGAACGCCTTAATGCTCTCTGGAGATATGCTGAACGCTTCATTTTTTGTGTTTGTATAAGTTAGAACAAGCGTTTTTTCAGCAACAATTTTTTGTTCTTTATCGTTTTTATCACAATACTCTTGAAAATTCATAATATATCCTTTTTAATTTTATCAGCAAGGATGGCAATTAAAGGAACTACAACCGAATTACCAAACTGCTTATATGCTGGCGTCCTTGATTTTGGAAGAATGAATTCTTCAGGAAAACCCTGTAATCTGGCACACTCTCGCTTAGTTAACATTCGTGGGTTTTTATCAAATTGTGGTATTAAACACTCTTTACCATCTTTCCCATATCTTGCAACAATAGTGTTAGAAGGTTTATTTAAATCGGCAGTATGTGCAGTGAAGCCTGTACCTCTTTCTAAGTTACGCTTAGTTCTATTTATATGACCTAGCCAAAGCTTATCTGATATTGTGTACATATCCTCAACCCTATCTTCTAAAATTTTCTTTAGAGGTAAAGGTTCACCATGTATGTCAGGAAAATCAAATTTACAATCGATGTCATTTCGGATTGCTACCATATAGCATCTTACTCTACGCTGTGGAACTATAGAGCTAGAGTCAATTACCCTATATGAAAAAGTATATCCACTAGCTATTAGTGTTTCTTTAATCGTCTTAAAAGTTTTACCTTCATCGTGTCGCTCTAGATTACGAACATTTTCAAGAAATACTACTTTAGGTTTTTTTGAGTCAATGACACGCATTACGTCAAAAAATAGTGTTCCTTGAGTATCACATAAAAAGCCATGTTTTTTTCCTACCGCATTTCTAGCTGATACTCCAGCATGAGAAAACGGTTGGCATGGGAAACCGGCCAATAACACATCATGATCAGGGATAGAACTCTCATCTATTTTGGTTATATCCCCAAAAGGAAACTCGCCATGGTTCTCTTTGTATGTATTTTGTGCTCCCTTGTCATATTCAGACGAAAAGACACATGCCCCCCCTGCCTGCTGAAAACCTAGCCTTACGCCACCAATGCCAGCAAATAGATCAATAAAACGAAACACAACTTCTTTTGCAGGTTTGAGCTTCAAGTCACCGAAAATCGCCTCATAGAAAGATTCTCGATTCACATATAAATCATTAGCTTGCAGTGCTGAAATAACCGATAATTTCAGTTTATTCGAATTAGTAACTGATTGGTTACAGTAAAAATCGCTATTGGTAGCTATGGCATGTAACCACTGATCAACAACAGCTTCAATCGTTGAACCATCTGGCACATGTGGTTCCGCTATTAGCCTGATCAATTCTGCTGCTTGTTGATGTATATTCGTTTTACTTTTCATTATTCACTACTAAAAATTCTTGATGAATGACTTTGGGACGCAGCTTTGTCTTTATCTTCGTACTCTGCAACTCAACCAATTTATGTTTGCTCAATGTGTTCAATGCCCGTTACACATAACTCACAGTCAGCCTTGTTAATCCCCTACATTCAGTAATCGATTGTAGCTACTGCACTATCACTTTTGATAGGTATCTGTTTTCAATTGAAAGCATATTCGCCACTGACTGCAACAAACCAAATATTCATTTGCGAATCAAAAACCTCTTAACCATGCATGCCGAGCAGCGATCTAGAAGCAAGCTTGCAACCCACAGGATGGGAGCCATGACGAGCCGAATACCAAAAAATGAGATATGCCTGTGGGCAGGCATCTTATCAGCCCGAGATTATTGAGCAAACAAAACTAACTTAATTCTGATCCCTATTTCCCACTCGGCAATAAGTACCTTGTACTTCGGCCGCCGACGTCGGCTTTGGGCCAGTATCTATCTCAAATGTCTATTAAGCGATTGGTTCTACTGGCTAACAGATATGCGCGAAGGCTAACAGGATTAGGCACTCGCATGGAAGTGACCATCCGTGACAGGACGTCACGGTTGAGCATCCAGGGATGGACTTGCTGCGAGTCACTGGAATGCAAGTGCTTGATAATATGCCTAACCCTTATCGTTTCAAACTGAGTGGCAATAAGTATCTGGTACTTCGGCCGCCGGCGTCGGCTTTAACTAAAAACCGCTGTTCGACCATTTGCGCAAGATGACGGGTGGCAGTGGCGCGACTCACCTTCGCGACTTTTTGATACTGGCTACTATTAATCCCTAGTTCAAAATCGCCGTCTAACATCCGATTGAGTACTTTGGCTTGCTCTTGACTCAATAAAGATTGGTCGACACTTTGCCAATACTGAGTTTTCGACAGCGTTCTGCTCACATCTGCCATCGCATTGAGTAAGCAATCATTGAGGGTTTCAAAAAACCAGACTAACCAAGGAGTAATATCTACATCGCCCCTTTGAGTGGACTCTAAAATATCATAGTAGGTTTGGCGACGGGCAAGAATACTGACCGACATAGCGTAAAAACGAATCGAGCGTTTTTCCGCTTGTGCCAAGGCCAAATCGGTCAATAGGCGAGTGATGCGCCCATTGCCATCATCAAGCGGATGCAGCGTCACAAACCAAAGGTGAGTTATCGCCGCGCGGATAAGCGGATCTAAAACCTGCGCTTGCCGTGATGCATTAAACCATTCGATAAACTGTGACAGTTCAGCATCCAAGGCTGCTCTAGAAGGTGCCTCAAAATGCACTGTTGGTTTATCAATCCGGCCAGAGACAACCTGCATAGGTGTATCGCCACGCAGCGCTCCGCCAATAACAGGGTTAAACAGCGTATAACCCTGGGGAAATAACTGTTTATGCCAACCTAATATCCGCTCAAGGGTTAATTCAGTCTCTAAATTTTTTAAGGCATCGAGCATAATGTCAGCCAAACCATCGGTTTGCGCTGTTGTCGGATACGGTTTATCTTCAGTCACGCCGAGTTTTTTAGCTAAGGATGAGCGCACCGAAGCCGCATTGAGCTTTTCACCTTCAATGGCACTGGAATGGATAATGTTAGCGAGTAAGGTGTCGAGTGCAGCGTCTGAAGTTAATAGGCTATCGTCGTGACTTAGCATTTGCTTGCCAAGCAACTGGCCCTGATTGAAATAGACCTGACGCAGCAAGGCATCAATGCTGCTGGTGTTCCAATGAAACTTAGGCCAATCGGCTTGCTGCCAAATCCACATATCTACCCCATGAGTCGAATAACAAGCCTATTCTACTCACATAATGAGGCGATTAACAAACCTATTTGCCTCACATTATGAGTCGAATAGCGTTAATAATCGCCTCATCAATACCAACATGGCTATGCAATGCAGAGAAATGAGCCTTGTTGGTAATCCGGGAGCTCGTTTCTAAGCCTTGCGGTCATCCACTTGTATTATTGTGCAGCTACAGTGCAGCTATCATACAATTTAGTGCCGCCTTTACTGTGGCGCATTGCCGTTGCGCGTGACTTTTATGTATAGCCACCGACAAATATGTATAGCCACGGACAAAGCCTTCGCGCTGAGATATACTGCCGCCGCTGATTTGACACGCCAATGTGACACGCCGAGGTGATAACTTACGGCTTTACCGCACCACTGACACACATTCTGAGCCTAACCTATGCCTGATAACGCCAACAATTCACCAACCTCTACTCACGTACAATGTACTGCTAATGCACAGCGTATCGGCAATGTTCAACCTACTGGTAATTCACCGATTGTTACGCCAGATGCAATGCATCCAGTCCAGTCGAATGCGCTCAGTGACGAACAGGTAAAGGTAAAAAAGCAGAAGGTCTTTATCATAGGTTTGCCACGCACGGGCACCACGAGTGTGAGTGTGGCGCTGTTGGATCAAGGGCTAAAAGTGGCACACATGGCCTTTACTAAGCAGGCGTTTATGCTGGCCGATGCAGTGTCTGACACGCCTTGTTTCAGCGATTATCAACAGTTGGATTTATTATTTCCCGAAGCTGTGTTTGTCTATCTCGACCGCGATATCAATACTTGGTTGCCTTCGATGCAGATGTTACTTGGGAAAATGGCGCCCCATTTGGATGAAAAAACGGGCCGCTTCCATCCAATATTAAAGCGCAGTTTTAGGCATACTTTCGCCATAGATAAAGTGGCGGAACCTGCCAGCAGTGAGCACTTAATTGCTTGTTATCAAAAGCATCAGCAAGAAGTGTTCGCTTACTTTAATGGGCGGGAAGACTTTATTTCAATCGATGTTAGCCATGCAGGAAGCTTAAGTCAGTTACTGCAATTTTTGGGAATGGAAGCAAACGCGGAGAATAGCGATGTCGCATTAAGTTTAAGCGAGCCACTGAGTTTCCCTAAACTTAACGTTGGCCGCAACGTAGCAAGTTGGGGCGAATATAAACACCCCAACAAGGTCAACACCAATAGCGCAGGCCCACAAAGCCGTAAGTTTTTCGACTACACGCTTTAACATTGACTCAGTACACAGATACCAATGCACAGATATCCAAGCGCTGAATTAGAAGTTAGCTTTAAGCACAGTCTCTTGGTCGAGCAAGCTTTGGTACAAGGTAAACTGGTTGGCGGCGCGGTCTAGATTATGGCCTTCACGGTGGATATGGAAATACACATCACCGTTAAGATAATCCGTTAAAAAACGCACGCCTATCATCAAACAAATCACCCGCGCACCGAGCCATAGACTGCGTTTTTCATCTTCCGTTAAGACGTCACCCAACTCGCTCAAGTAGCCACGGCAAATCGCGGCGAAGATGTCTTGGCGCACTTGGACTTTATCCAAGGCCGTAGAGTCTTCCTCCTCTGGCGAGCAGAAAGTGCGTACCATGTCGCCGAAGTCATACATAAGATGACCTTTCATACAGGTATCTAAATCGATAATCGCCATGCTGGACATATCACGTTTATCAAAAAGCATGTTATTGATTTTAGTGTCGTTATGACAAATTCGTAGCGGCAGCTTTGGCGATATTTCTGCAAGTTCATCCAGCAAAGCCTGCTGAGATAACGCGTAATCAACCCAATGACGGCAGAGCGCTAAGCGATGTTGACTATCGAGTTCAGCGGCCTGCTTTAGTAAGGCCATGCGTCCCGGTAAATGGTGAAACTGAGGGATCACATCTTCAAGCTCTGTCGCATCAAAATCACTCAAGGCAGAGGCAAAATGACCAAAGGCCTTGGCCGCCATTTCCGCTTCTTGTTCCGACTTAACCACTTCAATGCTGAGACTATGAGGCAAGTAACTGATCGCGCGCCAAAATCCTTGCTCGCCTAAATCGATAGCCAGCTCACCCTCTTGGGTTAAACATGGGCTAACGACTTTAAGGCCGTATTGTTGCTGCAATGACTTAGTGCATAAATGATGGCTAATTTTATCGGCATTGCAGACCAAAGCGTTGGGTGTTTTAAATACCTCAGTGTTAATTCGCTGCAATACCAATTCGCCCGCAGGCCAACGCACTAAAAGGGTGTCATTGATGTGGCCATTACCGAGGGCAGAAATTTTCGCCTCGGCAGATTCAATACCAAAATGAGGCAACACTGACTGCCTGATGAGTTTAATCACTCAATAACTCCGTTAATTTTTGTTTTACCCAGACAGTGTCCTGCGGATAAGTCACACCAAGCCATGGCTCACAGGCAACATCGACATACACAGGCAAACCTTGCTCAATTCCCGCTTGTACTATGGCGGGTAAATAGCATTCAGACTTAGGTTGTTGACCCTGTTGCCCGATAAATTCGGTTAATTCACGTTTAATAACATCAAATATGTTTGGGGAGAAGCCCCAGCATGTCATAGAGACCAAGGACTGTGCCGGCAAATTAGCATGACCCTGCGGGCCATCACCCATTAAGTGGCCTGCTTGCTCGGCGATATTGAGCCATTCGGCGACCGATTTAAGCTGACCATTTTCAACCTGACACAAACCACGGTTAACGCCACCGTACTCCGACAACGTGAGTTCTATGGGATAGGCCACCATCATCCACTCAGTTGGCCTCGTGCTTAAGCCTTTGGCTAAGGAAGCAAAAGCACTATCACCATAAAAATCATCGGCATTGATAACGGCCATTGGCCCTTTAACGAGATGGCGCGCACTCCAGAGTGCATGGGCCGTGCCCCAAGGTTTAAGCCTGTGGCTAAGATCCGCCAACTGCGCCGCTTCGGGTAAATCCGTTAAGACTTGATAGCAAAAATGATATTCAAAATCGGCTGGCAAAAATCGTGTCAGGATCTCAGTTAATTCACTTTCTAACTCTGGGCGGATCACCAGCACAGCACGCTGAAAACCACTGCGAATGGCCGACATGATTGATAGCACCAACATGGGTTCACCCGCGGGGCCGAGTGCCGCCAATTGCTTATCGCCGCCAAAACGACTACCTAGCCCCGCAGCCATAATGACTAAGGTCAATTCTGTATTCATGCTGGATTGATATATTCAGTTCAAATTTAAAGGTGTTTCCCCAAACCGCAGCGACCTAAACAACCTAAAGTACGGTTTGAGAAAAAGAGGAGCAAAAGTGTAATCTACCCCTCTAATTGTGACTAGCATTTAAGCAGAATTTTTATCGACTTAGCTGCAGACTTTTTTAACGAGCAATATAATCGCCAAAGGTGCGATTTTGTTCCAATATCGCTTGGCTGCCCTTAAGACTGAACTTATAACCACACAGGCTAATATTACCTCGACGAGCGAGATCAATAATGATGGCCTGAGTATCGAGTGGTGAGAATCGCGCCTCTGAAGCGGAATCCGCTTTCAGATCCACAGTCACAGGGCGATAGTCAGTGCCATTGTTAAAGGATAAGACGCTGCAAGTTTTATCTCCCTTTGCCGTCGCTAAGGACCACAGGTTTTGTGCTTTACCTTTCTCACCGAGCCAACGCATGATCAAGATGTCATCCTCCAGCGCCACAGAAAAACCGTCCGGTAACGCGAGCGTCACCCGCTCACCCGCATAGGGCGCAATCGCGTTAACCGTGACAACTTCTGCACCATCACCCGTTTCTGCATCACCATTTGGCCAAAGTCCCCACACCAAGGCAATCAAGAGCACCACGCCACAGCCAATTCCTACTGGGCGCCAATAACGGCGTTCCACTTTCGGCAGTTTAATCTTAGGCAACACCAAGAAACGCTTTAGTGGCGCCAAAAACTCAAATAAACCGCGAAATAGCTCAGTCATCGAACCAGAATCTTTTGCTTCGGCGCGGCGCTGACGCACTTCTTCGGCATGATCTCTATCGTTAAAGCTGTCAGGCTCGTCATCTTCTTCGGCGGTAAAACGCCAACCGGGTTCAGCACTACGCTCGGCAGGATCTAATTGCGCCGCAGTAAAGTCGACATGTTTCAAATCAACATTGTCCACATCGACATCGACCAACTCAATGTGGGTCTGTTCAACGCGGCTAGTATTAGCAGGACGGAAATCTGCATGGCTGTCTGGTATCACAAAATCGGCAGGATTCTGCGTCATTCGAGTTAACGCATCAAAGCGCAGCTCATCTTGACGCAACGCCTCTCGCTCTGCCTCCGCCGCGCTAACACTCGGCTCAACCCTCGGCGATGTTAAAACAGATTCAACATGGGTCGATAAATCGACCTCTGGCTCAGACACAGTCTCAGCGCTAATGGTTTGGGCATGAAGCTGCTCAACATGCGGCTCATGCCTTTCAGCTTGAGGTTGTGCTTGAATATGAGAGGTAGATTTTGCCGATTGTCTTACGGCAACGTCTTGAGCAACAATAGATTTAGGGTCAATGATGTTAGGATCTATGGCAGTTTTAGATGCCATGGCTTTAGGGTCTATAGTGTTAGGATCTACGATTTTAGGATCTATGGTTTTAGGTGCGATGGTTTTAGGTGCGATGGTTTTAGGTGCGATGGTTTTAGGAACGATAGTCGGTTCCACACGGCGCCTAGGCATTGCCTGTGATGTTGGTGCATCCAGCTCAGGACCGAAATAACCGTAGCGATAATCCACTATCGTTGGTGCAGGAAAGCGCCAGCCCCAAAATGTCAGTCCCGCGGCTAACACTAAACTCAATCCAATTAAGGCAATATGCACACCGGCCGCTAACAGGCCGATAAAAATTATTAACGGCAATAGAAATACGCCAATCAAGCCTTTTGACTTATCGGCATCGGCCAAACGACGCAAACTGGTGAGCCCTAATAAAGGTAGACCCAACAATGCCAGCAAATACATCAGAAAATTAGCCCCAAAAGCAGCGGCGGCAAATACAATACAGACGTAAACGCCAACACTGATTGCGACAAAACGGGGACGAGAATCACGCCCGTGAAGGCAGAAAAGAGATTTTAACAGCACGACCCTTCCTTTATTGTTGTAAAAACGAGATACAAAAAGACACTCATTGCCTTATTCGCACGAGCGTAACCAATTTACCCGCAATTGTCAGTGCCTACGACCCAAGTCGGATAAAAATGCACATAATATCGAAGTAAATCTAAAATAGGCTTAAATTGCCAGCCAACAAGCCCTAGTATTTCTATGGTCAAAATCGGTATAATACTCGGCTTTCTGGGCCTTCTTGCGTTAACCCATTGGATATTTAGCTCATGACCGCACGCGGAAATTTATTTATTGTGTCGGCGCCAAGTGGCGCAGGTAAATCCTCGTTGATTTCAGCCTTGCTTAAAGACAAGCCAGCCGACATGCAGGTTTCGGTATCTCATACCACCCGCGCACCACGCCCAGGTGAAGTTGATGGTCAACACTATCACTTCGTTAATGTTGAGCAATTCAAAGCCTTAATTGCTGAAAATGCTTTTTTTGAATGGGCAGAAGTGTTTGGCAATTACTATGGTACCTCGCGCCATGTGATCGAGCATACGCTCACCCAAGGTATCGATGTTTTCCTCGATATCGACTGGCAAGGTGCCGAACAAGTTAAAGCCGTGATGCCAGAAGCCGTTGGTGTGTTTATTCTACCACCCTCTAAAGCCGAGCTAGAACGCCGCCTCACTGGTCGCGGACAAGACAGTAGCGATGTTATCGCCAGCCGTATGGCACAAGCCGTATCGGAAATGTCCCACTATAAAGAATATGATTTTATTATCGTCAACGACGATTTTGACACTGCCTTAGCCGATTTGCGTGCCATCATTCGCAGTCAGCGCTTAACAGGTGCTAGTCAGATCCACGCGCAAAATGATATGCTTCACGATCTGTTGGCAGGATAGCTGTCATAGTGTACAATTTTGCGTCATTTTTTCCCTAGATAAACTGGAGTTTCAACACATGGCTCGCGTAACTGTAGAAGACGCCGTAGAACAAATCGGCAACCGTTTTGATATGATCTTGGTTGCGGCGCGTCGTGCTCGCCAAATCGCCGTGCAGGGTAAAGACCCTATGGTTGAAGAGATGAACGACAAACCCACGGTTATCGCCCTGCGTGAAATCGAACTAGGTTTAGTTAACGCTCACACCTTAGATGCAGATGAGCGTCAAACGGTGCGTGAACGTGAAGCAGCTGAAATTGCAGCGGTTGCAGCCATTGCTGAAGGTCGTTCATTATAGTTTTTGAGTAAAAACCTATTTAGGTAAAAGGAGAGCTGCCACTTGTATCTGTTTGAAGGTCTAAAGGAGTCTGCTTCCGGTTACTTAGAACCTGAACAGGTAGAATTGCTCAAGCAGGCGTACCAGATTGCGCGCGATGCCCACGAAGGGCAAATGCGCACGAGTGGCGAACCTTATATTACTCATCCGGTTGCGGTTGCCCGCATCCTTGCTGACATGCGTCTTGATCATGAGACGCTGATGGCAGCACTGCTCCACGACACTATCGAAGATACCCATGTCACCAAAGACGATTTAGCCGAACTATTCGGTGTCGCGGTGGCCGAACTCGTCGAAGGCGTGTCAAAACTCGATAAGCTTAAATTTCGCGACAAGAAAGAAGCTCAGGCTGAAAACTTCCGTAAAATGATGATGGCGATGACGCAGGATATCCGCGTTATCCTCATCAAGCTTGCCGATAGAACCCACAACATGCGTACTTTAGGCGCACTGCGTCCCGACAAACGTCGCCGTATCGCCCGCGAAACCTTAGAAATCTACGCGCCCATCGCTAACCGTCTCGGTATCCATAACATCAAGACCGAGTTAGAAGACTTAGGTTTCCAAGCTTATTATCCCATGCGATATCGGGTGCTTAAAGAAGTCGTTAAAGCCGCCCGTGGGAATCGCAAAGAATTGATCCAAGGCATTGAAGCCGCTGTGTATACGCGCTTAAACGATGCGGGTATTCCAGGGAAAGTCAAAGGTCGCGAGAAAAACCTCTACTCCATCTATAACAAGATGCAGAGTAAAGAACTGCAATTCCAAGAAGTGATGGATATCTACGCCTTTAGGGTGATAGTCGATTCCATCGACACTTGTTATCGCGTACTCGGTGCCATGCATGGACTTTATAAGCCTCGTCCCGGTCGTTTCAAAGATTATATCGCTATCCCTAAAGCCAACGGTTATCAGTCACTCCATACCTCTTTATTTGGTCCACATGGCGTGCCCGTTGAGATCCAAATTCGTACCGAAGATATGGATCAGATGGCCGACAAAGGGGTAGCTGCACACTGGGCCTACAAAGGCGGGGCGCAAACAGGCCAAGGCACGACGACTCAAGTGCGTGCCCGTAAGTGGATGCAAAGCTTGTTGGAATTACAACAAAGCGCCAGCACCTCATTCGAATTCGTTGAAAACGTGAAGACTGAACTCTTCCCTGAAGAGATTTATGTGTTCACCCCTGAAGGTCGCATTCTGGAATTGCCCGTGAATGCAACCGCGGTAGACTTTGCCTACGAAGTGCATACGGACGTGGGTAATACTTGCGTCGGAGCCCGCGTTAACCGCCAAGCGTATCCGCTTAGCCAACCGTTAATTTCAGGCCAAACCGTTGAAATCATTACCGCCAAAGGCGCGCGTCCGAATGCCGCTTGGTTAAACTTTGTGGTGACTGGCAAGGCTCGCGCTAAAATCCGCCAAGTGCTGAAAAGCCTTAAAGGTGATGATGCGATTGCACTCGGTCGCCGCCTGCTCAACCATGCGCTAGGCAAAACTAAACTCGATAGCATTGCGCCTGAGCAGATTGAAAAAGTGATCCGCGATACTAAACATACCACGCTCGATTCGCTGCTCGCCGACATCGGCCTTGGCAATGCCATGAGTATTGTTATCGCCCAGCGTTTGATTGGCGATAATCTTGAGAATCAAGAGAGTCGCGACGGCCACATGATGCCAATTCGTGGCGCCGAAGGCATGCTCGTTACCTTTGCTAACTGTTGCCGCCCCATCCCAGGTGATGCCGTGATAGCCCACGTGAGCCAAGGTAAGGGCTTAGTGGTACACATGGAAAACTGCGCCAATATTCGTGGTTATCAAGGCGAGCCAGACAAATATATTCCCGTACAATGGGATAATGTTGAAGGCGTTGATTACCAAGCCAATCTGCGGGTGGAAATTGTTAACCACCAAGGTGCACTGGCGAAGATCACCTCGATCATTGCCGCCGAAGGTTCAAACATTCACAACCTCAGCACTGAAGAACGCGATGGTCGCGTGTATTTGATCAACCTGCGGATTTCGGTGAAAGACAGGATCCATTTAGCCAACGTGATGCGCCGAATTAGGGTACTACCCGAAGTACTGCGCACATCCCGTAATCGTTAATTAACTCAACACTAGAGAGAGCGTCATGGCAGAAAAAATCATCATAGCGACCGAAAACGCCCCAGCGGCCATAGGCACGTATTCACAAGCGGTTAAAATCGGCAGCACAGTGTATTTATCTGGCCAGATCCCGCTCGTGCCAAGCACAATGCAAATTGTCAGCGATGATTTTGAAGCACAAGTCGTGCAAGTATTTGAAAACCTAACGGCGGTTTGTACTGCTGCGGGTGGTTCAATCAACGATATCGTTAAGCTCAACATCTTCCTGATTGATTTAAGCCACTTCGCTAAAGTAAATGAAATCATGAGCCGTTACTTCAGCCAGCCATACCCAGCCCGTGCTGCTATCGGCGTGAAGCAATTGCCGAAGGATTCTCAAGTTGAAATGGACGGTGTGATGGAGCTGTAAGCGCTAGCATTTCACCTTCTATAAACAAAAAGGCGCTACGGCGCCTTTTTGTTGCCAACACAATCCAACACTCCGCTCGCCACTCTCTTCATCTTGCTTTCATACCAATCACATTAAATATCTAATCAGTTCAGAGCCTCACAGGCATTTCAATCCAAGGCGCATTGACGCAGAAATGGTTATTCCCTTTTAAGTCAATGCAACACCGGAGTGGGATGCCTGTGTGGCTCCCGAAGGGCGGCTGATGTTCACTACATGGCAACGCGCTTTATACTGCGTTTAAGGCTTTCGACAGAGCACCACTATGCCTTCAAGCCTTCGCCTTGTCTAAAGCGCGTTGAACTCCCGCTGAATGAACAGATATTTAATACGATTGGTATAACACTCAACTTGTAGGCTTTGCGCTCCATTCTCATATTTTACAATCTTGTAAACTATTTGCGCGAGCTCACAAAACTCGCCATACTGGGTACAGCCAAAAGAACAATAAATAACAGGGAATTGCCAATGGATACAGCGATTAAGACGCCAATTGAAATGCTGGCGCACTGGGCTAATACTCAGGGGGACCAAGTCTATTTACGCCAACCGATCAAGGGTCAATTCCTTGATTTTACTTGGGCTGAAGTTCAAGAAAAAGTTCAACAACTTGCCGGAGCCTTACATCACTTAGGCTTAGAGCGTGGTGATAAAATTGCCGTTCTCTCTAAAAACTGTGCCGAATGGTTTATCACCGACCTCGCGTTGATGCACGGCGGCTATGTCAGCGTACCTATTTACCCTACCGCCAACACAGATACTATTCGCTATGTGCTGCAACACAGTGGCGCAAAAGCCATTTTTCTCGGCAAACTTGACCATTGGGCTGACCAAGAGGCTGGTGTCGGCGGCGAGCTACTACGCCTTGCCATGCCTTATGATACGATGCCAGCACAATATCAATGGGAACAATTACTTAAGCTAGGCTACCCCTTAGTTAACGCCCCACTTCCTACTCCAGATCAAGTGATGACACTCATCTATACCTCTGGCTCGACTGGCCAACCTAAGGGCGCGATTCAAACCTTCGCCAGCTATGGCTGGACTTGCCAAGCGGTCGTCCGTGACCTGCGCACCGATGGCGACGATAGACTTTTATCCTATTTACCCTTAGCCCACATCACAGAGCGCGTTGCGATTGAAGGCTCATCCTTCTACTCAGGTAGTGTGGTGGCTTTCGTTGAAAGTCTCGACTCCTTCGTTGTCGATGTTCAACGGGCAAAACCAACGGTATTCTTCTCGGTACCACGGTTATGGAGCCTGTTTCAGAAAAACATTATCGACAAAATTGGGGTCAGTAAACTTAATCTATTGCTGAAAATCCCACTGCTTAGCAGCTTTGTGAAATACAAAATCCATAAGGGTTTAGGCTTGAACCATTGTCGTCTACTCGGCTCTGGCTCGGCACCTATTCCGCCATCACTGATCCACTGGTATCACAGTATTGGTCTTAATATCTGCGAAGCTTGGGGTATGACAGAAAACTGTGCCTATTCGATCATCAACTATCCTTTTGATGCGCGTAAAATTGGTACTGTTGGCCGCCCAGTTGAGGATTGCCAGATCCGCCAAGGCGAGGATGGTGAGCTACTGCTCAAGAGCCCGGGATTAATGACAGCTTATTATCTGCAGCCTGAAGCTACTGCAGCGGCATTCGATGCTGATGGTTTCTTCCACACAGGCGATTTGTGCTCCATCGATGCCGATGGTTGTGTCACTATTACTGGCCGAGTGAAAGACAACTTTAAAACCGCCAAGGGCAAATATGTAGCGCCCGTGCCTATCGAACGTAAATTGGCGCAGGATCCCCATGTTGAACTGATTTGTGTGATTGGCTCTGGTCTGCCACATCCAGTCGCACTAGTGCAGTTATCCGAAGGGGCCAATCTACAAGCCCGTGAAGAAGTCCGCACCTCACTCAAAGCGACACTCGATAGCGTTAATCCGCACTTAGAGTCACACGAACATGTCGATGCGATTGTCGTGGTCAGTGATCCTTGGACGATTGAGAATGATGCGCTCACGCCTACCCTCAAAATCAAACGCCATGTGCTTGAAAAAGCCTTTAGCGAACGAGTTGACGGCATTCGTGGCGCCCAAGTCCGCTGGGAAGATGAATTAACTCAAAAATAACTAGGCCAAACAATCAGTTGGCGAGTATGGTCATCAGCTAAAACTAAGCACGCCTAGGGTGTGCTTTTTTATGACATATTCTGTCAAAATCCGATAAAACCACGTATCATGTGCGCCAGTCGGCCAAGGGGCAATTCCCTTGTACTTTTCCATTCAATATTAGGTTTAACAGAGTCTAACGATGCTAATTACACTATCGATTATTGGCGGTTTTATTATTTTAACCTTAGGCGCTGAAGCCCTAGTTCGTGGCGCGAGTTCAATCGCTCTACGTTTAGGTATTACGCCACTTATCATAGGCTTAACTATTGTTGCCTTTGGTACTAGTGCACCAGAACTGGCTGTGAGTGTAAAATCTGCTCTAGCAGGAAACAGCGGTATCGCCTTAGGTAACGTTATTGGCTCTAACATTGCTAACATAGGTTTGATTTTAGCCATCACGGCACTTATCCGCCCTATTCAAGTGCAATCTCAAGTCGTAAAGCGTGATATCCCTTTGATGATATTGGCTTCTATGTTGTTCTGGGCACTCTTGTTAGATGGCGAGCTCAGCCTAATTGACGGTGTGATATTACTGTCACTACTGTTCGGTTATTTAGCCTTTAGTTACATCAGCTCGAAAAATGGTAATGAAGAGGAAGAGATTGAAGCAGGTCCAAATAATCCGCTACTTTCAGCCCTATTTATCTTAGTCGGTATTGGTATGTTAGTCGGTGGCGGTATTTTGTTTGTCAACGGCGCGGTAGATTTAGCCAAGACCTTCGGTATCAGTGAAGTCATTATCGGCCTAACGATCGTGGCGATTGGTACCAGTATGCCAGAGTTAGTAACTTCTGTTCTCGCAGCACTGAAAGGTCAGAGTGACATAGCCATAGGTAACGTTGTCGGTTCTAACATATTCAATATTTTGGGTATTTTAGGTATTACTGCAATAGTACAGCCGGTATCATCACTTGGCTTCCAACCCTTTGATTTCATCGTGATGTTGGCATTTGCCATCATGATTTTACCTTTCGCTTGGACAGGATTTCGTATTGGCCGCCGCGAAGGTTCAGTATTACTACTGTGCTACTTAGGTTACTTGGGCTACCTAATAAACCAAGCAAGCACTCAAGCTGTGGTTTAACACTTAGCTGATCATTTGCGATAAAAAAACACCGGGGCCTCTCCGGTGTTTTGCTCTCTAGGTATTGTCCACTTTATTCATCACGCACTTTCTTTAAAGCACACCTCATAAAAAATATAAGCACACAACTCAACTGATGACATTTGTCATGCCAAAGCCATGACCTTTGTGTCTGCACTTCTTCTATCGAATTTCTGATAATGAGCCCGTACCCAAACATTGGGAAACTCACTCAATAAGGAAATACCATGAAAACATTACTCCTCGCCTCCAGCTTTTTGCTTATCAGTACTCACTCGTTTGCAGCAACGCCATCAAACACTAACATCACCAATGTAGACGCGGCCTCGAATGCGATGAATCTAACGCAATTACAACAACTGAGCGGTAGCACTCAAGATTATGATAAAGCCTATGCGAACTATCGCTTAGCCATCAGTGCCAATGTAATGGGGCAGAAAACACTCGCTAGCAGCGCACTGAGTGCAGCGCAAACCACATTAGAAGCACTCGAAACCAGCCAAGCGAATGCAGAATCCCTCGCGCTATTATCGTCGGTTTATGGCATGCAAATCGCCTTAGACAATAGCAAAGGTGCAACGCTCGGCATGAAATCCGCCAAGGCGATTGCCAGTGCCGAACAATTAGAACCACAAAATCCACGGGTAGCGCTTGTTAAAGCCATCGCCGCCTATAACACGCCAGCCATATTTGGCGGCAGCATGCAAAATGCTAAGACCTTAGCCACTACAGCCATAGAAAGATTCGCCCAGCCTTGCGACAACATTTGCTGGGGTGAAGCCGAAGCCTACACGTGGCGCGGGCTCGCTAAACAGGAATTAGGCGATAGCCAAGGCGCGATTGAAGATTGGCAACAAGCGATCAAAGTACAAGCAGATTATGGTTGGGCAAAATTTTTGCTTCAACAAAATCAGCAATTAAGTGCAAAATAGACAAAGTTGTTAACGGGGATCTATGGCGCTGACGATAGCGCCAATCCCTAAAAAGAATAAATTAAAACAGATGCCATCGGTGGGCATTCAACAACCAACTCAGTGACACAGAGGCATCATGATAAGCACTCCCCTTCAGCTCGAACGAAAACTTGCTTGGGTGTATTTGATAAACTTAGTGTTTTATCTGATCCCACTTGCCATAAATCCCTATCCAAGCTGGAAAATCGCCCTCAGTTTTGCCGTGTTAATCCCTTTTATTGCCAGTTATTTTTGGACCTATAAGTGCAATAGCCGTAGCGCCTATCTGCCCATTCTCATTATGGTGGTCATAGCAATAGCGATCACACCAATCAACCCAGGCTCTATCTCGCTATTTACCTTTGCCGCCTTCTTCATTGGCTTTTTTTATCCTCTCCGGACCTGTCTGTTGGCTATTGCAGCCCTCATCGGCCTGTTGTTTGCCCTCAATGAGATTTACCACTTTAACAGTTACTACTTTCCGCTTTACGGCTCGGGATTAGTGCTCGGCGTGGGCATGTTTGGTGTCGCCGAACGCAGACGTTATCGGCATAAATTGAAAGAACAGCAAAGTGCCCAAGAAATTACCACCTTGGCCACTATGCTTGAGCGTGAACGTATCGCGCGGGATCTACACGACATTATGGGGCATAGCCTTTCTTCCATCGCCCTTAAGGCCGAGCTAGCCGAAAAGCTTATCGCAAAACAAGAATATGAACTCGCATCAACCCAATTGATTGAGCTAGGACAAATTGCGAGGGAAAGTTTAAGCCAGATCCGCCACACAGTGTCAGACTACAAACACAAGGGTCTAGAGAGTTGCGTGACGCAGCTTTGTAAATCCTTAAGGGATAAAGGCTTAAGTGTCGAGCTCAGTGGTGAGCTACCCAAGCTAGGTGCAACCACAGAAAGCCAACTGAGTTTGATCCTCACCGAACTCATTAATAATATTCTTCGCCATAGCGGTGCAAGTGAATGCTCTATCCACTTTTCTAAGCAATCAGACCGCCTGCTGCTAGAAGTCAAAGACAATGCCGCGGCCAAACCTTTTATAGAAGGTAATGGCCTCACTGGTATACGCGAGCGTCTCGACAGTTTAGGCGGCAGCTTGAGCTATAATCTCGAACAGGGATATACCTTTACCGTCAGTTTACCTTTGCAGGGAGCAACACATTAATGAAGATTTTATTGGCGGAAGATCAAGCTATGGTGCGAGGAGCACTCGCCGCACTCCTTACGCTTGCAGGGGGTTTTAGTATCACCCAAGCGAGTGACGGTGACGAAGCTCTAAGCTTACTCAAACAGCAAAGCTTTGATCTCTTGCTAACGGATATCGAAATGCCCGGCCGCACAGGCTTAGAGCTGGCCACATGGTTAAAGGAGCAACATAGCCAAACCAAGATAGTGGTCATTACCACCTTCGGCCGTGCGGGCTATATTAAACGTGCCATCGAAGCGGGTGTGGGCGGCTTTCTGCTTAAAGATGCGCCCTCGGAAACCTTAGTCAACGCGATTCAACAAGTAATGGCGGGAAAACGAGTGATCGATCCTGAACTTGCCATGATGGCGATTGGCGATGTCGACCCGCTCAACGACAAAGAACGCCGCGCTCTTCGCCTCGCTAGCGAAGGCAAATCCACCTCCGACATCGCCGAAACTCTTTTTATCGCCGAAGGGACTGTTCGCAACTACCTCTCTGAAGCCATAGCCAAACTCAATGCCAGTAATCGAATCGATGCAGCCCGCATTGCCAAGCAAAAAGGCTGGTTGTAATAACACTCACAGTTAACCACGCTTTCAGCCTAACGATATCTTATCAACAATTTTGCGGCCTTAAGGTCGCAGAAAGATATTAGCTATGCTTCCAAACAAAATTTGATAACACCCTAATTCCCCTTGAGATTGCCTTACGCTTATTCTCTGTTAATATATGTATAAATTCACAGTGATTGAGTGCTAACGACTTGCAGCAATTGGATCTTGTTCCGATCACCGACCTCAAAGGCGTCGCCAAAAAGGTCGCGGAGAAACTCGCAAAGCTCGGCATCACAACAGTACAAGATCTGCTGTTTCACTTACCCCTGCGCTACGAAGATAGAACCCAAATCTATCCCATTGCCGCCCTCAGCCTAGGCGGTTATGGCACTATAGAAGCTGAAATCCAATCGACACAAATCATCCAAGGCCGCAAGCGCATGCTGGTCTGCAATGTGCGCGACGATACGGGCAGCTTAAGTCTGCGCTTCTTTAACTTTTCCGTTGCTCAGCGTAATGCCATGCAAAATGGTTTGATGATCCGCGCCTATGGTGAAGTGCGCCGTGGTAGTCATCAAGCTGAGATAGTGCATCCAGAATATAAAGTCGTCTATCCCGGTGAAGATGTTCATCTGAGTGATACCCTAACGCCGATTTATCCCACGACTGAGGGCTTAAAACAGGCGAGTTGGCTAAAGCTGACCGAGCAAGCCTTGGTATTGCTAGAAGAGGGTGGCTTAACTGAACTTCTGCCACCACAATTGCAACCTAATAACATCAGCCTTAAACAAGCGCTACAGACGCTACATCGCCCTCCTGCGGGGATCTCTCAGTTCGATTTAGAGCTAGGTCAACACCCAGCCCAGCAACGACTCGTGCAGGAAGAATTACTCGCCCACAATCTCAGCATGTTACGCCTAAGGCAGCGCAGTAATTTAGATGCCGCTGTCACCATGCAGGCCACGGGGCAGTTGCTCAATCCCTTCCTCGCGGCTTTGCCCTTTAAGCCGACTGGCGCCCAGCAAAGAGTCGTGGCTGATATAGGCAAAGATTTAGAAAAACCGCACCCTATGATGCGCTTAGTGCAAGGGGATGTTGGCTCTGGCAAAACCTTAGTCGCGGCGATGGCGGCATTACAAGCGATTGAAAACGGTTATCAAGTTGCCATGATGGCACCGACCGAGTTATTGGCCGAGCAACATGCAACTAACTTTGCCGCTTGGTTTGAGCCACTCGGACTTAAGGTAGGTTGGCTGGCGGGAAAACTTAAAGGCAAGGCCAGAACCCAATCCCTTGCGGATATTGAATCTGGCGCAGCCCAGATGGTGATTGGGACCCATGCCATCTTCCAGCAGCATGTGGTCTTTAGCAAACTCGCGTTAATTATTATCGATGAGCAACACAGATTCGGCGTACACCAACGCTTAGGCCTGCGGAAAAAGGGCGTGAACCAAGGTTTCCACCCGCATCAATTGATCATGACAGCCACACCCATTCCCCGCACGCTGGCGATGACGGCCTATGCAGATCTCGACACGTCCATTATCGATGAACTGCCGCCGGGGCGAACTCCAGTAACCACAGTGGCGATTGCTGATTCACGCCGTAACGAAGTGCTTGAACGGGTCCGCAACGCTGTCATCAGCGACCAACGTCAGGCCTATTGGGTGTGTACTCTGATTGAAGAATCCGAAGTGCTCGAATGCCAAGCCGCCGAAGACACAGCCGAAGAACTGCGCCTCGCCCTGCCCGAGCTCAATATTGGCCTAGTGCATGGCAGATTAAAGAGCGCCGAGAAACAGCAAATCATGGCCGACTTTAAGGCAGGCATTATTCATCTACTGGTAGCGACAACCGTGATTGAAGTGGGCGTCGACGTGCCCAATGCCAGCCTGATGATCATTGAAAACCCTGAACGTTTAGGTCTAGCACAACTACATCAACTGCGCGGACGAGTCGGTCGAGGCGCCATCGCAAGCCATTGTGTGTTACTCTACAAGGCGCCGTTGAGCCATACCGCCACCCAAAGACTGAGCGTACTCAGACAAAGCAATGATGGTTTCATCATAGCGCAGAAAGATTTAGAAATTCGTGGCCCGGGTGAAGTGCTTGGCACTAAGCAAACGGGACTGGCTGAGCTCAAAATTGCCGATCTGGTGCGCGATCAAGCTTTGATCCCACACATTCAGAAATTAGCGAGCCATGTAATGGCGCAAGCTCCCGAAAAGGTCGATGCAATTATTTTACGTTGGCTCGGGCACAGGCAGCACTATGTGCAGGCTTAAGCCGTAAATATTAAAGGGTAAAGAACGAGGCGTAACATCTGCCTTTACTCGAAATAAATTGTTTATGTTCAGCTAAGCGCTATAGACAAGCGCATGGAAACTTGCAAAATGAACCTGCGGCCTTCAAATAGCCCGCTCTTGCACTTTAATGTTAGCTGCATGTATTCACCAAGTTACCTTGACACTCAAGCGAAGGATGTAAAATGCAAGTTAATCAAGATGATAGAATAACACCTCAAGAGACTTCTTCTAGCAGCAATCGCTTTGCGCTTTTTGCGATAGTGCTCGTCGTGCTACTTTCTGCCGGAGGATATTATTACTACAGCGGTGATTCTGACTCACCTAAACTCATCCCTAACGCCCCTATTGTATTGCCAGAAACACCGCCATCTGAACCTATGACGCTCGAAAGTGCGCCAGAGCCAGAAACCACTGAGACGACACCTGCCGTTACAGAAACGAACACCAATAGCACTGAAACCACTGCAGTGGCAGAGCCTGAAGTTGTCGTAGAACCTGTGCCTGTGCTGGCTGAAAGTGATGCATTTGTGCAACAAAAAGCCCTCGCCATGATCAATAACAATGTGCTGAGTTCTTCGTTAGTACAGCAAGATCTCGTCCGTCAATTTGTGGTATTCGTGGATAACCTAGCTCAGGGTGAATTAACCCGTAAAGTAAGCCCACTTAAAGGACCAGAGAAGCTGTTCTCAGTCTCAGAAATCACCAACAAAGTGTATTTAAATCCTGAGGGTTTCCACAGATACGACGCCTATGTTGACTCGATTGCCAAAATGGACGAACAGAGCTTAATCACAACTTACAAGCAACTGACACCGCTCCTAGAGGAAGCCTTTACCGAACTCGGCTACAGCAACGCCAAATTTAACGACAGAATGCTGCAAGCGATTAAAATGTTACTCGCAGCACCTATTATTGAAGATCCGATTGAGCTGAATTCAATTAGCGTTAACTATCAATTCGTTGACCCTAACTTAGAGGCACTACCCAGTGCCCAAAAACTGTTGATCCGTATGGGTCCAGAAAATACTCGCAAGTTGAAAGTAGCGCTGCGTAAAATCGAGAATCAATTGTCGCAATAGGTTATCAAGCTCATGCCAAAAGGCGCTCAGTGCGCCTTTTTTCATTTTAACCTGTAAGTTAAAGCGTCTGCGAAATCAGATAGCCACTGCGATGTTTGTTACTCAATGTCGAATAAGCGCTGCAAATCACAGCACTTGATCCCATTCCGTTAACCCGCACAATGCAAATGGCTTCATAAAAAGAAAGGGCATAGTGTAGAATGACCACGCTGTAGAGGGCATTTCGAGCGTCATTCTTCTAACGCGTATACTCCTCACTATGGTATGGCAATCCATTAATGTTCTAACTTAGTTAGGGATAACTAAGACAGCTTAAATTTAGTGTCGAGGCAAAGTAGTGCAACTAACATTCAGCATTCTCTCTTGGGGCGCTTGGGCCCCCCAATATCAGCACCATCAAAGTTGGCAAACTTGGTGCGAGAGTTCGGCTGAGCTCAATCTCGATACGCCACCACAGTCGGATACCACAGCTCCCGCACTCAAACAAATTCCCGCCATGCAGCGCCGCCGTTTTAGTCGCTTGACTAAGATGATGTTAGAGGTGAGTTTTCAGTGCGAAATGCCTGCAAATTGTCGCTCTATTTTTGCCTCGCGCCATGGAGAGTTACAGCGCACCATTGGCCTGCTCGAAGACATTATCGCCAAACAGCCCTTATCGCCCTTAGGTTTTAGTCAGTCGGTGCACAACACCGCCAGCGGCATTTTTGGCATAGTGGCGGCCAATACCGCGCCTTCAACCTCAGTTGCGGCGGGCACAGAAACCCTGTCCCAAGCTATGGTCGAAGCCTTCGCCCAATTACATCAATCGCCAGAACCATTGTTATTAGTCTTCGGTGATGATCCAGTGCCACCTGTGTACGATGAGTTTACCCAAGAATTTGAATTACCTTTGGCCCTAGGCCTACAGCTCGCGCCCTTCGATACACCCGCTTCGGCCAAGCTCACGGTGAGCCGCATTTCTAAGGCAACAGCTTTAAATCCGCTGACCTATGGTGCATTTATCCACGCCCTAGCAACGGCGCAAAATATTTCAGGCTGCTTATCCCAATGGCATTGGAGACTTGAGCATGTTTGATGCAGCCCACAGCCATGACGCCGCTAAGGGCCATGAAGATTCAATGCTCAATGCCGCTTATACCTTGCCGGAAACTCGCCGCGAAGGGCTGAATTATGTGCCACGTTGGCTAGGCGGTGTAAGTTGTTATATCGCCTTTGGCTTAGGCGGCTTATTAAGCTCCTTGACCATTCTGCCACTACTGCGTTTTTGGCCAGGCACACCAGAGGCGCGGATTATTCGGGTACAAAAGGCCGTGCATTTAATGTTCAAAGGCTTTGTCGCCATGCTCACTTGGGCAGGTGTGATTAAGGTCAGCAGCCACGATGCCCAAAAATTACATGATGCCAGAGGCGTTATCGTCATTGCCAACCACCCCAGTTTAGTCGATGTGGTGGTATTGATAAGTCTCATGCCCAATGCGGGCTGCATAGTCAAACAAGCTTTGTGGCGTAATCCATTTTTGCGTGGTGTGGTGTCCTGCGCGGGTTATATTCCCAATCGCGGCGCCGAACTCATGCTAGAGGATTGCCGCGAAGTGCTCGCAAGAGGCACCAATTTAATTATCTTCCCCGAGGGCACGCGTACGGTGGTCGGTGCGACCATTAACCACTTTGCCCGCGGCGCTGCCAATATAGCCTTAAGGGCCGAAGCGGATATTTTACCTGTGGTGCTACGTACCAATGTGCGTGGTTTGACAAAGGAGCAACCTTGGTATGAAATCCCAAGGCAAACCATGGGAATGGCCGTTGAAATCGGCACAATCGTTTCTTACCAGAAGTACCAAGCGGCTTTAGGTGAGCATGCAAAAATGGCCCGGCAGCTGACGCGGGATCTTGAACATTACTATAAACAACAACTCGAAAATAATTATGAACTTAAACAATGAAATAAAGCAGTTAATCATCGACTGTCTCGATCTAGAAGACGTCAGCATTGATGATATCCAAACCGATGCACCGCTATTTGGCGAAGGTTTAGGCTTAGATTCTATCGACGCCCTCGAGCTCGGCTTAGCCATCAAGAAAAAATTTGATGTCAAAATCGAAGCCAATTCGGATGCCACTAAGGCCCATTTCCACAGTGTTGCCAGCTTAGCTCGCTTTATCGAATCACAGCGTCCATAGGAGAGGAATATGCAAAATCGTGAACAAATCCTCGCTATGCTGACCACTATTTTAGTGGACGAATTCGAAATTGATGCCGAGGCGATTACGCCTGAGGCCAACCTGTATGAAGAGCTCGATCTCGACAGTATTGATGCAGTCGACTTAGTGATAAAACTGCAGCAACTGACAGGTAAAAAGATCCAACCCGATGAATTTAAATCAGTTCGCACAATCAACGATGTGATTAATGCTATCGAAGGTTTAGTTAAAACCTAATGCGAGCCTTGCTACAGGTCTTAACCGCCCTAACTTTGCTGGCCTACCCCGTTGCCGTGTATTTAGGGCTCAGTTACTTGCCTGCTGGCACCATAGCGCTCGTGCTGTGTTTATTGCTGATAATGCGGCTAATGCTACAAAAGCAAAGGGTTAAGACATTAGTTTTACCACTATTGGTGGGGATTGTGCTCACGGCAGGCAGTTATCTTGCCAAGCGCAGTGATTGGCTGCTGTATTACCCAGTAGTGATAAATCTCACTATGCTGGCGCTGTTCAGTTATTCACTGCACACTGGCCCTAGCATGATCGAACGTTTAGCCCGTTTGAAAGAACCCGATTTACCGGATGAAGCCACTGGGTATCTTAAAAAAGTCACGCTACTTTGGTGCGGCTTATTTATCTTCAATGGCACTATGGCGGCTTACACCGCTGGCTTTACTAGCTTAGCAACCTGGACCTTGTATAACGGTTTGATTGCATACGTACTCATGGGACTGCTCCTCGGTGGGGAATGGTTATATCGCAGCTTTTGGTTGAAGAAAACATGACACAGCTACTCAAAAACTGGTTAACCCAAGGGCCCTTTGCCCAACAACTGATCAGCTTTAATCACCACGACATAGTCACAGGTGCATTATTTACCAATCAGGTGGCGTATTTTTATGAGCAACTGCTGGCCGCGCCAGAGAAAAAATGGCTGCTCGCGAGTGATACCAGCGATCTGTTTGCTGTCGGTTTATGTGCGGCGCTGTTAGCAGGCAAGGAAATTATCTTACCAGCCAACACCCAAACGGGCACGCTGAGCGAATTAACCCACCAGTTTGAAGGCATATTGTCGGACAAGCCATTGTGTGAAAGTCAGGCCTTTATTCTACTGAGAAAAGAGCTGAGCCTACCGAGCAAGCCTTGGCCGGCGAGCGAGGCTATCGGCGAACTTGTGCTATTTACCTCCGGCAGCAGTGGCGAACCTAAGGCGATCCGTAAAACACTTCAGCAATTAGACGTTGAAGTCTCAGTGCTCGAACATACCTTTGCCGAACATTTACCCCATTGCAGTGTGGTTTCAACGGTTTCCCACCAGCATATCTATGGCCTGTTATTCAAGATTTTGTGGCCACTCGCCGCCAGTCGGCCATTTTTAAGCGAGCAGATTGAATACCCAGAAACCTTAAGCTATTACACCGCCTTACTGCCAAACCTGTGTTTGATCAGTAGCCCTGCCCAGTTATCGCGTTTACCTAAGGCCTTAGAGCACGAGCGGCAGCTGCGCTCACCCAGCTTAGTGTTTAGCTCCGGCGGGCCCTTAAGTTTTGCAGCGGCTCAGGGGATCAGCCAATGCTATGGCCATCTGCCCATCGAAATTTTTGGTAGCACAGAAACGGGCGGCATCGCCTATCGCCGTCAGCATGAGGCCGATGAACCTTGGCAAGTGTTTGACAGAATATCGATAGATCAAGATCCTAGCGACGGAGCCTTGCTACTTAAATCACCCTATTTAGCCGACGATGAATGGTTGCGCTGCGAAGATAAAATCGAACCGACCGAAAATGGCCAGTTTAGACTCAAGGGCCGACTCGATCGCATCGTTAAGATTGAAGAAAAACGCCTGTCACTGGCGCAAATGGAAACGCTGTTAGGCAGTCACGCCTATGTTGAGCAAGCCGCACTTGTCGTATTGCCGCAGTTTAAATCCCAACTGGGCGCGGTCGTGACCCTCTCCGCACTTGGCCGCAGCGTGCATCAAGAGCAGGGAAAACTCAGTATCAACAATGCGTTAAAAGCACATTTACTGACACAATTTGAGCGAGTCACCCTGCCACGCCGCTGGCGTTATCCCGATATTTTGCCGCTTAACACTCAGGGTAAGCGTGTCACTGCCCAGTTAGTCGAGTTATTTGATCATGATTAAATCGAGTTTACCGCCGATCCTGCATTCCAATATCTGCATGGATAATATTGAATTACGTCTGTTAGTAGCGGCCGACCTTGAATCTTTTAAGGGACATTTTCCCGAGCAAGCCGTACTGCCAGGCGTGACACAATTAGATTGGGCGGTGCGTTTAGGCTGCCAATATTTCGGCTATTGCGAAGCAGTAGCCAACTTAGAAGTGCTTAAGTTTCAGCAACTCATACTGCCGGGACAAGAAGTCACCTTAAGCATTAGCAATAATGCGGCTAAGGGGAAACTCACCTTCGCCTATAGCGATGGTGAAAACCGCTACGCGTCAGGTCGTATCGCCTTCGATATCTCGCCAGTTAACAGCAGCGATGGGGCGAGCCAGTGCTAACACCTCCCAGCGACTTAGTTGAGTCGGCGCCCATCAAGCTCGCCTTAGTGATCCCCAATTACAATCACAGTGCCGCAATTGCCCAGACCTTGGCCGAACTCGCCCAATTTAATCTGCCCTGTTATTTGATTGATGATGGCAGCAATGACGAAACCCGTTATCTACTGCAATCCTTAGCCCAAACCTATCCTTGGGTGACTTTGCTGCTGCATCCTTACAACCGTGGTAAAGGCGCTGCTGTGATGACGGGCCTACGCCGAGCCTACCGCGATGGCTTTAGTCATGCACTGCAGGTCGATGCCGATGGTCAACACAATCTAGCCGATATTCCAGCTATGGTAGCAAGGGCGCAGGCTAAACCCGATGCACTGATTTCAGGCAAACCCGAGTACGATGAATCCGTGCCTAAGGGCAGGCTCTATGGCCGTTATATCACCCATTTTTGGGTGTGGGTCGAAACATTAAGCTTTGATATTAAAGATTCTATGTGTGGCTTTCGCGTTTATCCCCTCGCCGCCACCGAGCGATTACTGTGCCAGCAAGCATTAACGGAGCGAATGGATTTTGATATTGAAATCCTCGTCAAACTCTACTGGCAAGGGGTGGAAATTTTATTCCAGCCGACTAAGGTGATTTATCCCGAAGATGGTGTTAGTCACTTTCAAGGTGTGGCCGACAATGTGCGCATCACTAAACTGCATACCAAGTTGTTTTTCGGCATGCTCAAACGCCTGCCTTGGCTATTAAAGCGTAAATCACAGCAACAAGCCGCGCAAAACTCCCATTGCTCGTCAGCAACACTATCGACTTCAGCAACATCATCAACTTCAGCCACCCATTGGTCGGGCATGAAGGAGCGCGGCAGTTACTGGGGCATCAAACTGTTAGCCGAGAGCTATCGTATTGGCGGCCATTGGTTGTGCCGCGCCATTATGTATCCTGTGATTTGTTATTTCTTTCTCACGGGCAAAGTCACCCGTAACGCCTCGTTAGACTTCCTGCGCCGCGTACAAGTACTTGAGCCGCAACATCCTAAGCTCAATCAGCCCATAGGCTGGCGCGATAGCCTGAATCACTTTTTAGCCTTTGGCAATGCCGCACTCGATAGAATCGATGCCTGGTGCGATCGCATCCAATTGAGCCAAGTGGATTTCCCCGATCGCCAAGTGCTGGCCGACCAACTCGAAAGCGGTAAAGGCGCCGTGTTATTGGTGTCTCACCTTGGCAATTTAGAACTTTGCCGCGCCATTTCAATCCACCAGCGCAAAGTCAAAGTGAATGTCATGGTGTTAACGAGCCATGCGGAAAATTTCAATAAGGTACTCAAACAGTTAAATCCAGATAGCACGCTTAATCTTATTCAAGTGACCGAGCTTAACCCCGCGACGTCTATGCTGTTGCAGCAAAAAATAGAAGCCGGTGAACTGGTGGTGATCGCGGGCGATAGAACCTCGCCGAATACCCAAGGTCGCGTCATGTACGCGCCGTTTATGGGTCAAGATGCCGCGTTTCCCCAAGGGCCGTTTATTTTGGCTGGCTTACTCGATTGCCCCGTGTTTTTAATGTTTTGCCTACGGGAACAGGGCCGTTATCGGGTGCATTTAGAGCACTTCGCCGAAACACTTAAAGGCCCAAGGGCGAGCAGAATGGACAGATTACAGCAGGCAGTAAATCGCTACAGCGAACGCTTAGAATACTTTGCCAGACGCGAGCCTTTGCAATGGTTTAACTTCTTCGATTTTTGGCGTAAAGACAGCGAATTAGAACGCGCATCAACCAATTCAGTACAAGCCGATGCTGTAACAGCAGAGTCAACATCACCGCAGATCCCAGAGCAGGATCATAAGACAGACAGGACTAGTCATTCATGAGCCACACCCAAGCCGCCGACTCAAAGAATCAATCAGACTTAAAGACTGTTGAGTTCGGCCGTCAATTTCTTACCTTAGAACAAGTGGTTGCCGTCGCCAAGGGCGCACCAGTCAAGCTCTGTGATGATGCGGATTATCAAGAATATATTCAAAAAGGTGCGCGCTTTATCGATAGCCTGCTGCACGAAGAAGGCGTGGTTTATGGTGTAACAACTGGTTATGGCGACTCTTGCACAGTCAATGTGAGCTTAGATCTGGTCCACGAATTGCCACTGCATTTAACCCGCTTCCACGGCTGCGGTTTAGGCGAGACCTTAAGCATAATGCAGGCCCGCGCTGTGATGGCTTGCCGTTTAAACTCCTTAGCCATTGGCAAATCTGGCGTGACCTATGAGCTATTAAAGCGCATCGAAACTTTGCTCAATCTCAACATAGTCCCTGTAATCCCAGAAGAAGGTTCGGTCGGCGCCAGCGGTGATTTAACGCCGCTGTCGTATTTGGCCGCCGTGCTAGTCGGCGAGCGCGAAGTGATTTACCAAGGTGAGCGCCAAGCGACTCAAGATGTCTACGCTAAGCTCAACATCACCCCGCACGTACTGCGGCCAAAAGAAGGCTTAGCCCTGATGAACGGCACGGCTGTAATGACGGCCTTGGCCTGTTTAGCCTTCGATCGCGCCCAATATCTTGCCCGCTTAAGTAGTCGCATTACCGCTATGGCTTCGTTAACGTTAAAAGGCAACTCGAACCATTTTGATGAAATCTTATTTGCCGCTAAACCGCATCCGGGACAAAACCAAATCGCCACTTGGATACGGGAAGATTTAAATCACCACGAACATCCGCGCAATTCGGACAGGCTGCAGGACAGATATTCCATCCGCTGCGCACCGCACATTATCGGCGTGTTGCAGGATGCGCTGCCGTTTATGCGTCAGTTTATCGAAACCGAAGTCAACAGCGCCAACGACAACCCGATTGTCGACGGCGAAGGCGAGCATATTCTCCACGGTGGCCATTTTTACGGCGGCCATATCGCCTTTGCGATGGATTCACTGAAAAATACTGTGGCTAACTTGGCCGATCTTATCGATCGCCAAATGGCGCTAGTGATGGACCCTAAGTTTAATAATGGCTTACCCGCTAACTTATCCGGCTCAACCGGCCCGCGCCGCGCGATTAATCATGGCTTTAAAGCGGTGCAAATTGGGGTATCGGCGTGGACAGCTGAAGCACTCAAGCACACTATGCCGGCCAGCGTATTCTCACGCTCGACCGAATGCCACAACCAAGACAAGGTGAGCATGGGCACTATCGCCGCCCGCGACTGTATGCGCGTGCTGCAATTGACCGAACAAGTCGCGGCGGCAGCATTGCTCGCCATGACCCAAGGTATTGGTTTACGTATCGCCCAAAATGAACTGGACGAAGCCTCGCTCACCCCATCATTGGCGAAAACCCTCGCCCAAGTGCGCGCCGATTTTGAGACCTTAATCGAAGACCGACCGCTTGAAGCCGTGCTGCGCCAAACCATAGCTAAAATCCAAGCAGGCGAATGGGAAGTGTGCCGATGAAATCATTGCTCACTATCGATATGGAAATGCAAATCCCCTTCCACGATGTGGATTCCATGGGGATCACTTGGCATGGCAATTACCTGCGTTATTTCGAGATTGCTCGCTGCAAACTGCTCGATGAGTTGGGCTACAACTACCGACAAATGCAAGCATCTAACTATGCGTGGCCGATTATCGATTTACAGATTAAGTACGTCAAAGCCAGCACCTTCGAGCAAAAAATCACAGTGCGCGCCGAGTTAGTCGAGTGGGAAAACCGCTTAAAGATCAATTATCAAATCCGCGATGTCGAAAGTGGTGCGCGCATCACTAAGGGTTATACCATTCAGGCGGCGGTCGATATGAGCACCCAAGAATTGTGCTTTGTCACCCCAGAGGTGTTCCGTGACAAAATCGCCACCCTGCTCGCTAAGGTTGAAGACTAATGAACTCAGTACTCGCGAAGAGCTCTGCGCTGACAAAGAATCCTGTGCTGGCGAATAATCCTGTGCTGGCAAAGTGTGCATTACTCCTCTGCCTTGCTTGCGGCTTGGCTTGTGCTTTGATAACCCTGCCACTCAAAGCAGAAACCTTAGCTGAGCCCGGTGTTTATCAAGCGCTCTTTAGCCAAAATGCGGATACCGCGCAGCTTGTCGCCCTGAGCCAAAAGCTTAACTTGGGCGAAACGGTGCGAGGCCAGTTTGTGCAATCTCGGCAGTTAAAGGTGCTCAAAAAGCCGTTAATCAGCCAAGGGCAGTTTATCTTCGATCAGACCCAAGGGCTGATCTGGCAACAGATAAAGCCCTTCGAATCCCTGCTGATTTTAAAAGATAAGCAGCTTATTCAGCGCGATAGCCAAGGTCGAGTCCAAGTCAGCAAGGCCGATGCCTCGGCGAGCGCAGCCGCTATGGGGGATTTATTGCCCAGCCTAGTGCGCGCTATGCTCGGCGGTGATATTTCCGGTTTAAGCGAAAACTTCGAGCTGCACTTCCTCATCGCAGAAGGCTTGAGCACAGACGGTCAATGGCAATTAGGCCTAACGCCCAAAGATCCCTTAATGAAAAAAGCCATCGCCAATATGGTGTTAGAAGGTAGCGATGTGTTGCAATCCTTAGTGCTGCTGAGCGCCGCGCCGAATGTGACACCACAGGATATGACCCGCATCGACTTTAGTGCGCTTTCACAAGGTAAACTCAGCGAAGCCGAATTAGCGCAGTATGCTGTGGCGATAGAGGCGAATAAACCTTAACCATGGCCGCCAATTTCACCGCGCGCGCCAATCAAGCGCTAATACAATCATCCCCTAAATGGCGCCTCGCCATTTGGTTGCTATTGATGCTGTCAGCCAGTCTATGGACGTTGCAACTCTGGCAAAACGGCGCAAGGGTGCAGAGCGATATTCTTGCTATGCTGCCCCATTTACAGCAGGACAAACTCACAGAGCGCGCCCTTAACCAAGTTGAAGCGACGCTCGCCGATCAAGTCTATATTGCGCTCGTCGCCAAGGATGAAACCACGGCAATCTCTGCGGCTAAGCTGTTGATGCAAAAGCTTGAAACTGACCTTGTTGCTACTGGAAAAAATGCTGCACTCACAGATATTCGCAGCGCCGATATGCAGCTCGGTGAAGCGTTGGGGCAATACTATTTCCCCCACAGATTTAAATTACTGACAGCGCCACAAGCTGAGGCGTTAGCAACGAAAGACATTGGAAATCTGATTGAAGCGGCCACAGCGCAGCTTTACAACGCCTTTAGTTACGCCAATAGCAACTTGCTTGCCCAAGATCCGCTGCTGTTATTCCCCGCCAATTTACTCGCCCTCGCGCCGAGTTCAAAAGTCAGAGCCAGCCAAGGTATTCTGCTGGCTAATCAAGGCGATAATGTCGCTGCGGTTGTTATGGCAAAGGGCCAAGAAAGTGCCTTTAATCCCAATGCGCAATTGGCGCAGATGACGGCATTAACCCTAGGATTGGATGCGGTTAAACAAAGCTATCCCGATATTACCCTGCTTAAGGCTGGTGCCCTGTTTCACGCGATTGCGGCGACCCAAACGGCTAAGAGTGAAATCTCGATTCTCGGTCTTGCATCCTTACTTGGGGTCATAGCTTTAGTCTGGCTGGCGTTTCGCTCTGTGATGCCACTACTGTTGGCAATCGTTACCATTTCCAGCGGACTGTTGCTGGCCGTGACTTTTACCTTAAGCGTATTTGGCGAGCTTCATTTACTCACCTTAGTGTTTGGCACTAGCTTGATTGGCATTGCCATCGACTACAGCTTTCATTTTTACTGCGAGCGCTTAAGCGATAGCGAACGCAGCGCTCAGGCTACTGTGGCGTATATTTTCCCAACGGTGACACTTGCCTTTATCACCAGCGCCTTGGCTTATGTCGGCATAGGGTTAGCGCCGTTTCCCGGCATGCAGCAAGTCGCCATCTTCTGCGCCGCGGGGCTGCTCGGGGCCTATCTCACCCTCATTCTCGCCTACCCGCTGCTCGCGGGCAGTCGCTTGCCTGAAGGCTCCCGCCCATTAGCACTCGCGGGGACTTACCTTGCTAATCTAACTAAGTTATCCAACAGATTGACCACGCCTTTAGGCATGGGCATGTTTACTTTAGTGATAGTAGTGTGGTGTCTGGTTGGCGTAACCAAGTTAACCGTCGATGACGATATTCGCCATTTGCAGCAAAGCCCCGCAAGCGTGACTGAACCTGAAAATAAGCTCAGGCAGCTACTCAGCGGCGGCACAGATAATCAATTCTTACTGGTACGCGCCGCGAGTGAAGAAGCGTTGCTGCAGCAGCTTGAGCGAGTGTCGCCACAGCTCGATGCCGCTATTACGAACCAAGAGTTAGGCAACTACGTCAGCCTCAGCCAATATCTGCCCAGCCATCAAAGGCAAGACACGGCTTATAGCTTGCAGGGTGAAATCTATCAAACTCAGATAGATACTGTGCTCACAAGCCTTGGGTTGGATGAGAACTTAAAGCCAGAGCTGCAAGCAAGCTACTTAGCAGCTAAAGAGCAATATATCGCCCCAGCAGATTTCTTTAAGCTAGAGGCAGGCAAGCAACTCGCACCGCTGTGGCTAGCACCAAATGGCAACGCCACCGACTATGAAGCGCTAAATGATGGCGGCGCGAGCGCTGAGCATGGTGCCATTGTCTTGCTTGGCGGCATTCAGCAGATCGACGCGCTCAAGGCGCGCTTTGCTAATGTTCAAAGCGTACAACTTATCGATAAAGTCGCGGATATCTCCGCGGTCATGGGCCATTACCGACTGTTAACCCTAAAGCTGTTAGCGCTCGCACTCAGTATCGCACTCTTGTTGTTTAGCCTGAATTTTGGCATTAAAAAAGCCGCGGTTGTGGTTGCAGTGCCAGCCCTTGCTGCCTTGCTAACGCTTGCAACCTTAGGCTTAACAGGCTCGCCACTGAGTCTGTTCCATGCACTCGCGCTCATTTTAGTTTTCGGGATTGGGATAGACTACAGCTTGTTCTTTGCCTCTGCTCAAAACCACGGCAAGGCAGTGATGATGGCGGTATTTATGTCCGCCTGCTCGACCCTATTAGCCTTTGGTTTACTCGCCTTTAGCCAGACCCAAGCGATTCATTATTTTGGTTTAACCCTGTCGCTAGGTATAGGTTTAACCTTTTTACTTTCGCCACTGATTTTAACGACTAAAAAGTCTTGATAACGACAAGGAACGTACTTTACATGCCTACACCCGCTCACGATTTATCGGCTATGCCAAATTCACTTGCCGTCGATGTGGCTATTATCGGCGCAGGACCTTCAGGCGCCATCGCCGCCAGCTTGCTACACCAACAAGGTAAGCGCGTGCTGGTGTTAGAAAAACAACATTTCCCCCGTTTTTCCATCGGTGAAAGTTTACTGCCCTGCTGCATGCAATTCATCGAAGAAGCCGGCATGTTAGACGCACTCAATGCCGCCGGATTCCAGCATAAAAATGGCGCCGCCTTTCGTCGCAATGGCACTTACACTACCTTCGACTTTACCGATAAATTTACCCCTGGGCCTGGCACCACATTCCAAGTGCAGCGCGCCAGTTTTGATAAACTGTTAGCCGATACCGCCCAAAGCCAAGGGGTCGAAATCCGCTACGGCGAAACCGTCGAGGCGATAGATTTAACCGAGAATCCATGCTTAATGGTGCGCAATGAACAGGGCGAGCTTTATCAAATCAGCGCCCAATATGTGCTTGATGCCAGTGGTTTTGGCCGTGTGTTACCCCGCTTGCTCGACTTAGAAAGTCCGTCTTGCCTACCACCGCGTAGCGCCATCTTTACCCATGTGGAAGACAACATCAGCGATCCTAACTTTGATCGAAATAAAATTTTAATCAGCGTCCACCCAGAGCATAAAGACATTTGGTATTGGCTCATTCCCTTTAGCAATGGCCGTTGCTCACTCGGCGTGGTTGCCGAACCGCAATTACTTGCGCGTTTACAAGGTTCGCTTGAGCAACAATTGATGAACATAGTCAATGAAGAACCAGGACTAAAAGCCCTACTGGCAAACGCTAAGGTGGTGCAAGAATGCGCCACACTCAAGGGTTATTCAGCCAATGTGTCACGGCTTGCGACCGACAAGTTCGCCCTACTGGGTAATGCCGGCGAGTTCCTTGATCCGGTATTTTCCTCCGGCGTCACTATCGCCATGCAATCGGCATCGATGGCAGCAAAATGTGTGACTAAACAACTCAATGGTGAAACGGTTGACTGGCAAGCCGATTACTCAGCGCCTTTAATGCAGGGGGTGAATACCTTCCGCACCTATGTGCAAGCTTGGTATGATGGCCGCTTTCAGGATGTGATCTTCTATGAAGAACCGAATCCACGCATCAAGCAAATGATTTGCTCGATTCTGGCGGGCTACGCTTGGGACCTCAATAATCCCTTCGTTAAAGACTCGGAGCGCCGCCTGAACATGGTGGTCGAATTGTGCCAAAACCAAGTTGCCATTCCTGAATTTGCAGAGGCGTAACCGCATGTCGCTTAACTTTGACGCGAAATGGCGAGTGTTCCCCGCGCTACTGATCATCAGTCTAGGGCTGACGGGATGTAGCGAACTGCTGTTCAGGCAAACCTGTGTCGGCCTCGCTAAAGACATGCGTTATTGCTTGGCGCCACTGCCCCATGATTTTGCCCCCGCAGCCGATAAGCCTCTGACTAAGCCGACGGCCAAACCTGCCGACATTAGCAGCCCGCAAACCGAGAGCAAAACGGGCGTATCCTCACCCCAATCCTTTAGCCAAAAGGTCAGCATTAAAGTGGGTGATAAATCCCACGAGCTGCTCACTCAATTAGAGTTAGAGAATGAGCGCATGACGCTCGTTGGCTTAGCGCCACTCGGACAGGCTTTGTTTACCTTAGTTTATGATGGTAATACACTCAGCAGTGAACAAAGCATGCTGCTAGGGGACAGTTTTAAAGCTGAGTATTTAATGGCGATGATGCAACTGATCTATTGGCCTGAGCAGAGTATTCGCGCCCATTTAGAAGGTGGTCATTTAGTCACAAGCCTTTGCGATACGGTTGGGGGAAATCAGGGCGATACGCTTATAGGCACCCGAGAGAATACAATCCTCTGTCGCCAGATCTATAGTCAAGACACCTTGATCAGTAAAAGCGGCCAGCAAACCCATGTGGTGCAAATCCGTTATCAACAAAATATCGGCGATGCTCTTTGGCAAGCCCACATTAGCTTAACTATGCCACAAGCTAAGTTTGAGCTAGAAATCGAACCTATTTAATCTGTTAGCATCCGCACTTAACTGTGCCATGGTAAAAAGACACACAATGATGAACAGAGTAGCTATTACACAGATTGGATTGTGTACCCCGCTAGGGCAAGATCCCCAGCAGGTTTTAGACCGCCTGATCGCCGGTGATACCAGTGCGATGCTGCGCAGTGACACTCTCCTGTTCGAGCACCCAACCTTAGTTGCCCCCGTGACGGCAGCACTACCAACCATTCCCGAAAAACTCATTCAGTTCGATTGCCGTAACAACCAATTACTGCTGTGCGCCGCACTGCAAATTGCGACCACAGTTGAACAAGCGAAACGGGATTTTGGTCATGCCCGTATTGGTGTAGTGCTAGGCACCAGCACGTCAGGGATTTCAAAAGGTGAAGCCGCGCTGAGCTACCGCAATCAACACGGATACTTTCCGGCGGATTATCATTATTTCCAGCAAGAGCTCGGCAGCACCAGCGACTTTTTACGCCAATATTTTGAGCTAGATGGTCCTTGCTACACGATTTCAACCGCCTGCTCATCCAGCGCTAAAGTGTTTGCCAGTGCCAAACGCCTATTACAGGCTAACCTCTGCGATATGGTGATTGTCGGCGGTGTCGACAGTTTATGCCAACTCACAGTCAATGGTTTTCACGCCTTAGAATCTGTCTCGAAAGGCCACTGCAATCCTTTTAGTATCAACCGTGATGGCATCAATATCGGCGAAGGCGCGGCGCTTTTTGTCCTGACGTTGGGCGAGTCAGAGGTCATGCTAGCGGGTATTGGAGAGTCGAGCGATGCACACCATATGTCGGCGCCACACCCCGAAGGCACAGGCGCCATCGCTGCCATGCACGCGGCGTTGCAAGATGCACACATTGCAGCAAAAGACATTGGTTACATTAACTTGCACGGTACAGCCACGCCTAAAAATGATGCGATGGAAAGCCGCGCCGTAGTTGAAGTGTTTGGCGTGAACACGCCCCCTTGTAGCTCGACCAAGCCCTTAGTCGGCCATACCTTAGGTGCCGCTGGCGCCATTGAAGCCGCCTTCTGTTATTTATTACTTTCAGCACATAATCACCGCCAAGCCCTGCCGCCCCATCAATGGGACGGACAAGTCGATCCACAGGATCCGTCCATTGCCTTGGTCGAGCGCCATCAAGTCGCTGCTAAGGGCGCGCTTAATTATGTGATGAGCAATTCCTTCGCCTTTGGCGGCAGTAATGCCAGCCTGATTTTCTGCCGTAACGAGGCCTAGTACCATGCAGTTACTTAAGATCAATAAACCCTTTGCCGAACAGGATATTACCGATTTTATTCCCCATAGGGCACCGATGATTTTGCTCGATAAAATCATTGGCTATCGACGCGATAACCTAGAGACCGAAGTCACTATCACGGCGCAAAGCCCTTATTTCGATGATAAACATCGAGCCGTACCCAATTATGTGGGTATCGAATATATGGCCCAAAGTATTGCCGCCCTTGCTGGGGTTGAGGCAAAGCTTCGCAATGATAAAATCCGCGTCGGGTTTCTATTGGGTTCGCGCAAATTAACCTTGTATGCAAAGCAATATGAGCTCGGGCGCACCTATCGCACCCAAGTCAGCCGCCTCTATCAAGAGGGATCGGGATTAGCGGTATTCGATTGCCAAATTTATCTGCTGCCCGAAGCCGGCTCTAACCTAGAAAAGAGCTTAGTGGCCCAAGCCAATGTGAATGTGTTCCAACCTCAGGACACACAAGCCTACCTTGCAGGCAATCAAGACGCGGCAAATAGAAGCCTTGGGCACTAAAGCAATGATGTAGATAAAAAAGCCTTAAAGCGCCTTAACAAGCGACCTTTTTACCATAAATACATGAAACCCCATACCGACACATAACGATAAAATGGGGTGGAGAAAACAGATGAATAACAGAGTATTAGTTACCGGTTCGAGCCGCGGTATTGGTAAAGCCATCGCCCTAAAACTCGCCGCTGCGGGTTTCGATATCGCCCTGCATTACCACAGTAACCAAGCAGCTGCAGATGACACTGCCGCGCAAATCCGCGCGCTTGGGGTGAATGTGAGCCTGCTGAAATTTGATGTCGCCGACCGCGCAACCGTCAGAGGTGCCATTGAAACCGACATCGAGGCCAATGGTGCCTATTATGGCGTGATCCTCAATGCTGGCATCAACCGCGATACCGCCTTTCCTGCTATGACAGAAAGTGAGTGGGACAGCGTCATCCACACTAACTTAGACGGCTTTTATAATGTTATCCATCCCTGTGTGATGCCTATGGTACAAGGTAGAAAGGGCGGGCGCATCATCACCTTAGCCTCAGTTTCTGGCATTGCGGGCAACCGTGGCCAAGTCAATTACAGCGCCTCAAAAGCGGGTATTATCGGCGCGACTAAGGCATTGTCATTAGAGCTGGCAAAACGCAAAATCACCGTCAACTGTATCGCCCCCGGCTTGATTGAAACCGACATGGTGGCCGATATTCCTAAGGATATGGTCGAGCAATTAGTGCCGATGCGCCGCATGGGTAAACCGAGTGAAATCGCCGCCTTAGCCGCATTTTTAATGTCTGACGATGCCGCCTATATCACTCGCCAAGTGATATCGGTCAATGGGGGCATGATCTAAATGAGCGAACCGACAAATCAAACCCGCTTAGGGAAACGAGTGGTCGTCACTGGCATTGGCGGCATTACCGCCATGGGCCATGATTGGGAGGCGATAGCAGCGAGCCTTAAGGCGCAGAAAAACTGCGTCGTCACTATGGGCGAATGGGATAAATACGATGGTCTCAATACCCGCTTAGCCGCGCCCATTACCGACTTTGAAGTGCCAAGCCATTATTCGCGCAAGAAAATTCGTTCTATGGGTCGGGTTTCCATCATGGCGACCCGCGCCAGTGAACTTGCATTAATCGATGCGGGATTGTTAGACGATCCTATCGTGTCCTCGGGTGAAATGGGTATCGCCTATGGCTCGTCCACTGGCAGTACCGATGCCATCATCGCCTTTGGCGATATGTTGAAAACCGGTGATATGTCGGGCGTCACCGCCACGAGTTATATCCGCATGATGGCACACACCACAGCGGTGAATGTGGGGGTATTTTTCGGCTTAAAAGGCCGAATTCACACCACTAGCAGCGCCTGTACCTCGGGGAGCCAAGGCATAGGTTACGCCTATGAAGCCATCAAATACGGTCAGCAAACCTTAATGTTGGCGGGCGGCGGTGAAGAACTCTGCCCCACCGAGGCCGTAGTATTCGATACCCTGTTTGCCACCAGCACTAAAAACAGCACACCCGAACTCACGCCACGCCCCTTCGATACGAGCCGTGATGGCCTCGTGATTGGCGAAGGTGCTTGTACGCTGGTGCTCGAAGAGCTAGAACACGCCAAGGCGCGCGGTGCCAAGATTTACGCTGAGTTAATCGGTTTTGGCACGAATTCAGATGGCCAACACGTCACCCAACCAAACGCGCAGACCATGGAAATCGCCATCAGGTTGGCGCTCAAAGATGCCCAGCTTGAGCCTAGCGCCATAGGTTATGTGAACGCCCACGGCACGGCAACGGATCGCGGTGACATCGCCGAAAGCCACGCGACCCATGCAGTTTTTGGTGCGGGTATGCCGATTTCATCCCTTAAAAGCTACACGGGCCACACCTTAGGCGCATGCGGTGCACTAGAAGCTTGGGTGAGTATTGAGATGATGAATGCGGGCTGGTTTGCGCCGACACTCAATCTTGAAAGTATCGACCCACAATGCGCCGATTTGGACTATATCCGTAACGAACTGCGCCAAATCGATACAGATTATGTGATGAGTAATAATTTCGCCTTTGGCGGCATTAATACCTCGCTGATTTTTAAACGCTGGGCCCAATAACAATATATAAAAACCACATAAGGACATCACCATGAAACCACTCTTTGCAGGTATGCTGCTTAGCATCAGTTTATTAAGCTCGCCTTTATTGGCTCAGGAATATACGGTTGAAACCTATCAAGAAATCTTTAAGGGTGATAACCAATTCAAGCAAAAAGAAGCCATTGAATCACTCACCATCGCTGGTTTATCCGATCCTGCCATTTTTGATGCACTCGAAGCCAAGCTACTGGCATCTTTGCCCCAAGCCACTGAAAAAAATGCCATTGACTACAGTGCTTGGTTAGTCAAAGGCTTAGCTTATTCAGGCAATGATAAGTACAGCGAAACCATCAACAAGATTGTTAATGGTGATTATCCTAAAAAACTCAAAAAATACGCAGGTCAAGCTTTAGAAAACATAACGATATATAAAAAATGGAATGCGATTCTTGCGGATAAAAGCCAATATACTGCCGATCAAAATCAGCAAAATAATGCCTTTGCCAATGCCCTACGCAGCGATGATTTAGAATTAATGCGTCTCGCGGCTAAACGCATCATAGATGACCGCCAGTACGATGATTTTATCCTAGCCGTACTCAGTAACGAATTGAAAACACCACGCTTAATGGCCGATGACAAACTCGCCATCGATACCTATGCCAACATGGCAAAAGCGCTAGCTAGTTCGGGGAATACCGCTTACCGCGATGTGATTGAAAATATGGCAACCACGAGCTCAAACAAAAAACTCAAAAACTACGCCGAGAGTTATTTGAAGAAATACTACTAAACCTACCCGTTTTACGCTTAATCGAGTAAATCATGGCCGAGCTTATCCTCGGCCATTTTTATATTTGCTTCGACAGTTTTGCGTTTGGAGAAAAAAGTAACAGTGGGTGGATTAGAGGACAGTTTAGAGAGCTCATTCCATCGCATTGATATAAAAAGTGTTAAAAAATAGTACTGAGCGATATGTCACTTCACCGGTTTGGATCTTAGTGTTTGCAGCTATCCCACTCATACAGGCTGACCATTTAAGCATAATTTTTCGTCAGATTAGAATAAAAATATTTCACATATCCCTCATCAAATATCAATGTTTATTAAGAGCCTATAACGATCTAATCCGCCGCACCGCTATTTGGCGTCGGATGCATTTGCTTGCTAGCAGTGCCTTTAACTTGACTAACAGTTAACAGTGCCACCAAGAAAATTAGCGCGAGAATATCTACCCCAATATATTGAGTAGGTGAGATCCCTGTGAACTTAAAAAAAGAAAATCCAGGGGAAAATGATGCAGAAAAACCAAACTGAACATCATTAGTCCAGTCGATGTAAAGATAGATAGCACCTAGCCCTGAATAAGCCGTTTTAACCGAACCAATAGCCAAGCTAGGAACTTGAATCAATTGGTTTAGAACAGAAATCCAATATTTGTCATACATTTCATTTATTGCGGTATAACCAGCGACTGCGTTCAATGCGATCGCGATAATTGCTATTGAAGAATTTAACATGGTCGCTGAACCATCAATAACTAACAGTATGAGCATGAACAGTACTACTACAGCAGCACTCAGTTGGAAATAGCCGATAATTTTTACTCTATTTTCTACAATCGAAAATGCCTGTTGC
This sequence comes from Shewanella sp. SM71, assembly GCF_025653905.1. Taxonomy (NCBI): domain Bacteria; kingdom Pseudomonadati; phylum Pseudomonadota; class Gammaproteobacteria; order Alteromonadales; family Shewanellaceae; genus Shewanella; species Shewanella sp. SM71. The sequence continues at coordinate 150,118 of NZ_JAKKRW010000010.1, forward strand.
TCTTGCTGCTGTGAATACTCATCTATCTTGTCTTTCCTAATATCTAGCTCTGCAATTAACGCCTGATAGTTCGGCGAATCTGATGATATGTGTGACCTTACGTCGAGCAGCTCCTCGACAGAATATGTAGAATAATCAATGGCATTCATAACTTTCCTTGTACTACTAACATTTTAATATTTATGTGCTGTTTACTGGACATAAATCGCTTGAGCAGTATTTTACCTGTACGTCTCGTTAAACCTAAACAAAAATACACTAGGATTTGACCTTCTAGGACAAACTTCTTTAAACATGACAGTAAGTTATCAACGCTATCGCATCAAGTTCGATACTTTGTTGGACAAAAAACGCAGAAGAAAACAGTGCTTTTTACTGCAAAAATTTGACGATAGGTATCGAGCAAAATAAGGCAATCTAAAACTCCTCAGAGATGACTTAGCTAATGGCTTAAGATTTGCTTATCTACCACGGCGCATTGGCAAACAGATAACAAAGCGATGACGCCATTATGGATAAGCCAAAATAATAGGAGCACCCGATCTGCTATGAAATCCACCATAAGAGCCATGAAAATAACCTTAGATGACCTTAAAGGGCCTGAGATTGCGGCTTTACTGCAGGAACACCTCAACGATATGCGGGCAACCTCTCCGCCTGAAAGCGTTCACGCATTAGATCTTGATGGCCTGCGTCAGCCCAATATTCGCTTTTGGACCCTGTGGGATGGCAACAATTTAGCGGGCTGCGGTGCACTAAAATGGTTAGATGCCGAGCATGCGGAGATCAAATCCATGCGCACCGCCGCGCCCTATAAGCAGCAAGGTATAGCGTCTAAGATATTGCAGCACTTGATTAACGATGCCAAAAGCGCTGGCGTCAAACGCCTGAGTCTAGAGACAGGTTCGATGGACTTCTTCAACCCCGCTCGCCTGCTGTACTGCAAATTTGGTTTTGAAATCTGTGGCCCCTTCGAAGGCTACCAACTCGACCCCAATAGCGTGTTTATGACGAAGAGAATCTAAAACACATGCGCCTTAGTCTTTGAAATTCAATCTCTAAGGCGCTTTGCTGCAGTTAAGTATTAGATCGCTTAACTACTGATGCAGTTCTGTGCCCGTTCCACCAATGGATAATAAATCCAAGTAACAACCCCCAAAATGCACTGCCGATGCCCAGCACACTAAAACCCGATGCAGTGACCAAGAAAGTGATCACTGCCACTTCGCGATCTTCGGTTTTAGCTAATGCGGCGGTCAGGCTATTGGCGATAGTGCCGAGCAGGGCTAATCCGGCGATGGCCAGTACTAATTCCTTCGGGAAAGCGGAAAACAGACCAACCACAGTGGCACCGAGTAACCCAGTGATAAAGTAAAATACCCCGCCCCACACCGCCGCCCAGTAACGAGTCGCGGGATTCGGATCTGCTTCTTTACCCATACAAATCGCCGCTGTGATGGCGGATAAGTTAAAGGCAAAACCGCCAAAGGGCGCGAGAATGACCCCTATTAACCCTGTGCTCGTGATCAAAGGTGAAATGGGTGGCCTGTAACCATTACCGTGCAGCGCAGCAACGCCCGGCATATTTTGCGAGGCCATAGTCACCACAAACAGCGGTAATGCTACGCCAATCACACTCGCCAACGAAAACTCAGGTGTCGTCCACACCGGCATCGCCAGTTGCAACTGAACCGCATCTAGCTTGAGCAAATCTAATTGAAAACTCATGCCTATGCCCACCAACAAGGTCAGCAAGATGATGTAACGCGGCGCAAAAGGCTTAACGATGACAAACACCAACAGCATGATCAATATCAGACTCAGCTGGGTTTGCATCGCCTGAAATAGCCCTAGCCCAAATTGCAATAAGATCCCCGCCAACATGGCGGAAGCCACCGACTGCGGCATGACACGGATAAGCTTATCCATCCAGCCCGCAACACCGCAAAGGGTGATTAGAATTGAACTCACCAGAAAAGCGCCTATGGCTTGGTTTACGCTCAACCCCGCTAAGCTCGTCACCATTAGCGCTGCGCCCGGTGTAGACCAAGCCGTTAGAATAGGATTCTTGTAGTAAAGCGATAACCCTATGCTGGTCACGCCCATGCCCACACCTAAAGCCCACAGCCATGAACTGATCTGTGCCGGTGTCGCCCCCACAGCCTCCGCTGCTTGAAAGATGATCACAGCCGAGCTGCTATAACCCACTAATACCGCAATAAATCCCGCTGATATTTTTGATAAACTCCCTGCATCTCGCCACATATCCACTCCCTTTCTCTGCAATTGATGTCACCATTACTTTGTGCGCTATAGCGTACGAGATGGACAAGATAGCATCTGTGCGTTATAACGTACAAACTAAATTTTTATAAAAATGATGGGGCCATTGTGCAAACGATAAACAGCTATCTCGCCACCACGCTTAAAGCACTTCGCAACCAAAAGGGATGGAGTTTAGATAAAGCCGCCCAAGAGACGGGCGTGAGTAAGGCCATGATAGGACAAATCGAGCGCGGTGAATCAAGCCCAACCATTGCGACGCTGTGGAAAATAGCCAGTGGATTCAATATCTCGCTGTCGACCTTTCTCGAACCCACACCCCAGAGCCAAGGCGCAGTATTCCGTAAGCCCGACGAGTTACGCCAACAACCCGCCACCGACGGCATGCTAGTCGCCTCACTCTTCCCTTTTGAAGACCGCTTCGGTTTCGAGATGTTTGAGCTCACGCTGCTGCCAAACTATGAGCGCCTTTCTGAGCCCTATGAAACGGGTGTCACTGAGCATGTCATTGTCTTGAGCGGTACTATGGAAGTGTTAGTCGATGGCCAGTGGCAAACGCTCAAGCAAGGTGAAGCGGTGCGATTTGCGGCCGACAAACCCCATGGCTATCGAAATCTCAACGAGCAAGCCGTGGTCTTCCACGACATCATTCACTATCAACGAGGCAATGAATTTAGCTTGTAGCAGCTTATCTAACGCCAGTAATGCAGAGTTCGAGTACCAACAACGCCAAAGACCAAACCATTACTACCGATAATCTGCAGCGCTTGCACTCGCCCATTCATTAGAATAAACTTATTTAAAATTTTCTAATGGTAGGAGCAATGCTATGTTTCAATCTTTACTGGCTAAGTTATCCGGCAGCCACTCAGGCGAAAAATGTTGGCAATTGATTGAGCAAGGCGCACGGGTGATTGATGTGCGTTCACCAGAGGAATTTGCCTCAGGTCATTTGCCCCAAGCCATTAATGTGCCATTGCCAACGCTCGACCAATGGTTACACCAAGTCGACAATAAACAGCATCCCTTCGTGCTCTATTGTGGCGCGGGTATTCGAGCGCAAAAAGGCTGCGACATTCTCAAGGCCAATGGCTTTAGCTGCGTGGTAAATGGCGGTTCGCTTAAAGATTTAGTCTGCTGCCAGCCGAGCTAATTTAAGCCTTGGTTGTGCGGCGCTAATCAGGCCAGTCTGTACATTGTGATGACTTAAATATCTACGAGGTGGTGTATGCATAAAACAAATCATGCCAAAGCGTTACAGTTTGAAGCCACACAGGGTAACACTGCTGAAAAGCCGCTTGAAACTGAGCGCCATACACGCTTTAGCATCAGTCGTAATCGCGACCAAGCCAGCACTAAGGTGCGTTATGTTGAGACTAGCACCCTCGCCAAAGGCTGCAGCCTTTGCGAATAAACAGCTTAGCGTGCCACTTAAACCTAGCCGCTCGAGTCTAGTTGCTCAAACCTAGCCACTTAAGCAAAGCGTGCTTAGCTGAAATGGACATACAAAAATGCCAGCCTATTAAGGGCTGGCATTATTTATTCAGCTAAATCAAATGACTCAGCTAATCAATGGGACAATTAAGCTTTCAGCTGATCGATACTGTGTTTCGCTTCGCCCATGCCTTTGTCGTGTGCTTCAGGACCCATGTTCAGCGCTTCGGCGTAAACCACTTCAACATTGGTGATACCCATAAAGCCTAAAACCGTTTTCAAGTAAGGTACAACGTGATCCGTTGGGCCATCTTTGTGAGCGCCGCCACGGGTCGTCACTAACACAGCGCGTTTACCTTCCACTAATCCTTTTGGACCTGTTTCAGTGTAAGTAAAAGTCACACCGGCACGGGCGACAAAATCGATCCAGTTTTTAAGTTGAACCGGAATCGTAAAGTTGTACATAGGTGCAGCGATAACAATCGTATCGTTCGCTTTTAATTCAGCGACTAAGGTATCTGATAAGGCGAGCATTTCTTGCTGACGTGCCGATAATTCTGCACCACCGCGTAACCCAGAAGCGATTTCACCGTCTACCATAGGCAGTACGTCTTTACCGCCTAAATCACGTACTGTAATAGCGGCGCCTTGGTTTTCCCAGTGGCTCGCTAAGTGGTCAATTAACACGGCAGATTGTGAATAACCGCCAAGAATGCTTGATTTTAAAATTAAGACTTTAGACATAATCTGCTCCGAAAATAGGTAAATGACTCAGAGTCAGATGGAATATCTCAACTCTATGACGCTAGTGTATTAGCCCATAAAAAAGAAATAAAGCGGATAAAATCTGAGATTAGCTTCGATTTTTTAGAAAGGTTATACATCACCTTCGACGTACAGATACACTAAGTTGCTTTCGACGCATTCATACTTTCGACGTACTAACATACAGGCCTTCAAAAACCGCACACAATGAATCCATACAATACAATTGCACTTCCAGCTTCACCTTAACTCTGCGCCCCCTTTGTAACGGGCTGAGATCCACATCTGGCCATTGTACTTTTACCACAGGCTCACAAGTCACAGGAGCAAGATAACGAATATGGGCATCGGCGAGCACAATATCACCCGCCACGCCCACTAACTGCTGATTTAGCCACACGGCACCCCAGCCTGTTAAGGTCATCAAGGTATAAATGCTGCCCGCAAACATGGTCTGATGCAGATTAATATTGGGCATCATCGGCGCTGTGACTCGAAATTCTCCCTCGCTGTAATCGAGTGGCACTATCTGCATAAACTCGCTAACGGGGATCGTACTGTGCCAAGTCTGGCGTAATTTAATGAGTAATTGATCCATGTGCATTCCCTTAATACTCCCTTGGTACAAGCGACATTGATTATGCCTAGCACCCCATCACCTAGACCCCTAGATAAACATCACGATAGAAGCTACACCTGCAGATTAAAGGTCACTGGGCCATCATTGACTAAGGACACTTGCATATCGGCGCCGAACTGTCCGGTTTCTGTATGAACGCCCTTAGCGCGGCAAAATGCGACAAACTCTTCATACAAGCCTAAGGCTTGATCCGGCGTACCCGCCCCTGAAAAACTCGGCCTCAAGCCTCGGCCTGTATCAGCGGCCAAGGTAAATTGTGACACGACTAATAAAGACCCACCGACTTGTTCTAGATTGAGATTCATCTTGCCATTTTCATCAGAAAAAACGCGATAACTCATGACTTTAGTCGCCAACTTTTCCATCTTCTCGCGGGTATCTTCTTGCTCGACACCGAGCAGAACCAACAATCCTTTATTGATTTCACCTAGGGTTTGGTTATCAACCACTACACTGGCGCGACTCACTCTTTGAATTAACGCAATCACAACTTTTCCTTTTAGATTAAGGCTTAACGGGAACCATTTGCGGCATTAGCGGGAGCGGGCGGATATATTGCTCTACGCCATCAGGCAAAGATTGTACGACTTGCGCCAAGCCGCCATTCGTCCACAGCATAAAACGACGTAACTCTTCTATTTCAATACGGTCGGCAAAGGTCACTGTACCTTGCACTTGGATCACTGCGCCTTGGTCCAACAACACAAACTTGGCAAAATTAAGCTTCTGATTCAAGGTGCCAATCACGGCAGGCAACTCTTGGCTGGCCTGCAATTGCGGGTGCACAGCATAGAAGCGATTCATTAAAATACGGTCAATGCCCGCCGAATTGATACTCGGCTCAAGCAAGAATTGGTTATTGCCAAACTGCACCGCGACTTTCGTCGGCGCAACTTGGGTGGCGAGATAATTTGAGTTAATCAACGCTTGATACAAGCGCTCAGCGGCAGCTTCATTGGTTAGTCCACCCAGTTCAACTACTTTGGGCGCGACGGGTGCACTCACGTTCTCCTGAGCCACCACTGGGTCAATCGCGCTGGTTTGCGGGGGCGCCGTAGCGGCACAGGCGGTTAATCCGAGTAAACTGGCACTGATGAGCAATGTTTTCATTGTATTTCCCTTTGATGTATCCACGACCACATAGCATGGATTTCTGCTGTAACCGCCAAAAACAAAGACTCACTATTGAGCATATGTCCGCCATCGACAACAGATTGAATTGTAATAGCATGCTCCAACCCAGCCACAAAATCGCGCAATAGCGCCGCTGGGCAAATCGCATCCTGCATTCCTTGCAATAACACACTACGCGCCTTCACTCTGGGCGTCACGCGCTGTAACACATTCATGGCATTGAAGTAATTATGTCGAGCAAAGTGTAACTCGATATTGGCTAATGCTAATACGGATTCGGGTAACAGCCTTGGTAGCACTAACCTCGCCCCCGCAAGCTGCAACTCCCACTGTACCCAACGCCGCGCAAAATGGTATCGCACATTTTCATCGGCCGATGCCAAACCTAGATGATATGAATCCAGTAATTCAGTCAGCGATAACTGAACCGGAAAAATGTCATTGAAGAGTCGATAAGCAGCAGGTTGCAATTTTGCAGCGCCGTCAGCGCCATAGAGCCAGTCGAGACCTTCTTTGGATGGAATAAATAACGCCCACAGTACCTGTGCAATCACCCGCTCTGGGAATAATCCGCTGTAAATTAAGCCTAATGTGGCCCCAAAAGAGCCACCTGCTAAACACCAACGCTCAATACCCAATGCGAGGCGAATCGCCTCAATATCGCTAATCAAACCAGTGAGATGGTTGTTGACTAAATCGCCAAAGGGTAAAGATTGTCCAGAACCGCGTTGATCTAAAAGCAAAATCCAATATTGATCGCCATTAAATAAAGCTAAATCACCGATATCACAACCCGCTCCTGGACCGCCGTGCAAATACAGCAGCGGGATACCTTGTGGATTACCGTATTGCGCCAGATGCAATTGCTGACCATTGCCAACGTTAAACCAGTCGCGACGGATAAAAGATGGGAAGGATTCAGGCATTCAGTGTCATCGCCATTAATAATCCTCTAATGGGGTCATTCAGATTTAGCCACCGCCTTGAGTGCCGTCACCTCAGCCGAAGTTAACACCGCAGCGGAATTATCTTGAGAGGCATTTTCTAGGGGCTTAGCATTCAGAGCGGTTTCGTCATCATCTGAGCTCGACTCATAATCTAAATACTCAGGCATAGCGGCGGTAATTTCCGCGCCGAGTAATACTATCATCCACGATAAATACACCCAGACAAAGATAATGGGGATCACGGCTAAAGCACCATAAATCGCTTCATAACTCGGAAACTGAGTGACATACAAAGCAAAGGCTTTTTTGCCTAACTCAAACAAGATTGCGGCAACAATCGCCCCTAATAGTGCATGTAGAAACTTCACTTTTTGATTAGGCACCACCATATACAACAACAAAAATGCCGCCACAGAGAAAAGCATAGGTAAACGCTCAAGAAACACGGGCACCACACCCGACAACTGACCGTCAAAGACCTTCAATGACACCACGTAGGAAGTGGCGACCAAACTGGCCCCCACCAAAACTGGGCCCAAAGTGATGACCATCCAATACATAGAAAATGCCACCACCACTGAACGCTTCTCTTTAGTACGCCAAATGTTATTGAGCGATTTATCAATGGCGGAAATCAGCAAAATGGCAACCACGACCAAGGCCGCAATCCCAACAGCCGTCCCCTTAGACGCGTTGGCCACAAACTCATTGATATACACTTGCACTGTGTCGCCAGCGGCGGGTAAAAAATTCTGATAAACGAAACCTTCTATCTGTCCACGTATCCCCTTAAATACCGGAAAAGCTGACAGCATAGACATAGTCACCGCCACCATAGGCACGAGTGACAACAGTGTGACATAGGCTAAATGTCCGGCGCGGATATTGATTTGATCTTCAACTAAACGCCGTCTCAAATGCAGCAGGAATTGCCAGATCCCGAGGAATAAGGCGCGAATTTGTGCCAGTTCTATCTTCTTAGTCACGGGTTTCTCTTGATTCTGTTGGTATAGACTCGTTATCTTCGTACAATAAACACTTAATTTACAAGTCTAAGGAGTGAATTGATGTCTCAACAAGGATCTGCAGGTAACGTTATTTCCGCTATTGCTAGCCTATTTTTTCCTGGGCTAGGCCAATTATTGCAAGGCAGAATAATGGCCGCACTGTTATTTTTCATTATCACAGTGGTGGGTTATGCCCTCTGGTGGCTGATTGTGCCCGCGGTAATAGGTGCTATCTTTCATCTGTGGAGCATTATCGATGCGGCGCGATTTAAAGCCGATTAATTAATTTCATTCAGCGACGGAACACCCAATGAAAAGACTGATAGCTTCAGGGCTGATTGCCACAAGTCTCCTGCTTAGTGGTTGCCAGAGTGCCTACTACGGCGCAATGGAAAAGGTCGGTTACCATAAACGCGATATTATGGTCGACAGAGTTAAAGATGCGAAAAAATCCCAACAGGATGCTCAAAAAGAGTTCAGCTCTGCCCTAGAAGAAATGCAAGCACTGCTCAATTACAGTGATGGCAACTTAGAAAAAGCCTATAGCAGAGCCAAAGATGAATACGAATCGGCTCAAAGTGCCGCCGACAACGTCAGCAACCGCATCAATAAAGTCGAAGATGTAGCCGAAGCACTGTTCGATGAGTGGCAAAATGAAATTAGCGAGATCAGTAAAGCTAATCTACGCCGCAACAGTGAAGCTAAACTCAAAGAAACGCGCCGCGCCTATGAACAATTGATCAAAAGTATGCGCCGTGCCGAGTCAAAAATGCCGCCGATACTCACCGCCATGAAAGATAATATGCTGTATCTCAAGCATAACTTGAACGCCCAAGCCATTGGTGCGATTAAAAGCGAATTTGCGAGTCTGCAAACCGATATTTCGGCCCTGATTAAAGAGATGAACACCTCGATTAACGAATCGAGCAAATTTATCGAAGCACTCGAAAAATCAAAAAATTAATCCAAATGCCCCACTGAATTCCTAAGCCCTAGCAAGCTAAATTGCTGGGGCTTTTTATTCTTTGTGTGACCTCGCCCTATGTCCCTGCAAGCCATACTTTATTTGTGCAAGACTAAAACACTTAGCTTTGTGAGCTATGGCGCGCTTTAATTGATTGATAGCGCGAATCTTAGATCTGACGCACAATTTCACTTATTACTCAAAAACTTATCCTCAGTTCACCACTCAGAGCCTGTACTTGTAACTTATTAGCTGTATTCATCACTATGACTTTTATCGAATCACTCACGCTGATGTTGGCACTCATGTATCTCGCCTCCCTCAGCTATTGGAGCGGCCAGAAATGGGGCGCGGTCGCCACACTGTTGCTCAGTATCGGTGCGGTGGCAATGAGTCTTTATTGGCCACTGGCTCTCGGGCTTCTTATTGCACTACCACTGATGCTACTTGGGCATAAATTTGCGCCTGATGCACTCAAGGGTGAAATTAAAATCAATACCCTTCGTGAAGGGACTCAACATGTCTTAGCGCTATCGCTCTTGCTGGTTGCCATACAATACACAATCAATACCGTACTGCTTAAGCAAGGAATCACACCTTGGCTAATGCGCCCAGACGTAGTCGATGCCTTTTTACCGATTGCGGGTGGCATTGAGCTTAAGGCCATTATCAGCCTCAATTTGTGGGATCAAACCCATCCTGCGGCAGCAGTCATGCTAGCGGCGGTATTACTCACAGGTTTACTCTGCAAGCGGGCATTTTGCGGTTGGGCTTGCCCATTAGGTTTGGCAGGGGAATACCTGTATTCCTTTAGAAAACGCTTTATTAAATCAGAGCTTACACCACCCGCTTGGCTAGATTGGCCACTGCGAATGTTGAAATATCTATTACTCCTAGCACTTTGCTACATAGTCATTGGTATGCCAGCACAATCCATCCCCCATTATCTTGAAGGTAATTATCATAAGATTGCCGACTTGAAGATGGCATTGTTCTTCCTAACACCCAGCCTAATCACGCTACTGGTATTTGCGCTGATCCTCGCTTTAGCGGCATGGCGTCGTCAGGGATTCTGCCGTTACTTGTGTCCCTATGGCGCTATGCTTGGGATCTTAAGCTTTGCAAGCCCATTAAAAATTCGCCGCAATACCCAGCACTGTCTTATCGAAGCGAAAGGAATGAAATGTGACAAGTGCACCCGCGCTTGCCCAGCAAACATTATAGTGCACACTAAAACCACGGTTCGCAGTGACGAGTGCCAAGCCTGCATGCGCTGTGTCGCAGCTTGCCCTAAATCCGCCGCCCTCGGCCTTGGACTGAAATCCGGCCACAGACTCGGTCATAAGGGATTGCTCGCATTAGTGCTTATCGCATTATTTATCCTACCGCTGGGCGCTTACTTAGCAGGTTTCTGGCATAGCCAAACACCAGACAACATCCGCATGGAATTGATCCAAGTGATTAATAGAATTGGGCACTAGAACACGCGACATCACTAGAACACCTAAAATGACACATATGACGGGATCCAATTGCGATGGAATAAAACACTAACGAAATTGAAGAACAGCAGCAGATAAGACTAGAAAACCTCAAAATGGAAACCTTTAGGTACAACTAAAGGTTGACCCACTTAGTAGGAATAATCTGAAAGGATTAAAATAAAATCATATAGAACAGATGCTTAATTGACACAAAATCTAATTACTGGTCTAATTCGCGCGCATTTAATAAAGGAATGTATTAACCAAAGGAATTATTGTGTGAAAAAATCATTATTGATCGCTCTTACTGCTCTACCATTATTTGCTTATGCTGGCCCATTCGATTCAATCGTTAAATCAGCAACTCAATCTGTCACTGACACAGTGAATGATACGGCAACCAATGCGTTAGACAGCGCAACGAATGAAGCGATTAAAAATACATTCGGCATTAAAGAAGGCTCAACCAAGCAAACAATCACAGAAAAATTAGGTGCGCCTGCTAGCACTTATAATGAAGCGGATCTAGAAGTTTGGGCCTATGATCTTAGTGCGTTAAATGCAGCTTCTCCAATGCTGGCAGAAACCACTAAGACTTTGCTGAAAGATAATGAAGTCGCTCAGAAAAATGTGACTATCAGCTTCAAAGGTGAAAGTGTCAATGCGGTAAAATTGGCAGATAAAGCTAAGTCATAAGCTTGACTACTCACTCGATAGGGCTCTAAGTCCTATCGAGTATCCCGACGTCCTCGGCCGCACCACAACGATGATAAGCGTCAGCAATAAAGCCACTGCCAAGTAATGCTATCCAGAAAAGACCTCACGTGCCGTCCAGTGACACACTCAGCTAACGCAATCCAGTAACCTCTCATCAGCAACCCCTGCTAAGCAATACCAACAAGCTTTGCCTGATTTTGAACTCGTGACGACTGCTGTGCTATTATGCGCCATTTCTCAATGTCTGATGATCAAATTAATCGTATGAAGTTAAGTCAATTTCGCAGTGTGTTGTTTCTTTATGTCTCAATGTTATTCATTCTCGCCTGTTTCCGCTTAGCCAATTACATTGCGTATCACGATTATTTTGCGGGAAGTATCGATGTCATGACGATACTGTTCACTTCAGTTAGATTTGATCTAATGACAGCAAGCTATGTGCTGCTATTGCCGACCTTACTCATATTAACCCCAGCAAAGGGCCGAATTGCCTCAATGATAAAAGGAACTGGACTGCAACTAGGTCTAGTTATGCTGATGCTATCGACCATCGCACTGATGGGTGATTTCATCTATTTTGGGGTAGTAAACAGACACACATTTAATGATCTGCCTCTACTCATGACAGAGACATCATTTATTATTCCGTTTCTAGTCAAAGATCATCTTGCTCTGACCATATTTAGCTTAGTATTAGTTATTTCAGCCATCCTTTTTTGGCTAAAAAAATGGCGTACCCTTTTCTATGTCGCCAAACCGCATAAATCATTTCTAGCTCAATGTGGTACATTTTTACTCGCATTACCCTTATTGATCCTGTGCATGCGCGGATTGGACTTACACGGTAAGCCATTAGGAATTATCGATGCCTATGATAGTCAAAATGAGCAGCAAGCTAATTTGATATTAAATGGCATTTACACGGGGGCCAAAGGAACAGCACAGAGCTACCAACGCACAGATTACAAATATTTCAACGCAGAACAGCTTGCAGCCCATCTGAACAAAACTGAAGATGAAGCGTATCAATATCCATTTCTCAGTCAATTCCCTGAAAATAGCCCCAATGGCCGTAATTTAGTCATTATTTTAGTTGAAGCATTGAGCTACGCCTATGTCGATGGCTTATCCGGATCAGATTATAAAGTCACACCATTTTTAGATGAATTATCTAAAAAAGCAGAAGTATATGACAATTTTTACGCCGTCGGTCAGCGCAGTAATTTAGGGGTTCAAGCCAGCTTATTCGGCCTACCGCCCCTAGAAAGTGTAGGCTATATTGGTGGTGGTCTCGAATTATCACGACTCACAAAAATCGGTAATATCGCCCAATCACACGGCTACCAAACCCAAATGCTGCAAAGCTCAAAACGCGATTCCATTCGCCTAGATTCCATCGCTAACTATGCGGGTTTTCAGCAATATTTAGGTCGCAGTGATATCCCCATTACCCGCACAGATTATCCCGATCCCGATGGCGCTCAATTTGGTTGGGACTATGAAATGCTAATGAAAACACTCGAACTGGCCAATAAAAGTGACAAACCTTTTATCAGTTTTTCATTTACAGGCACCACCCACATGCCATACGTAGAAACACCGAAGCACTTACAGGTTTATCCGTATGGCCAAGATACATTTACAGATTTTTTGAACACTGTTAGATATACAGATGAAGCTCTTAAAGCATTTTTTACAGAAGCTTCAAAGCAGGACTGGTACGAAAATACGACTTTCATGATTTTAGCAGATCATACCTTGTTCAATACGAAAACGCCGGGCTTAGAAAGTGCATTCCATATTCCGTTATGGATTTACCGTCCAGGGCAAAACATAACCCCTAAACGGCATAAAATACTTGCAAGCCAACTAGATATTTTACCTACAGCTTTTGATTTACTCGGTTTTAATAACGAGTTCGCATCTGTTGGACGATCACTTTACAGAGACCGAAAACCCTACAGCATAGTCGTAAAAGGGGACTTACTAGGCGCATTTACTAACTCAGGTTCGTTTTTAATTGCGGGAGATAAAATCATATCAGAGAGTGATAGTGCAGATTTTACTCAAAATGATGCTCCTAAATATGCAGAACAACTAAAACTTGAATTCCAACTATCCCAACAGGCTGTGTTAAATAATACTTGGGCTAAATGATACATTAAGTGAATACAAAACAATTTTGTCTCACAGACCATACTGCAGATAATGGCTTACATCACTCTCTGCAGTATTTTTAATATATACGTCATAAAATTGATTACAATCAGGCAACAGCTAGACTTTATCGCAGATAATATTCCTATACGGATATTAGGAAAATGGTTTTATGTTCCCCAACGGAGCTAACCTATGCGACCCAACCGACAGCAATTGATCCATTCGTTATTTGACGAATATATTGAGATGTATGCCTCCCGTGATGACAGGCTAACTCGTCGCTTTAGTGAGAACTTTAGCGGCTATGCAGGGAGCAGCGACCAGCTTGTCACCAGCAGGGAAGAATGGGTGCGGATCACTCGGCAGGACTTTGCACAAGTGCCTGAGCGGATCCATATCGAAATGTTAGATCTCTCCTTACAAGATCTTGCCGATAACCTCGTGGTGGTGACTGCCTTTTTCCATATCCACTTACCCATCCCTAATCCTATGTTTTCCCGCGAAACGGCACGGCTAGTATTGATATTTCGTTTAGAACACAAAGACTGGATGATTGCCCACAGTGGCATATCCATCCCCTACGGCTTAGCCCACAAAGGGGAGATTTACCCTATAGCCCGATTAGAAGAGCGTAATGTCGAACTTGAATCCATGATTAAGGCACGAACCTGTGAGCTGGCAGAAGCCAATAGGCAACTCGAAATACTCAGCAATACCGATGGTTTAACCAATATCGGCAACCGCCGCCTATTTGACATGATGTTACAAACGGAGTGGAGCCGAGGACAAAGGAGCAATTCCTCACTGGCCCTCATCATGCTCGATATTGACCACTTTAAACAATTTAACGATCACTATGGCCACCTCGCCGGAGACGATTGCCTTAAACAATTAGCGAGTACACTGTCCCAGTCCGGTCGCAGAGCGGGCGAATTAGTCGCTCGCTACGGGGGCGAAGAATTTGTCATTCTATTACCGAATGTCGACAAACAAACGGTACTCGATACAGCGCAGCATATACATCAGCTGATCCAAGCCATTGCCATTCCGCATGCAAATACCGACCTTGGGATTGTGACAGTGAGCGCAGGCGTCGCCTATCTGCAACCCTCTAACAAACAAAATGCTTTAGAACTCGTTCGCCAAGCGGACGCCGCCCTCTACCGCGCAAAATCCGCTGGCCGCAATTGCATACGGGTGATAGATGAGGACTACTAATACCCATTACTCAATTTATCCCAACAAAAAGCCCTGCACAGTTTCCTATGCAGGGCTTTTTAAACCGATTGACTCACCTTAAGGGCGTGTCACCTGAATTAACAGACTGGCATTAACCGCGGTTAAAGCGCTTACGATCGTTTTCAGTCAAGTGTCTCTTACGAACACGAATGTTCTTAGGCGTTACTTCAACTAATTCATCATCATCGATGAACTCAAGCGCTTGCTCAAGTGTCATTGTGATTGGAGTAGTCAACACTTGGGCTTCGTCAGTACCAGAAGCACGCATGTTGGTCAGCTGCTTACCTTTCAAACAGTTAACAGTCAGATCGTTTGAGCGAGCGTGAATACCAACCACTTGGCCTTCGTATACTTCAGCGGCATGGCCGATAAAGAGACGACCGCGATCTTGCAGACCGAACAGTGCGAAGGTCAATGCCTTACCCGTTGCGTTAGAAATCAATACGCCGTTAGCGCGTTGACCGATATCGCCACCTTTGTGCGGACCGTAATGGTCGAATGAGTGATAAATTAGACCAGTACCAGAAGTCGCTGTCATAAACTCAGTTTGGAAACCGATTAAACCACGGCTTGGGATGATGAAGTCGATACGTACACGACCTTTACCATCAAGCTGCATGTCTTTCATTTCAGCTTTACGGGTACCTAATTTCTCGATTACTGTGCCTTGATCTTCTTCTTCAACGTCAACAGTCAAGGTTTCAAATGGTTCACACAGTTCACCGTCGATAGTTTTCAGAATAACTTCTGGACGTGATACGGCTAACTCGTAACCTTCACGACGCATGTTTTCAATCAAGATTGATAAATGCAATTCACCACGGCCAGATACACGGAAGCGATCTGGACTTTCTGTTTCTTCAACACGCAGTGCTACGTTGTGGACTAATTCTGTTTGCAGACGCTCCAGAATGTTACGTGAAGTCACATACTTACCTTCTTTACCTGCAAAAGGTGAAGTATTAACTTGGAAAGTCATGGTCAGAGTAGGTTCATCAACAGTCAAAGGTGGCATAGCTTCTACTGCACCAACGGCACAGATAGTGTCAGAAATTTTCAGCTCGCCTAAACCAGTGATAGCAACGATGTCGCCAGCGTTAGCAATTTCAACTTCAGTACGGTCTAGACCCATGTAACCTAATACTTGGCCCATTTTACCGTTACGAGTTTTGCCATCAGCGCCAATAATAGTCACTTGTTGGTTCGTTTTAACGCTACCACGCTTGATGCGGCCGATACCGATAACACCCACGTATGAGTTGTAGTCGATTTGCGAAATTTGCATCTGGAACGCGCCTTCGGCGTCAGCATCTGGGAAAGATACTTTTTCAACGATAGTTTGGAACAGCGGCGTCATATCATCGCTCGCTACATCCGGATCTAAAGTTGCAAAACCGTTTAACGCAGAAGCGTAAACGATTGGGAAATCTAGCTGCTCGTCAGTTGCACCTAAGTTATCGAACAGGTCGAATACTTGGTCAATAACCCAATCTGGGCGTGCACCTGGACGGTCAATTTTGTTGATAACAACGATTGGCTTTAGGCCTTGAGCAAACGCTTTCTTCGTTACGAAGCGAGTTTGTGGCATTGGACCATCAACGGCATCAACCAGCAATAATACTGAGTCAACCATAGACAGAACACGCTCAACCTCACCACCGAAATCGGCGTGGCCTGGGGTATCAACGATGTTAATACGGTAGTCGTTCCACTTGATGGCAGTATTCTTTGCCAGAATCGTGATCCCACGTTCCTTTTCAAGATCGTTGGAGTCCATCACCCGCTCAGTGGCTTCTCCTCGGGTTGCAAGGGTGCCTGACTGTGACAGCAACTTGTCTACCAGGGTCGTTTTGCCATGGTCAACGTGTGCAATAATGGCGATGTTACGTAAATTCTCTAGCACGGATAAACCTCTTACCATCAAACAAAAATAGGGATATTTCAGTAATTCGTTATGGCGATCGAGCTCGATCCGCCACAATAAAAAGCGTGCCATTCTACTCCAGAGCGGCCTTGGCGCACAGGATTATTTTTGAACACTTATAAAACAATCCGCCAATCCTTGGGTAATTTCCGCCAATCATCCACTGAATGAAATCCTCTGTAGCCAGAGTTAACGCTCTGTTTAATTGCCATATTCATAGGAAAAATCCGAGTTAAGCAGCTGAATTTGCTATTTTTCGTATTCAATGTTAGCACTGCTAATGTCGATTTAAGCATCAGCAAAATCGACTTAGATACAGAGAAATTACCACGTGAACACACTGCAATAAATTCTGCGGCACACTTAATCTAACGTTCATGTTGGCGTTTACATCCGATGACATTAAGACTCACTTCATTGTCACGGGATACCTTTTTACGCATCACTGATTTCACTTGGTCTGTGAACAGCAAAGACATTTCGCACATGAGAACGAACTCTTTCCTAATAATATGATAATAAACCACTATTGGATTGATAATGCGTGGCATAGTTGGACAGACTAGCGTGGTTTTATGACAATTATGCGGCGGTTATGCGGTGGTAAATAGTCCCGTTCTGTGCTGCAAGTATGTGCGAGCTTCAGTGAGGCAGTACTTACTTATACTGTGAAAGCCAAAGCGTCATTGCCATCTCAGTGCCATATAAGCGGTGCATGTTATCGCTGTGCATCCCAGCTTAAGGTTTGCATGAATCAATTCAGTGCGCACCAAAATGGAGTAATGCACCAAAATGCCACAGACAAAAGCACCATTATGGTGCACACGCGAATCCAATTAAGTGCAACAAAGATTTTAAACCATGTTAATCAGTAAGTTAAATTATTGGCATGGATATCGCTTTATAGCTCGTAAGTTTGGCTCAAGATAAATCTCTTGAGTTAAAAGATTATAGAAGGGGCATCCCTTTACCCTACCGGAGGCTTGAGAATGTCAGTTGAATCAGTTTTAAAGCAACTTGAAGAATTAGAAGTTAAGTTCGTTGATTTACGTTTTACCGACACTAAAGGTAAAGAGCAGCACGTATCTATTCCTTCTCATCAGGTAGATGCTGATTTCTTCGAAGACGGCAAAATGTTTGACGGTTCTTCTATCGCAGGTTGGAAGGGCATTAACGAATCAGACATGGTACTGATGCCAGATCCAACGACATTTGTACTGGATCCTTTCACCGAAGAAACCACAGCGCTGATCCGTTGTGACATTCTTGAACCCGGTACTATGACAGGTTACGACCGTGACCCACGCTCAATTGCTAAAAAAGCAGAAGCTTACCTGATCTCTACTGGTATCGCTGATACTGTATTGATTGGACCAGAACCAGAATTCTTCCTATTTGACGATGTCCGTTTCGGTACTGACATGTCAGGTTGTTTCGTTAAGATCGACGCTAAAGAAGCGGCTTGGAACTCAGGCACTAGCTACGAAGGCGGCAACACAGGTCACCGTCCATTTGTTAAAGGCGGTTACTTCCCAGTTGCACCGGTTGACTCATCACAAGACCTACGTAGCGCTATGTGTTTAGTGCTCGAAGAAATGGGCCAAGTGGTTGAAGCGCATCACCACGAAGTGGCGACTGCAGGTCAAAACGAAATCGCCACTCGCTTCAACACCTTGACTAAGAAAGCGGATGAAATCCAAATTCTGAAGTACGTAGTGCACAACATGGCACACGCTTATGGCAAGACTGCGACTTTCATGCCTAAACCCATCGTTGGTGACAACGGTAGCGGCATGCACGTTCACCAATCTCTGGCGAAAGACGGTGTTAACTTGTTCGCTGGCGACAAATACGCAGGTTTAAGTGAAACGGCTCTGTACTACATAGGTGGTATCATCAAGCACGCTCGCGCGCTGAACGCTTTCACTAACCCAAGCACGAACTCTTACAAGCGTTTAGTGCCACACTTTGAAGCACCTGTTATGTTGGCCTACTCTGCCCGTAACCGCTCTGCATCAATCCGTATTCCAGTGGTACCAAGCCCTAAAGGCCGTCGTATCGAAGCACGTTTCCCTGATCCACATGCAAACCCATACTTAGGTTTCGCAGCGCTACTAATGGCGGGTCTTGACGGTATCCAAAACAAGATCCACCCAGGTGAAGCGATGGACAAAGATCTGTACGATCTGCCTCCAGAAGAAGCGGCTGAAATCCCACAAGTGGCAACGTCATTAGAAAACGCCCTTGAAAATCTGCAAGCTGACCATGAGTTCCTGACTAAAGGCGGCGTGTTCAGTGAAGATTTCATCCAATCTTATATCGTACTGAAAACAGCAGAAGCTGAGCGCGTAGCACGTACAACTCACCCACTTGAGTTTGAAATGTACTACAGCCTGTAATGGCTATCGCTATATAACCGGCTCGCTTTATGTAATTGATACAGAAAATATAAAAGCCTCGATAGCAACGCTATCGGGGCTTTTTGTATTTTGAAGGTATATACAACTTTTATTCTGATTCAATCATCGCGTTGTTCTCTAAATAGGCATCATCGCCAACCACTCTTTTATCATTCAGAGAAGGCACGCCAGACACCGCGGCAACAGCAACAATAGAGATAGATGGTTAAAAACCGATCTAAACTAAACATGGATGCAGCAGAAAAACCACCTATATAGTCGGAAGTTAACTACCGCGCCATTATTGTTAAGTGTCCACGCTTTATTCAACTAGGCTGGTTATTGTCAGGGGCAAAATCTACCAGTTGGGCAGGTTCGCCTGACTCAAATGACGCAAATGGTACACCATCTAACACGCGCTCATTTTTAAATACACGGATTTCAGAATCAGGTAACTGCGTCATCAGCAATGACAAGATAATGTGTATCTTATCCAATGGGCAATGAAGACGGATACTTGCACGTACCCCCATTGTTCGTACATCCGATTGGCAGGCAATAAATGGACGATTCCGCGTTACCTTAATCAAATGACGATGCCCATTTTTTATAGGACTCTCGTAAGTAGTCTCTACATTTTTAAAACCAGTAAAGAAAAATGCCCCCAGAGCCATTCCGCCTGCACCAATCAGCGCTGCTGGGCCTAAAAAGGCCACCCCGACAATACAAACCACAACCCCAAACCAAGCCAGCCCCCGCACTACCGCGTAAGCTGCATCCGGAATCGCGTCATGATAGGTGGTAACTAAACCCTCGGAGGTGAGCCGATAATGGTACTGTTTGTCTGCAAACCAGAGGTAACGAGCAGATAAGCACATAATTGAAGCCATGATAATTAACCCTATACCCAAGCTAGTATCGCCAGATAGCAAATAGCACCCTATAAGTGCTAAGCAACCACACGGGATCAGGAAGGTTAACCAAAATAGACCATAGACAGTCGCCACCCGAATATCCCACTCATAAAGCGTGGGCGCCTCACGCACCCGCTGCTGACGTAGCATATTGAGCCGGCTTTGCTCCTCTTGGGGTAATTGCAGGTACTCAGTGCGCGGCAGGTCTTCATACCGACTGTCGTCCAACAGTTTTGTCTCTTGCTCTGTCGACGCCAACTGCAGCGGCGCTGCTCTCTTATTCATATAGCTATTCCTTTGCTGTGCCCACGGACTGCACGGTCATCGTTAACCTATCCACACAGCTCGTACTTAATGTCTTCTCACTCTTGACGATCTTGCCGCTATAAGGCCTGTTAGCATCTTGGTGGCAAAGCTGCCACTGATGACACCGAATCTCACGCCAATAACAGGCGCGAAAGAAAGCGTTAGACGGCATGGGTATTCTCAGGGGCGAAATCTGACAGTTGGGCAGGTTCGCCTGACTCAAATGACGCAAATGGTACGCCATCTAACACGCGCTCATTTTTAAATACACGGATTTCAGAATCAGGTAACTGCGTCATCAGTAATGATAAGATGGTGTGCATCTTATCCAATGGGCAATGAAGACGAATGCTTGCGCGTAAGCCCATTGTTCGTACATCCGATTGGCAGGCAATAAATGGACGATTCCGCGTTACCTTAATCAAATGACGATGCCCATTCTTTATAGAACTCTCGTAAGTTGTCTCTATATTTTTAAAACCGGTGAAGAAAAATGCCATCACGGCAAAACCACCCGCGCCGACCAAGGCGGCCGGGCCTAACAACGCCACGCCGACAATACAAACCACCACTCCAAACCAAGCCAGCCCCCGCACTACCGCGTAGGCTGCATCCGGAATCGCATCATGATAAGTGGTGACCAGCCCCTCTGTGGTGAGCCGATAGTGGTACTGTTTGTCGGCCAACCAGAGATAGCGCATAAATGGCCCAAAAATCATCACTATGATGAGAAAATAATACCATTGTTCAAATCCATACCAGCGTGTCACCAACCCAACTAGAGCCGTAATCCCGCACGGAATAAGGACCATGATCCACCCCATGCCATACACAGTCGCCACCTGAATATCCCACTCATAAAGCGTGGGCGCCTCCCGCACCCGCTGCTGACGCAACTGATAGAGCCGGTCTTGCTCCTCTTTGGGTAATTGCAGGAACTCACTGCGCGGCAGGTCTTCATACCGGCTGTCGTCCAATGGGGGGGGCGCTTGTTCTGTTGACGCCGACGGCTGCACCGTTGCTTTCTTATTCATTTAGTTATCCCTTTGCTGTGCCCACCGACTGCACGGTCATCGTTAACCTACCCACACAGCTCGTACTTAATGTCTTCTCACCCTTGACGACCTCGCCGCTAAAGGTCTGTTAGCCTGCATCCAGATAATGGTCGTAATTAGCGCCAGTAACAGGCGCGAGAAAAAACGTTAACTGGGCAGGGGATTCTCAGGGGCAAAATCTGACAATTGGACTGGTTCGCCGTCACGGGTGCCAACTTTAGAGAGGCCAACTATTCGTTCATTTTTCAATAAAAAGAGTTCCGACCCCGGTAATTGCTTCATCAGTAGCGACAACACTTTATGCATATCTTCGGGATGACAATAACAGTCGAGATTTGAATAATATCCGAAATAAAACCTGTCTGTATCACACGATATATATGGCCTCTTGTGGGTCACTTTTATCATATGGGGGTGTCCACGCTTGATAGCACTTATTGAGGTGGTTTCTACATTTTTAAAACCAGTAAAGAAAAATGCCCCCAGAGCCATTCCACCTGCACCAACCAGCGCTGCCGGGCCTAAAAAGGCCACCCCGACAATACAAACCACTACCCCAAACCAAGCCAGCCCCCGCACTACCGCGTAGGCGGCATCCGGAATCGCATCATGATAGGTGGTAACTAAACCCTCGGTGGTGAGTCGATAATGGTACTGTTTGTCGGCCAACCAGAGGTAGCGGATAAATGGCGCAAAAATCAATGCCATGAAAAAAAAACCATACCATTGGTCAGACTCATACCAGTGTGCCACCAAGCCAATCAGCACCATTATACCGCAGGGAATAATGACAACGAGCCACCCCATGGCATACACGGTCGCTACCTTAATATCCCACTCATAGAGGGTGGGCGCCTCACGCACCCGCTGCTGACGTAGCTTATTGAGCCGGTCTTGCTCCTCTTGGGGTAATTGCAGGAACTCACTGCGTGGCAAATCTTCATACCGGCTGTCGTTCAACGGTTGTGTGTCATGCTCTGTCGACGCCGACTGCTGCGGCGCTGATCTCTTATTCATATAGCTATTCCTTTGCTGTGCCCACGGTACTGCATGGTCATCGTTAACCTACCCACACGGCTCGTACTTAATGTCTTCTCGCTCTTGACGACCTCGCCGCTAAAGGTCTGTTAGCCTATATCCAGATAATGGCCGTAATTGGCGTCACCCTAGCACAAACAGACCTGTCAGCATCTTGGTGGTAAAACTGCCACTGATGGACACCGAATCTCGCGCCAATAACAGGCGCGAGAAAAAACGTTAACTGGGCAGGGTATTGTCAGGGGTAAAATCTGATAGTTGGGCTAGTTTGCCGTCACGGGTGCCAACTTTAGAGAGGCCAACTATTCGTTCATTTTTCAATAAAAAGAGTTCCGACCCCGGTAATTGCTTCATCAGTAGCGACAACACTTTATGCATATCTTCGGGATGGCAATAACAGTCGAGATTTGAATAATATCCGAAATAAAACCTGTCTGTATCACACGATATATATGGCCTCTTGTGGGTCACTTTTATCATATGGGGGTGTCCACGCTTGATAGCA